>NZ_LOCO01000003.1:0-286195 GCF_001574445.1 Marinobacter excellens LAMA 842
AAATTGCCACGACTATTGAAATCGTTTTTTGGCCATCCGGATTTGGCTTATATCTCCGGGTAATGTTCGCTTACTTTATTTCGAATTAGTAGGTACAAACATGTCGACTTTATTGCCAGGCCATTTGTATCAAGCCTTTCAGGTAGTTCGGGTATCGGCCGTCATGTAAACGACTTGAGCTTGTGTCAGACTAAAGTTTCATGTCAGCCGTGCCGGGGAGAGTTCACCGTGAAACACCTTTTTCTCATCCGCCATGCCAAATCCAGCTGGGATAACGACAACCTCAGCGACAAGGACCGCCCGCTTAACCCACGAGGCGAGCAGCAGCTGGCACCGCTGGGGCGGGCACTGCTGCGTTACGGGGCCATGGCAGGAGAGATTCACGCAAGCCCTGCCCTGCGCGCCCAACAAACGTTGAAAGGCATCCTGCCTTCCTCGATTTCTGAAGCGCAGATTTACACCAACCCGGAACTCTATACCTTTGATTACCGGCGTCTATTACAGTGGCTGCAGAACTGCGACGATCAGTCGCAAACCCTGGCCATTGTCGGGCACAACCCGGCGCTGATGGAGCTGGCAGCCACCCTGGTGCCGCACGCACCGTTTGAACTCCCCACGGCCAGCTTTATCCACATACGGTTGCCAATCAAACACTGGCGCAAACTCGGCAACCGGGAGGGGCGGCTTGAAACCTTTCTGACCCCGGTGGATTTCAGTTTCGAGGCGTTCAATCGCAAGAATCAGAAACGGCATAAGAGCGCCGGCAAAGCGACGATCAAAGACACTCCGTCAGTGCTTTTGGGGCAGGCCGAGAGTCTTAACCAGTTACACAGGGGTGTGATGCTCGGCCTGGATGATGAATTTCTCCACCAGTATCGCATTGCCCTTCGTCGTAGCCGCGCCGTGGCCGAATCCCTGGCCGAGGTGACCGGAAACAAATCACTGAAGAGCCACATTTCCCACCTGAAACGACACGCCCAGGCCACGAGTAACCTGCGGGACCTGCACGTATTCAGCCAGGATCTGCCGCAGCTATGCAGTAACCAGCCAGAACTCCTGCGGGCACTGGAGCAATGGGTCTGCGCGCGGGTGGATAAGGAACAGAAAAAGCTGGCGAAACGGCTTGCAAGCAAGCGCTACCGGCAGAGTCTGCACAGCTGGGAAAACGAGCTGCAGTCACGGCAGTTCCGCAAACTCATCGACAAGCTCAGCACCGGGGATATTCAAAACAGCGTTGAACACAGGCTGCGAATGTTCAATCGGAAAACCGCAGAACTGCTGCACGACGCGCCAGACGAGGACATCCACAATCTGCGCAAGCTCCTGAAGCGCATCCGCTACCTGATGGAACTGGACATCGACAGCTGGAAATCCGCCCTCAAAACCCTTCGAAAGCGCCAGGATCTCTATGGCCGGTTCCAGGATCTGCATGTCCAGATTGAGCTGGTCAGCCGGTTTGCTTCAAACCACCCGGACGATCCAAACGGCGCGCTTCAGGCCCTGCTGGACTACCTGGCCGTCGAAAAGGACGACACCCGCAGACTGATTCTGTCCATCGGCGGGCTGAAGGCCGGTTGATGTCGAGCTGATGTCAAAGCACCCTTCTCAAATTCTGACCATACGAGCTTCCAAAAGCAGGTTCGGCCCCAATTTGGCCACTCTCACGCTATCCGGATTCAAACCGAGATCTTCCAGGGTATCCTGGATATCGCCCATGGCATCTTCCGAGGGTGCCGCCAGCAGCAACTCCTGCACCGACTCCAGAATCATCTTCACCGGCACGGTCATGAAATACACCGAGATCACCAGCATCATCACCGGGTCTGCGTAAACTGCCAGCTCTGACCACTGAGTTCTCTCCAGCATCCAGGCGGCGGCAAAACCGATCATCACGGCGGCACTCAGGGCGCTGTCCATCAGCCACTGTCGCTGCTCGGCCCTGACCAGGCCGGAGTCATTCTGAAAGCTGGACCAGCGCAGGTAAACCCACACCGCCAGGCAGCCCACTACGTTCACAGCACCAAACACCATGGCCATATCGGCAGCCACCGCACGCCCCCCCTGCAGCAGCGAGACCACCGCCGACGCCAGCGAAAACACACACACCAGGGCAATAACCAGGCCTTTCACCGCAATCACCAGCGGCTCCACCGCACCCAAACCAAACGGATAATCTTCGGTTGCCGGCCGACGCACCAGGCGAGCGGCATAGAGAGAAAGAAGGGACAGCGCCAGGCTGATCAGTGAATAGGCGCCATCGAAAAGAATGACCAGGGAATCAACCCAAAGCCCCCAGCCGATACCGACGACAGCAAACAAGCCCGCACCGGCCGCAGATAATGTCAGCGCCATATTTTCCCGCGCCAGAGAAGTAAACATTTTGACCTCCTGAGAATTGCCGGCCATATTATTGGCATCATCACGAAGGCGTGAGTCGCTGAGCGACGGAAAATCCGGCGCAACGAGATAAGCATGAAAACTTCCCAGATTAAAACCTTTCTATCCGTGGTCCGGAACGGCAGCGTTGCCGCGGCCGCCCGCGAGCTGAACCGCAGCCGGACGACGGTCAGCACCGTGCTGGCCTCACTAGAGGACGAGCTGGGGGTTGAATTGTTTGAACGCAGCGGCAACCAGCTGCATTTGACCTCCATCGGCCAGTCCATTCTCACCGATTGCCGGCGCTTCGATCAGGTCGCCGGCCAGATACAGGCCCGCTGCCAGCACCACCTGAGCGGTGCCGAATCGGTACTGCGCATCGCCCGGGACGATGCTATTCCCGAGGACGTGTGGCGAGACATCCTGCGCCGCCTGAAACAGCGGTTTCCGCAAACCAGCCTGTCGATTTATCTTGCCCCTCCTCGAGAACTGCCCTCTCTGGTCCGCAACCAGTCGGTGGATGTCGCCTACGGCCTGATGCCGGAATTGATGAATGAGGGCTACCAATGGTTCCGCGAGCTGGCGGACGTGCGCATGCTGACCGTCGCTGCGCCCGAGCATCCACTTAGCCAACTGAAACGGGTAACCCAGGATGATCTGATCAGCCAAACCGAAATCACCATTGCCTACATGCAGGATTCAGTGTTGGTGGCAGACTCACCGGAAACCGCCAACTACCTGGCGTTTACCCAGTACGAACTGATACGGGATGCAGTGATGGACGGCGCCGGCTGGGCGGACCTGCCGTTACCGTTAATTGCTGAGGCACTGCGGAAAGAACAACTGAAAACCATCCACCACCGCAGCGCGCGCTGGTGGAAGGTGTTCAGTGCCCTGGAGTCAGAACAAGCCCAGGGCGGCGCCGTGGTAGGCTGGCTGGCCAACGAACTGGAAGCCTATCTGGAGACGATGGCCTGAAGGCCTGATAGGTCAGAGTCTACTCCACCGACATGCCTGATTGGTATTGGTCACCTCTTCATGCAACAGGCTTTGTACTTTCTCCCGCTGCAACACGGGCAAGGCTCGTTGCGGCCGGGCTTGAGGCTACCCTCGCTCGTTTCTCCGGCCACGTAGTACCAGCAACCGTCTACCCGCGCAAAGTCTGAAACCTCCTCCAGATAGCCCCAACCGGTTCCAGCCCAGTAGACCGCACGGAAATGAACGCGCCCACGGGAGCCCTGCTCACTGGCATCCAGAATCTGTAACGATGCCCAGTCCGGAGAGTGTTCCAGCTCCAGCTCCCCGGGCCGGGTATCCGGATGCCAGGTGGCCAGCAGGTAGTCCGGATTGCGCAGCACGAACGCCGCATAGCGTGAGCGCATCAGCGCCTCAGGGGTGGGCGCCGGCTGCCCGAAATGCCAGGGTTGGCAGCATTCACGGTAGGCCTTGCCGCTGCAGCAGGGACAAGGGTCTGATGATGCAGTGACAGTCATGGTGGAAGGCTCTGAAAAGTTCGTTTGGGCGGCAGTCTATCAAGACAAGCCCGCGCTGTCCCCGTGGCTGTCAATCTGCCCACAGGCGCGCCCGAAACCCGCTGCGCCGCCACAGCAAAGCCAGCCAGAGCGCGTGCAGGTTGATCAGCAGCGCCAGCACCCACTCAAAGGCATCGTCTTTCTGGCTGTACCAGTCCGGTACCACCGCCGTCAGAATCACCGAGAGAATGCCTACTGCCAGCGTCAGCTGACAAAGACGTAACAAGCGCAGGCCGGAGGTGTACCACCTCGGATGATTCATCAGGCAGGCGCTGACCAGCAACTGGCACAGATAGGTGAATGAAAAATACAGAACAACGCCAATACGGCGAGTCAGGTTAAAACCGTCTCCCGCATGGCCCAGCGCCAGGGTATAAAAGGCGAGGGCAGCACAGGCAATCAAACCGAGCCATGGAATCCAGGCAACGCGCCGAGCCTGAACACCAAGCTGGCGCAACCAGAGACCGTTCAGCCACCAGAACAAAATCCCCAGCAGTGCTGCCGGCAGCATGGTCCCCTTAAAAATGAAATAAGCGGTACCGTGGCGACCGGTTCGGCTGATGCTGGTGCAGCTGTCCCAATACGGCACACACCACGACACATACCCTTCTATTACCGACACGGCAAAGGTCAGGTGGATCGTCAGCAAGGGAATCAGTGCCGCTGCAAACGCCAACCACCATAGTGGCAAAGATCGATGCCCCATACCGTTGCTCCTGAAACGTTTTATCTCTGACGAACACCATCCGAGGTCGTCAGGTAATCGTAGGTACAAGCCGAAGAATAGGACAGATTCCGGGTGCAGGCGACGGCCAAAAACGCCATACTCGGCAACACATTGGCTAAAAATCAAACGAAGACAAAAGTACCAATGAGATCCGGGATACCATCCATCAACCTACCCGCCCAACCGGAAAAACCGGTTCCGGACACCAGTACGTCCGCCGAGGGCCTGCAGGCCGTGCTCGACAATCTCGATGCCCTGGTTTATGTGTCTGACTTCGAGACCCACGAATTACTTTACATGAACGCCTACGGCCGCCGCATCTGGGGCAGCATAGACGGCCGCAAATGCTGGCAGGCGCTGCAAGACAGCGACGGCCCTTGCTCTTTCTGCACGAATGACCTGCTTGTCGCCGATGACGGCACCGCCAACGCACCTCATGTCTGGGAGTTCCAGAACCAGCTCGACCAACGCTGGTACCAGTGCCGGGACCAGGCTATTCAGTGGACCGATGGTCGGCTGGCGAGGCTGGAGATTGCAACCGACATAACTGAACGAAAGAACATGGAGCTGGCGTTACACGAAGCCCATGAGCGGGCTCGTGCCGCTGCTTTCGAGGATGAACTGACCAGGCTCAGGAATCGCCGGGCGTTCTTTGAGTTTGGCAATCAGCTACTCAGCCGCGCCCTGCGACAACAGTCCCCGATGGCACTGATCATGATGGACCTCGACCATTTCAAGCAAGTCAACGACACCCATGGTCACGAGGCGGGCGATGAGGTGCTTCGCAAGGTATCTTCAACGCTTGGGGAGAACATCCGCGACTATGACATCCTTGCCAGGATGGGCGGCGAAGAATTCGCACTCCTGCTCCCGGAAACCACGGAGCAGGAAGCTCTGGATACCGCTCACCGACTTCTGAGTGCGCTGACCAGCCTCACAGTAGGTTATCGGGGCTGCGCAATCCAGATCAGCGCCAGTTTCGGGATCACCAGTCTGGGGCGGCAAGACCAGCGCCTGGAAGACCTGCTACACAGAGCAGACCGGGCACTCTATCGCTCGAAAGAGCTTGGACGTTGTCAGGTCAACCTCGATGCACCGCTATAAGCCCTGATTGCCAACGTACCGGGCCCTATATTCCTCGATAAGCGCTGGCAATCTTCTGTTCACCGTCAGGTGCGAGAGCCGTTCCATAAAAGCTTCCCTGAAGGATTCTGAATTGCACGGTGAGCCTTTCGGAAACACAAAGAACAGCCCCTCCCTCGAAATCGGTGGGTCCAGTGCAATAAAATCGCCGGCAAGCCCGAGCTTCTGGAGTTTCACCTGCCCCTGAAGTTGCTCGTACAACACATAGTCAACTCGGCCCGCCCTCGCCATGAGGAATGACTGCTCTATCGTGCGCACCCCCTCGATCATCAGGTTTGCTTTTGCGTATTGATCGAAACGCTGACCAAAACTGTTGTTGATCAGGGTGCTGCCCCGCTTCATCAACAAGTCCGGCCAATGGCGATACTCAAAAGACCGGTCTTTTAGCACCCAGACGCTGGTGGATAAGTGAGTCATCGCAGGCAACACATAATCCATATAACCAATGCGCTCCGATGTCATAAAGGCGCCGGCCACGAGATCAAGATCACCCAGCTTTGCAAGATGCTGCACCCTGGCCCAGGAACCCTTGTCCCGAACCTCAACTTTAACTCCGAGCGGCTCTGTCAGCTCCCGCAAAAATGCTGGTATAGCGCCAACCAGCTCCCCGGGCGACCGGTCTGAACGCCAAAGCAGAGGTGGGTACTGAGGGTTACCACTGGCCAAGAGTGTGGTGCATACGAACCTTTCAGGCTCTCCGGCCGCGACCCCGTGATGGCTTACCGACACCATCATCAAGCAGGCAAGCACGAGCCTTGTCATGGCCCCACCAATCGTCACTTTGATTGACACACAGTCTCCTGATGCGAGAAAGCAGCCGCTGCAAACTGGTTGATAAAATGAACTAATTTGAGTGTATCACCGATCCTGCCGACCGGCAGGCTGAAAACTTGATATCTCTCAAACCCCGGTCAACTTCCTCAAACCCGTTTCGCCAATTCATGTCAGCCCTTCACAATTCATATGTTATAACATAACATTGTCAGCCCGGATTCGGCTTCTCTCGCCAGACCAAGAGGTTCCAGCGATGACACAACACCCTCATAACCTCGAACACTCCTTAAGTGTCCACGGGAAAAACGTACAGTGCCTTGCGGAAATACTCCGTGACAACGTTAACCTGGCCGTCTGGCAGAGACCCCGGAACAACCACTGGGCCGCATTCGTAAATGAATTCTGTAACCGCGCGGGGAACCTTGAGCGTTTCGTCAGCCTCGAACGTGGGCAAAGTGCGGCCACTGCATTGCCCGGGTGGGCTCTTGATATCGAAGGTTCCAACCACTGGATTGCCGATGTCGACGAGCTGGCAGAGATGTATCAGTGCCTGTTTGAGCCTGAAGCGATAGGTCTTCGCATACATGTTCTGGCTGACACTATGTGCCCCAGATTTCATGTGGATCGGGTACCGGTGCGGCTGCTTTGCACTTACCGCGGGCCGGGAACCGAGTGGCTACCAGACCCCCTCGTTACCCGCCCTGCTGGTGAAGGCCCTCTGCCAGAGCAAAGTGTTCCCTCAGATCGAATTCAAACCATACCCACTGCCGCCGTCGCCCTTCTGAAGGGCGAGGCATGGGAGGGCAATGAGGGCCGGGGACTGGTGCATCGTTCACCGCAGCCGAATGGAACGCCCCGCCTGGTCGTTGGGCTGGACTGGCTTTCTTCTTGACCATAAACGTAATGTTATAACATTTATATAGTGAGGATCATCTATGCAGTTTAACCGTCTTCAAGCCAGCATACTCTCCACATTGCTGGTGCCATTTGCGTCGGCCCAGGCCAATGAAATGAACCCAGACATCAGCGTGGTTCTGGATGGTTATTACAAACAGAACGCCACCGCGCTGTCCCACCGGGACGAAGGCTTTGGGCTCGGGCACACCGAGCTGTCTTTGTCTGCCCCAATTGATGATCTGTTCGCAGGCCGCCTGACCGCCGTCCTGGAAGAACATCACGGCGAAACCGAAGTGGCACTGGAAGAAGCCTACCTGCAGACCACCGGCATGCCCTGGAACCTGAGCATTCGGGGCGGCCGCTTCCTGTCCCAAGTTGGCTACCTGAACAGTCGCCACATGCATGAAGACAACTTTGTCGAGCGCCCCGCAGCCTATCGGGCTCTTCTGGGAAGCCACTACTTCGACGACGGCCTGCGGGTCAACCTGCTGATGCCCACACCGTTTTTCTGGCAGATCGGGGCGGAAGCTTTCAACGGCAATCGCCTGACGGAAGGTGACGAAGACATTGGTGTGTACACCGTCAACACTCGTTTCGGTGGCGACATCGGCGTGTCACAAAGCTGGCAGGCCGGGCTGTCCTATCTGAACAACCGCCAGGTTCATGGTGACCATGACGGCGATCATGACCATGATCATGACCACGGTGATCACGACCACAGCCATGCCGCCCCCTACACCGGCGAGAACCTCTATATCGCCGACCTGGTCTGGAAATGGTCGCCTGATGGCAACACCCGCCAGCAACAGCTGACGCTCAGCGGCGAATACCTGTACGCGGACGAACTGAACGAACATGCCCGCTCCTCAGATTACCACCAGGGCTGGTATACCTCCGCTGTCTACCGCTTTACCCCCCAGTGGTCTGTCGGTGCCCGCTATGGCCGGGTGGATCTCAAGGAAGCCCACGGTGACCACTTCCACGATCAGCAACTGAAAGAAACCGACGTGATGTTGGCCTGGTCCCGGTCCCACTTCTCGACTCTGCGTCTGCAGTACACGCACCAGAGTGCTCACGGTTTCGATGACGCGGACAACACCGTCACCCTGCAGTACGTGATGACCTTCGGAGCTCATGGTGCCCATGATTTCTAAGCCCAACCGCCTGGCATGGGTGTTTGGCTGGCTGCTGGCGTTTGCCAGCGTGCCGGCCAGCGCCAGTCTGAATGTGTTCGCCTGCGAACCAGAGTGGGCCAGCCTGGTCTCGGCGTTGCTGCCGGATGCAACCATCACCACGGCGACCACCGCCTGGCAAGACCCGCACTACATTGAGGCCAGACCCAGCCTGATTGCCGCCATGCGTAAAGCCGACCTGGCCGTGTGCACGGGTGCGTCGCTGGAAGCCGGCTGGCTGCCTTCGCTGATCTCAAGGGCGGCCAATCGCAAGATCCAGCCCGGCAGCGAGGGGCTGTTCTTTGCCGCCGACCATGCTCCTCTGCATCAGAGTCATGAGCACGTTGACCGCAGCATGGGGGACGTCCATCCAGAGGGCGACCCGCACCTGCATCTGTCTCCGGACGCCATCCCCCTGGTTGCCGATGCCCTCGCCGAACGACTGGCTGCCCTGGTCCCCGATCAGCAAGCGCAGATTCAAATGAGGTACATTCGGTGGCGGGGAGAGTGGAACCAGCAACGCCAGTCCTGGCGTTCTGCCGCCCGGCAACTGGCCGGGACCGGTGTGGTTACCCAGCACTCCACCTTCGATTATCTGCTGCGTTGGCTGGGCATCGAGGTCATTGCCGACCTGGAGCCAAAACCCGGCTTACCACCCGGCAGCGCGCACCTGCGGAACGTACTGGCCACCCCGGACCTGGCTCGTGCCAGCGTGATTATCGTCGCCTCCTATCAGGATGATCGTCCGGCCCGGTGGTTATCCTCACAATCCGGCGTACCGGCGATAGTGCTACCTGGCACCGTCACCGGCCAACCGGGTGAAGAGACTCTGGAGCAGGTTATCAACCTGATCGTCGACACACTGTTGAATCATCAGGAGCCAACGAATGTGGAATGAGTGGGGCTGGATGTGGCCGGCACTCACCGCCAGCGCGCTGACTGCAATCGCCCTGGTGCCTCTGGGCAACCGGGTACTTGAGCGGGGTATGGTATTTGCGGATCTGGCGATCGCCCAGTGGGCGGCGCTCGGCATTTTGCTGGTCGGCACTTTGTTCCCCGCCGGTGGCCCTGCCCTGAGCCTTTCCGGGAGCCTGACCCTGGCCCTGCTGGCCGTTGCCATGGTCAGCCTGGTGTTGCGGTATCTGACCCGGCATCGTGAAGCCATGATTGGCCTGCTCTACGCACTGGGCGCGTGCCTGGCCACCTTGCTGGTAAGCCAGGACCCCCACGGCGCACAGCGGCTTGCCCATACCCTGAACGGAGATCTGCTCTGGACCACACCCACGGTGCTGGCCCCGATGGTGCTGCTGGCACTGGCCGTGCTTGTCTGGCAATACGTCCTGCCGCAGAGTTACAGGGGCTGGCTGTTCCTGCCAATGTTCGCTATCGCCATCACACTGACGGTCGACCTGGCCGGCATCTATGTGGTGTTCACCTCATTGATTGCCGCCCCACTGCTACTGATACACCTGCGTGGCACCAGCATTGTCTTCGCCATACTGACGTGCCTGGCGGGCCACAGTCTGGGGCTTCTGATCTCGGCCTGGCAGGATCTGCCAGCCGGGCCAACCGTGGTTATCGCTGCCATGGCCACCTGTGCCAGTGCGGCGGTGCTGGCGCGCAAACCCATCAACCGGGACGCTTGGTAACCGCCATCGTCAGCCTGGAAATGCAGGTCAGCTTGCCTTGCTCGTTCTCCAGGCGGATTTCCCAGACTTGAGTGGTGCTGCCAATGTGCTGGGCGCGGGCGGTGCCGTATACCCAACCTCCGGTCACAGGCCGGATGTGGTTGGCGTTAATGTCCAGACCAACCGCCACCGTGCCCTTGTCCTTCAGGCAGCAATTGGCGGCCATGCTGCCCAGCGTTTCTGCCAGCAACACGGAAGATCCACCGTGCAGGATGCCGAACGGTTGCACGGTGCGCTGGTCCACCGGCATGCGGCCTTTCACGTAGTCGTCACCAATTTCGAGGTATTCAATACCCATGTGGCTGACGGCGGTGTTTTTACTTGCCTCAGCCATGTGTTCCAGGTTCGGGTTTACTGTCCAGATCGCCATATGCGGAATTCTCCAGATTGAACTTTGGTCTGTTATAACTGTCAGCAATGAGTCTATACAGGTAGGATGCTCATAACCATGCCTTTATAGAGCATTTTGGTAACCTAACCAATCAGACTAAAAGAGAGGGACCTGAGATGAAAAAAACCGGTGTGATTGCCGCCGCCATACTTGCCACATCGTTTGCCATGCCCGCAGCGGCTCAACTGAGTGTGGAAGACCAGATCGAAGCACGCCAGGCTGGCTACCAGTTCATGGCCTGGAACATGGGTAAGATCAAAGCCCAGGCGGTTGATGGCGATGTGGAATTCAATGCAGACCAGATGAAAGCGGCAGCCAATGCCATTGCCGCCATTGCCAACTCCGGCATGGGCGCTCTCTACAGCCCGGATTCCGCCATGGACAAGGCAGAGAATACTCGCCTGAAGCCTGAGTTTTTCCAGCAAACGGACAAAGTCCGGGAAGTCGGCACCAACTTTGTTCGTGAAGCCAACAAACTGCAGGAAGTGGCTGCCACTGGTGACCGTGGTGCATTGGCACGCCAGTTCAGTGCTGTCGGGCAAACCTGCAAGGCCTGCCACGACAACTTCCGCGCCGACTAATCAGCGCAGTTAACCTACCAGCCCAGATCCTGGGGTGCAGGTGCGGGTGCCGGCGGTGGTGATACAAGCTCACCGCTGGCCGCCCACACCACCGCCAGTGCAAGCACCAGAGACACCACGAATGCCATCGCACCCCCGCCTTTAGCATCTTCGGCGCGCCCTTGTGAGACCACTTTCCTGCCGGTGATCATCGGTTTCACCAGATTGTCTTTCTTGACGTGGGTGTAGAACATCACCGCTGCCACATGCAGGGCCACCAGGCCGTACAGATACCATTCGGTTTGCCGGTGCCAGCCACTCAAGGTGCCGCTTAGATCTGACGACACCAGCGGGTACAGAGGGCCGTATAAGGCAATTTCGTCATTGGCGAACAACCCAGTCACGGCCTGAAAACCGAACAGGCCGATCAGGGCCAGAACCGATAAAGCACCCAGCGGGTTGTGGCCCACGCCCTGCCACCGGCCTTTGAGATAGGCCATGATAGCGCCGGGGCCGCGTACAAAACGGGTAAACCTGGCGTAACTGGAACCCAGAAAGCCCCAGGCGATACGAAACGCCAGCAAGCCCACAACCAGCAAGCCAAATCGCTCATGCCACGCCATCCAGCTGCCACCGAGCTTGGTGGTCACGATGGCGCCAATCACCGCCAACACCAACAACCAGTGAAACAGCCTGACCGGTAGATCCCATAATCGAATAGTGGTCATCTTCATTCCCTTGCGTCACTCACGGATTGGCGACATAGACCATCATAAGCTTACTAAGTTCCTTGCAACCATCAGTAGACCCTGACCAACTCCTGCTTCTGCCACCCCAGCCGCCCGGTTTCGACAACCTGACGCCGAATGCCCGGTACTGGCCGCACCATGAACAGGTCGCCATTACGGCCAACCATGGCCCTGGGCACGCCTGCGCCTTTCGCAAGGTCGGCATGTACGTCCATGTGTTCAGCCTCGCCATGAACTGGAATGGCAATGCGGGGCTGAACCCAGCGATACATCGCCTTGAGTTCATCCTGTGCCGGGTGGCCTGAGGCATGAATGGGTGCACCGGCGTCTTCGGCGGTAATGACAATCACCCCCAGTTTGCGCAGCTGGCTGATCAGCGCCTCGATGGCTTCTTCATTGCCGGGTATTGCACGGGCACTGAAAATCACCGTGTCACCGGCTTCCAGCTCAAAATCCGGGTGGCTGCCCTGGGCAAGGCGCCGCAACGCGGTTCGAGGTTCTCCCTGGCTACCGGTGGCCACACCCAGCACCTCATGGCGCGGCAGGTAACCCAGGTGTGCGGGGCTGATCAGTTTGTCTGAGCCCGGCCAAAGCCCCGTAGCCTTGGCCGCACCACTCATGTTTACCAACGAGCGGCCCAGCAATCCCATGTAGCGGCCTGTTTCCCGGGCAATACTGGCCAGCGTGTGCAGGCGCGCAATATTGCTGCCAAAGCAGGTGACAATCACCCGCCCCTCGGCCACCGCAATCAGGTCCCGCAGGCCTTCGTGCAGCGCCGCCTCGGACACCGAGTGGCCCTGCACGGTGGCGTTGGTGGAATCACAGACCATGGCGGCCACACCTTCTTCCGCCAGATCGGTAAACGTGGATGTGGTGTAACCGTGACCAACCAACGGATTATCATCCAGCTTCCAGTCACCGCTGTGGAAAATGTTGCCAATCCGGGTGCGGATCATCAGGGCATTGGGGTCGGGAATCGAGTGGGTGAGTGCCAGCCACTGCACATTAAACGGGCCGATCTGCCGGCGCTCTCCGGTGTCCACCTCGATGATCGGTACCCGATGCAACAGATCAAACTCCGCCAGCTTTCGGCGCAGGATTTCAGCGGTAAATCGGCTGGTGTAGACGGGGCACTGCAGCAGTGGCCAGAGATAGGGCACGGCGCCGATGTGATCTTCGTGGGCATGGGTAATGATCAACCCCGCCAGTTTGTCCCGCCGGTCGGCGATAAACGCCGGGTCTGCCATCTGCACCGGTGGCTCACCACGATGGTGCACGGTGCCATCGGCCGCGATACGGCCCCGCTTGGGGAAGGTCACCCCACAGTCCACCATCAACCACTGGCCATCGTGACCATAGAGATTGAGGTTCATACCAATTTCACCCGTGCCACCGAGGGGCAAAAACCATAAATCGTTGTGGTCAGGGGTCATTGAGCGGGCTGTTCCAGGTACTTCAACACAAAATTCTCCTTAATGCCCTCACGCTCAATCAGCTTCAGGGCAGCACGAATGTCGTCGGCGTACTTCAGGGCCGGCGATTTATCCGACACCGCAATCCAGGAACGTTCGCCCGGCACAAAAAACGGAGATACCTGCGCCGGGAGTTGCAATCGCCGGATGGTGTACAGGCCCACAAGTTCCGGAGCGATCACCACATCCACCCGGCCTTTTTCCATCATCAGCATCAGGTTCTCGTAGTGCGGTGCCGATTTTTTGATCAGATCCCTGTCGCGATCAAACCGGCTGAAGTAGGTGGCGCCATCCAGGACGCCAACCGTTCGTCCGTATAGATCGCTGTAGCGGGTGATCCTGTGCTCGGCGTCCAGATAGAAGAAAAGACGCCGCTCCGGCGGGAAAGCGGGGGCAACGAAGGTCATGTAGTCCTCGCGACCGTCGGTTCTCAGCGGCCCCAGCATCACGTCCACTTCCCCTTTTTGCAGCATCAGCAGAACACGCCGGAACGGCGCTTCCCGGTACTGCACCTGCCAGCCAAGGCGATCGGCAATTTCCTCGAAAATCTCGAGATAAAGGCCACCTTTATGACCGGCTTCCAGTATTCGGTAGGGCGGAGAATGGTTCACCCCGACGGTCACCGTGAGTGGTTCGACGGTTTCCGTGCCCTGTTGCGCCTGTGCTGACAAGGAGAACGCCAGCAGTAAAGATGCCAGCCACAGCGGTGTGTTTCTCACGTCCATTTCGGCCTCAATCCATGGTCAAATGAGTGTAAAACGATGACAGTATAGTAGGCCGCAGCATCCATAACCTACCTGTAACCGTAATCCCTGTTGAAATATCGCCATCCCGTCACAAGGTCTCGGGGTAAGGCACATCAAACTCGTTTCTGAACTCCGACACAAGGATCGACCACTATGAAGATACTGATGGTACTGACTTCCCATGACCAAATGGGCGATACCGGCCACAAGACAGGCTTCTGGCTGGAAGAGTTCACGTCACCGTTTTACGTCTTCAAGGACGCAGGCGCCGACATTACCCTCGCGTCCCCTAAAGGCGGTCAGCCGCCGGTAGACCCCAACAGTGAAGCCGAAGACGCCCTCACTGAATCCACCCGCCGCTTCATGGACGACACTCACGCCCGTGAAATGCTCGCCAGCACGAAAAAACTGGCGGATGTGGACATGAACCAGTTCGATGCCATTTTCTACCCCGGTGGCCACGGCCCGCTGTGGGATCTGGCAGAGGATCAAAAGTCCATCGCCCTGATCAAGACGGCCTACGAGCAGGACAAGGTGATTGGCGCTGTTTGCCACGCCCCGGCGGTTTTCAAGAACGTGTTCGTCAAGCCGGATCAGAACATCGTAGGCGGCCGGGAAGTCACCGGTTTCAGTAATACCGAAGAAGACGCCGTTCAGCTCACCAACATCGTGCCGTTTCTGCTGGAAGACATGCTCAAGCAGAACAACGCACGTTACAGCCGCGGCGATGACTGGGCACCGCACATTGTGGTAGACGGCAATTTGATCACCGGGCAGAACCCGGCGTCTTCCGAGGGCACCGCCAAGGCCGTAGTCCAGGCCTTACGGGCCAGCTGACTGGCTAAGTCTATGACTGTAAAAAAGGGGAGGCCGGCGGCCTCCCCTTTGACATTCTGACCTGAGTACCCCCCTGATCAGAAGTGAATCACCGTACGAATGCTCTTGCCTTCGTGCATCAGATCAAACGCCTTGTTGATGTCTTCCAGCGGCATTTCATGGGTGATGAACACATCCAGCGGAATCTCACCGGTTTTGGCTTTTTCGACATAAGACGGCAGCTCGGTACGGCCTTTTACGCCACCAAACGCTGAGCCTTTCCAGACCCGACCGGTCACCAGCTGGAACGGGCGGGTGCTGATTTCTTCGCCGGCACCGGCCACGCCTATGATGATGGATTCACCCCAGCCCTTGTGGCAGCATTCCAGGGCTGCACGCATCACCTTGACGTTACCGATGCATTCAAAGGAATAGTCCACGCCGCCGTCGGTCATCTCGACAATGACTTCCTGAATCGGCTTGTCGTAGTCGTTGGGGTTGACCACGTCGGTGGCACCCAACTGCCTGGCGATATCAAACTTGCCCGGGTTGATGTCGATGGCGATGATTCGGCTGGCCTTGGCCATGGTGGCGCCGATGATCGCTGCCAGGCCAATACCCCCCAGGCCGAAGATGGCCACAGTGGCACCCTCTTCCACCTTTGCGGTGTTCATCACCGCACCGATACCGGTGGTGACGCCACAACCCAGCAGGCACACCTTTTCCAACGGTGCTTCTTTGGGAATCTTGGCCAGGGAAATTTCCGGTAGCACGGTGTATTCGGAGAAGGTAGAGCAGCCCATGTAGTGGTACAGCGGCTGGCCCTTGTACGAGAAACGGGAAGTACCATCCGGCATCACGCCTTTGCCCTGGGTCGCCCGCACCGCACCGCACAGGTTGGTCTTGCCAGAGGTACAGAACTTACACTCGCCACACTCAGCGGTGTACAGAGGGATGACATGGTCACCTACCTTCAGGTCTTTCACGCCCGGGCCAACCGCTTCCACAATGCCCCCACCTTCATGGCCCAGAATCGTCGGGAACAGGCCCTCCGGGTCGGCACCAGACAGAGTGTAGGCATCGGTATGGCACACACCGGTGGCGACAATCTTCACCAGCACTTCGCCCTCTTGAGGCGGCGCCACATCCACTTCCACAATTTCCAGTGGCTTGTTAGCCTCAAACGCTACAGCCGCGCGGGATTTAATCACTTTCAATCTCCTGGTATCCGGTTGAGTCGAATTGCCTGCCAGCATTAACCTTGGACTTTAGCACGTCAGTGCCCTCAGGGCCTGAAACAGATGCCAATCCTCCGGGCAATTACTGACGTATGAACAGGGGAATATCCTGAGGGTGTAATACTTTGAAAACGCTTTACTGGTTTACCCGCGACCTGCGAATGCACGACAACGCTGCACTATTGGCGGCAGCCCGCTCTGACATGTTGCTGTGCGTGTACGTGGTGGATCCCCGGTGGTTTGCCAACGGGCCATTCCAGTGCCGGGCGATGGGTGAGCATCGATGGCGGTTTCTGTGGCAAAGCCTGACCGACCTGGAGCGCAGCCTGCGGGCCCTGGGGCAGCGCCTGCACATTGCCTTCGGAGAACCGGAGCAGGCACTCCCCGGGCTGGTTCACCAGCATTCCGTTGATCGCGTTATTCGCTCACGCCAGCCCGGCACCATCGAAGCGCAACAGTGGCAGACGCTTCAACAGAAGCTGCCAAACACTCTGTTTCAGGAGTTCGAAACACTGAGCCTGTATACGGAAGGCTCGCTGCCTATGCCTGTCAGCGAGCTGCCCGGAACCTTTTCCCAGTTCCGCAAGCAGATCGAGAAGCAGGGCGACCGGGGCCCCGATCTTCTGCGTATTCGCACGCTGACCGCCCTGCCACCGCCGCCCGGGTTCCCGGAAGACAACCGGGGCGAATGCCCGCCCATCCCGGAGCCCTCACCGGCGCTGACGTTTACGGGCGGAGAGACTGCAGGGCTCGCGCGCCTGCAAGAGTATTGTTTTGGCAACCACGGCATTGCCACCTACAAGGAAACCCGCAACGCCCTGGATGACTGGGAATCGTCCTCCAAGTTTTCCCCCTGGCTGGCCAATGGCAGCCTGTCGGCGCGGGAGGTGGCTGCCACCATCGAAGATTACGAACGCCAGCACACCCGTAACGATTCCACCTACTGGCTCTGGTTCGAACTGCTCTGGCGCGAATACTTCTACTGGTACGCGCTCAAACACGGCAGCCACCTGTTCCGCCGGGATGGTGTGCAACGCAAGCATCGGCAGGTGACCTTCTATGGCCATCGTTTTAAGGCCTGGTGTGAAGGAAACACCCAGTATCCCATCGTCAACGCCGCCATGAACCAACTGCGCGAAACCGGCTACATGAGCAACCGGGCCAGGCAATTGGTCGCCAGTTGCTTCGTGCATGAACTGGAGCTGGACTGGCGCTACGGCGCAGCCTGGTTTGAGCAGCAGTTGGTGGATTACGATGTCGCCAGCAACTACGGCAACTGGCAGTACCTGGCCGGCGTGGGCGCAGACCCGCGAGGCTTGCGGCAATTCAATCTGGACAAGCAGGCGCAACAATACGATCCTGATGGAGCCTTCGTTGAGCGATGGCAGGGCAGGTCTTCACAACCGGTGGGCCTGCATACCGTGGACGCAGCAGACTGGCCCATTCTATGAGCACATCAGCGGACAGCCCGGCCAAGGTTCTGGCACGAATCATCGACACCAGCCAACCCCAAACCCTGCTTTCTTGCGGAAGCACCGCCAACGACGTTGCAGCAGTCTGGAAGCAGCAGGCAGGGTGCCAGTTACTGACTCTGGACACCAAAGACCCAAACGCCCACCTGCCACCGGCCCAGACACCGGATCTGGCCCTGATCACCGACACCCTTGAGCACCTTCCCTATGAAGAAGGCGCCCTGTTACTGGGCCAGCTGAGGAACTACGGCGCCCACCAGATTGCCGTCGTTATGCCCCAGTCCTCCGATTGGGGCTTTACCGATTTCATCGCTTTGGGTTTCCAGCGCCACGCAGAGCTGGAAACCGAGAACGGCGCACTCACGCTTTACACCTACAATCTGGATACTTACAACCATAAACGGGCCTGGAACAATCCCGATAACTGGGCCAATCCGCACATGTGGGGAAAATCGTGGTGGTAAAGAAAACAACCTCAAAAACACTGACACCCAGCTCCATCCGTATCGGCACCCGCTATCGGGCCAGCCGTTTGAAAGGCCCTTATGACGCCCTGGTGATCGGCTCTGGTATTGGCGGCCTGACCACCGCCGCCTGCCTGTCCAAGGCCGGCTACAAGGTGCTGGTTCTGGAACAGCATTACACCGCTGGCGGCTACACCCACAGCTATGCCCGCAACGGCTATGAATGGGACGTGGGTGTGCACTACATTGGTGACATGGGCGCCCGCCATACTCTTGGCCGCCGGCTGTTCGATTACATCACCGATGGCAAGCTCGAATGGGCGCCCATGGACGAGAACTACGACCGTTTCTTCCTGGGCGACAAGGTCGTCAACCTTCGGGCCGGCAAGGCGGGCCTGCGGCATTCCCTGTTGGCCTCGTTCCCGAACGAAAGCGAAGCCATCGATCGCTACCTGGCCCTGCTCGGAAAAGTTGCCGACGGCATGCAGTGGTACACCCTGTCCAAACTGTCCCCGGCCCTGGCCGGCCCGCTGGTTTCCCGGGGCCTGAAAACCGTCCTCCCGGACTGCTTTAACCGGACCACCTACGAGGTATTAAGCGACCTGACCGACAACCAGGAGCTGATTGGCGCCATCACCGGCCAGTGGGGCGATTGCGGCGTGACGCCCAAACATTCCAGCTTTATGGTGCACGCGCTGATTGCCAAGCATTACCTGTATGGTGGCTTCTACCCGGTGGGCGGCGCCTCGGAAATTGCCAAAACCATCATCCCGGTGATTCAGGCCGGCGGTGGCGATGTGCTCACCTACGCCGACGTGAAGGAAATCCTGATCGAGAAGGGCAAGGCCGTTGGCGTGCGTATGGCCGACGGCCACGACATCCGCGCCCCACTGGTGATCAGCAATGCGGGGGTGATCAATACCTTCGAACGGCTGTTACCGGCATCCGAGGCGGAGCGGATTGGCTATGCCCGCAACCGGGAGCACATCAAACCTTCCATGCCACACATTGGCCTCTATATTGGCCTGAAGGGTACCCCCGACGAGCTGGGCCTGCCCCGCACCAATTTCTGGATCTACCCCAGTGCTGATCACGATGGCAATGTGGAGGCGTTTCTGGAAGCCCCGGAAAGCACCCCATTCCCGGTTGTCTACATCTCCTTCCCTGCGGCCAAAGACCCGGATTACCAGAATCGCTGGCCGGGCACGTCCACCATCGAGATTGTGGCGCCCACCACCTGGGAGATGTTCGAGCCCTGGCAGGGCTCCACCTGGGGCAAACGAGGTGATGATTACGAGACAGTGAAAGCCCGGATCACCGACCAGTTGCTGGAGGTGATGTATGAGAAGCTGCCCCAGCTCCGGGGCAAGGTGGACTATGTGGAAACCTCCACACCGCTGTCGACTGCCTGGTTCTGCCGTTACGAGCAAGGCGAACTCTATGGCCTGGACCACACACCGGAACGCTTTGAACAACGCTGGCTGCGGCCGAAAACCGACATCCCCGGCCTGTACCTGACCGGGCAGGACATACTCACCTGCGGTGTGGTGGGCGCGATGATTGGCGGGCTGGTGACCACCCTGGCGATCCGAGGTCTGAAAGGCGCAGGCCTGGCCAAACGGATCTTTGTGGGCTGAGGTGCTGCGATGAGCTCCACACTGACACCTGAAGACGTGTCTCGGGTTATCGAAATGGCCTGGGAAGACCGCACACCCTTTGAGGCCATCGAAGCCTGCTTTGGGCTGCCGGAGAAAGAAGTCATCAGGCTAATGCGTCGGGAGCTGAAAGCAGGCAGCTTCCGGCTTTGGCGCAAGCGTGTCAGCGGGCGTAACACAAAGCATGCCCGGTTGAGGCCGGAGGGTGTTTTGCGGGCTTACTGCCCGACCCAGTACAAACACAGATGACGACATGGACGACTTTCGTTACCGTTACAGTCATCGGATAACCATTGAGCACAGCTATGGCATTGTTCTCTGAAAGAGCAGCAGCAACGCAACTGAAACAGGAAGCAGATAAGGTCGCCAAGGAAGACCTGAAGCCGCTGCTGGAACGGCAGAAAGCCATTGAGGAAAAGGTTCGGGGCAGTGGCCGGCTGCAACGGTTCGCCACCGACGTGCGGCTGATGTTTTCCCTGATACGGGATTACTGGCGGGGCGATTACCGGGCCATTCCCTGGAAAAGCATTGCCGCCATCGCCGGCGCGCTGTTGTATGTGCTGAACCCCATCGATCTGATTCCGGACATCATTTTCGGCATCGGCTTTCTGGACGACGCCGGCGTAGTGGCACTGTGCCTGAAACTGGTGGAATCAGACCTGCATCGCTACGCCGCCTGGAAAGAACACCGGGAATCCGACGATGTCACCACGGTGACAATTGATTAAGGAATAATCAAAGGGTATTCTCTCGCCCCCTGACTTCAACCCCCAGCAGTTAACGGAGTAACCGTGGATTTTGCCACCCTGATCGGCCTGGTCGGCGCCATCATGCTTATCGCATCGGCGGTGATACTGGGCGTGTCTCCCGAGGTATTTTTAAACCCGGCGTCACTACTGATTGTAGTGGGCGGCAGCCTGCTGGTGGTTCTAGCCAAATTCAGCTTTTTCCAGTTTCTTGATGCCTTCAAGGTGGCTGCCCGGGCGTTCAAGTTCAAGCTACCGGAAACCCAGGCCAGCATAGACGAGCTGGTTGAAGTCGCCCAGATTGCCCGCAAACAGGGTGTTCTGGGGCTTGAGGGCCGGGACGTCAGCTCGCCGTTTCTGGCCCAGGGCATTCAGATGCTGGTGGATGGCCAGGACGCCAACACCATCAAGCAACTGCTTAACAAAGAGCGGTTGATGACCCTGGACCACAACCGTTCCGGGGCCAAGGTGTTCAACGCCCTGGCTGATGTGGCGCCGGCCATGGGTATGATCGGTACCTTGATCGGCCTGGTGCAGATGCTGTCGAACATGGAAGACCCGAAATCCATCGGCCCGGCCATGGCGGTGGCGCTCCTCACCACGCTTTACGGCGCCATGATCGCCACCATGATTGCCACGCCCATCGCCGACAAACTGTCGCTGCGAATGACCGAAGAAGCCCGTATGCAGTCCCTCTACATTGATGCGCTGGTGGCCATACAGGAAGGCACCAACCCCCGAATCATTGAACAGATGCTGTCTTCTTACCTGCCCCCGAAAGAACGCGCAAAGAACGGTGAAGCGGAGACGGCAAGCGACTGACCATGGACGAGTTACCGGAAGAGGAAAAGCGCGCGATACCGGCCTGGGTGGTCACCTTTGCCGACCTGATGTCGTTGCTGATGTGCTTCTTCGTGTTACTGCTGTCGTTCTCCGAAATCGACGCCCAGAAGTTCAAGCAGATTGCCGGTGAACTGTCCAAAGCCTTCGGTGTTCAGCGCGAAATTCCGGCCCTCGAAATCCCCATGGGCACCAGCCCGATCTTCGACAAGTTCTCACCGGCACCGCCGGAGCCGACCGTGGTCAATGAAATACGCCAGACCACCACCGATCAGCAGCCGCAACTGCAGACACTTAACGACCCCACCGAGCAGGCGGTGCAGGACGCCATTCAGGAACAGATGGATGCCAACCTGGCAGAGATCCTGGAAGTGCTGGAGCCGGCGATTATGGACGGGCGCATTAATGTCTCGGAAGACCAGCGCCGAATTGTAATCCGGGTCGAAGAGAAGGGCTCGTTCCCGTCCGGGTCTGCTCAGCTGACCTGGGAATTCGAGGGCTTGCTGCTTGACATGGCAGAGGTACTGGCCGACATGCCCGGCGATCTGGCGGTGGAAGGCCACACCGACAACATCCCGATCCGCACGGAAAGATTCTTCAGCAACTGGGACCTGTCAGCGGCCCGGGCAGCCGCCGTGGCGAATGTGCTGCTGGCGCGGGATCAGGTGTCGCCCGAGCGCCTGCGAGTAACCGGCCTGGCCGATACCCGCCCCCGGGTCGCAAACACCACCGCAGACAACCGGGCCAAGAACCGGCGCGTGGAAATCATCATTGATCTGTCCGGCCCCCTGGAAGAACAGGAAATCCGGCTGCGGGAGCTGATTGAAGCCGAGCAGCAAAGCCAGGAAGCAATTATTGATCTGCGGTCTGAGCAGGCTTCACCATCCGGCGACCTGGTCTGGTAAAGCGCTACGGCTCGGAGTAGCCCGTAAGCTCCATATACCCTGCCCCTGTGTGACTGCCAGTCACCGTTACCGGGCTTTCCCAGTAGGGATACAAACCATCGTTGGTGTAGTTACCTGGTGGAGCCGACAGCGTCAGATCAATATCATGGTCCGGCACCGCCAAGCGCCACCGGGTGGGCACAGGCTCCGCGCCGGTGCCCGGTTCCAACTGCAACTGGCCCGGAGCCAGGGCAATCGGCTCACCACCCGCCGGTATCCAGGTGCCAGAGCGGAAATGATCTTGCTGCTCCCGAAGCTGGAATGCCATCAGTTTGTCGCCGGAGTCCAGGTGCAGGGCAAACCAGTCCCAGCCCTGCTGGCCCGCTTTCAGAAACTGGCTACTCCACTCCCGGTCGAACCAGGCCTTGCCCCTTACCGGCAGCGTTTCACGCCCTAACCTCACCTGTCCGGTCACCTCGATGTCCACCAGGCTGAAATACATGGACCCTTCACCGCTGGCCGACTTGGCACTAAACCCGTCAACCCCGTGGGCCACCGGCGCCCCCCGCACGGTCAGTTCAAGGTCAAACGCCCAGTAGTTCTCCGTATCGGGCTGCCCATGACTGACCTGTACCTGCCACTGGTTCGGGGACTCGCCCGTGCTCAGTTGCCAGTGGTCGAGCCAGACCTGGAAGGGCTCCGCGGTGGCACCCGCCTGGCCCAGATCACCCCGGGCCAGGCGTTCACCGAACCAATGCTGCTCCCGGTAGCTGACGGCGGCATGGGCCATCCAGGCCGCCTGCAATGGCCAGGCCGAGGGCTCCGGTGACGGGGATTCATAATCCCGGGGCTCGATGGCCTGGCGGAACTGGGTCCATTGCAAGCCCAGCGGTTCGCCAGCGTCCGTTTCCAAATTCGCGGTGAGGTACCACCATTCGATGCGATGGGCCGTATGAGGGCCGAAGTCCCGGGGGAATACCAGTTCCGTGCCCGGTCCCGGCTGCTCGAATCCGCCGTCGGTGCCGGCCGTTCCGCCCAGGCCGGCAAAACCCGCGTCTGTGCCCGGCTCGCTGCAGCCTGCAAGCAGCCCGTAGACAAGCATCATGGTCAGCCAACGAAGCCTCATCGCTCTTCTCCCGTCACGCTACCGGCCACCGATGGGCGAACCGCAGGGCGCCCCAACTGCCGGCGCATCAGCAAGGCAATACAGCCGCCGATGAGCAACGCCAGGGCCAGCAATTCCAACCAGAAAACCGGATAGACAGCCATCGGCAGTGACCAGCCGAAGGCCAGGGGGTTGATGCGCTGCACCAGCACCCAGGTCAGGCCAACACCCAGCGGTAAAGCCAGCGCCGCTGCACTCAGGGTCACTGCCAGCGCCAACAGCAGGAGTTTCCGGAAGATTTCTGCTTTAGTCATACCCCAGACTTCCAGCAGCCGGAAGTACCACAGGCGGGTGGACAGAAATACCCAGCCCATCAGTAACAGGGCAACCGCCGCCAGGGCCAGGGTCAGCACCGTCATGGCACGGGTCAGCATAAAGGTCTGCTCGAACACCCGGTTGGCCAGGTCCTGAATGGCACGATTGTCCCGGATGGTCAATGCCGGCTCGGCCCAGAGTGCCCGCAACGCGTCAGTGATGGTTTCAATAGGGACACTGGCCGGGGAGATCGAGAAGCTCTCGAAGGTCACCTCAAAGTCCGCCGGTAGAATTTGCCCTGCAATCAGCACTTCCCCCGCAGGCCGGCCGTAATCCGGGTAGATACCCAGCACCGGCAAGTTAAGGGCCTGCTCCGCCAGCACCAGCTCCAGCTCTTCGCCCACGGACAAGTCCAGGCGGTAGGCGAGCTGCTCGTTAACCATCACACCGGCACCAGACGCCAGTGTCTGCCAGGGCTGTGATGTCTGCTCAAGCAGGCCCCAGCCGGTCATCAATGGGCCAACCGGTGCCACGGCAAAGATATCCACATCCTGCCAGGCTTGCCCATGCCGGAAGCGGCCCAAGCCACGCTGGACATGGTGCCAAAGCCCTTCGTATGCGCTTGGGAGATGCTCCGTCAGCCAGTTGGCAGCCAGTGCGCTGTCCGCGCCCTCGGGCACCTGCACGTAGACATCCGCCGACAATCGCTGGCTCAGCCAGCGATCAAAGGTATCTTCAAAGGTAATCACCAAAGCCTGCACGGCCAACACCATGGCCAGGGAGAACTGTAACGCCACCAGGGGCAACGCCAGGCGCCGGCACAACACGCCAAACTCGGCCCACCACCAGCGCCAACCCGGTTGCGCGCTGGCACGCACACCTGCACCAGAGATCAAGGACAGACCCCGGGGCATTAACCACCCGATACCGGCTAACACCAGTGCCAGTGCCACAAACAGCAGCCACAAGGCATTAGCCAGCCACACACCAGCCAGGCCAACCGACACCAACAATGTGGCCGCTGCGGGCCGCAGGCGGCTGCCCGGCGTGACGCGGGCAACCATCGGCATCAGCCAATCCACCATGGCCACGGCGAGCAGCAGCACGGTCATCACCAATGCGGGCACCCGCCAGTGATTGCCGCCGGTCGCTAACTGACGGCTATCAAACAGTCCTTCCATGACATTGGTGAAGCCACCTTCCAGTACCGATGCCAGCGCCTGGCCCAGCCAGATACCGGGAATCAGGGTGAGAGCGGCAAGACACAGAAGCTCCAATAGCAGATGCCCGCGCACCCGCCGGCCAGACACCCCAAAGCGGGCCAGGAGCGCGAAACTGTCCCGGCGCTGGGACAACGACAACAGATAGACACTGCGCAGGAGCAACCCGGTAATCAGCAACACCAGCACACTCAAGGCATCCAGGTTCAGCAGGAAACTGTCGCCCAGCTGACCGGTATCCGGTGACAAAGCGAAAGGGGCCACGCGATAGGCCGAGGGCAAAGGACCCTCGCCCGCGGCCAGGATCAGGAACAGCTGCTGTTCGGCGGCCGTTAGAGAAGCTGCGTCGGCGATATCCAGAAACGGCTGGCCGACCAGTGGCTGGCCATCGAAGCTGGCGACATCAGCCTGGCCCTGAAAACACAGGGCTGCCAAAGGGTCGACGCCAATCACCCGGCGGGACTGCCCCTCCGGCAAGACTTCCAGCCAAGGCATCACGCACAGGCCCTGGCGGCGAAGCAAGACAAAATCCTCCACCGTGAGCGCTGCGCCATCAACTCGCTGCACTTGTTCACGCACCTCCACCAGCCGTTCACTCTGGCCGAGGCTGTCGCGGGCCTGGCTGGTGAGGTGGTGAATACCGGTCCACAAGGCGGTGGCCAGCAGCATCAGAAGGGCCAGCGCGGCGCCCTGCCAGGGGTGCCGGCGATAGTGGCTGAATAGGGCGGTAAACACCGTCATGGGCGCTCAGCCCCCGGACCGATGGCCAAGGTCCAGCGTCTGCTGGCAGCGGGCAGCCAGCTCCGGGTCGTGGGTAGCGAGAATCAGGCTGCAACCGGTATCGCCCTGGAGCCTGAACAGCTCATCAGCCACCTCGTTGGCCGTGTTGCGATCCAGGCTGCCGGTGGGTTCGTCTGCCAGAATCAGATCCGGCGCCATGGCGAAGACCATGGCCAGCGCGGCCCGCTGGCGCTGGCCGCCAGACACCTGGTCCGGAAACCGGTGGCCGAGCTCCCCGATATCAAGCACCTCCAGCCAATGTTGGCAACGGGTTTCCGGCTGGCCGGCCAGCGAAGCGCGAAAGCGCACGTTATCCAGCAGCGACAAGGTGGGCATCAGGTTGGCTTCCTGAAACACCACACCGATTCGCTCGCGGCGCAGGCGTGGCCAGTCTGCGGTCCGGCCGCACTCGCCAAACAATGTCACGGTGCCGGCATCCACTTGCTCTAGCCCACACAGAATATTCAGCAAGGTGGACTTGCCAGAGCCGGAACGCCCCATCAGGGCCAACGAACTGCCGGCAGGCAGATCAAAGCCCAGGTCAGACAACACGGCAACGGCCGAATCGCCCTGGCCGAAGGTTTTACGTAAACCGCTGACGTTTACTGCACTGTGCACCTTAACGTTCTCCCCGTTGGCCAATTCGCCCCCCAACGTTCAACCCTGCAGGGGTTCCGGCGTTTCGCCATGGCGCTGCGCACGCCATTCCCGGAACTGCTCCAGCCACGACAACAGTGCCGGTATCACCAGCAACACCAGGAAAGTGGACAGGCCCAGGCCAAAGGCGATGGACGTCGCCATGGGAATCAGGAACTGCGCCTGCAGGGAGGTTTCAAACAACAGCGGCAGCAAGCCACCAATGGTGGTGAGGGAGGTCAACAGTACCGCTCGAACCCGCTGCACGGCCGCCTCATTGAGGGCATCGGTAATACCCAGTCCTTTCTGGCGCTGCTGGTTATAGAACGACACCAGAATAATCGCGTTGTTGACCACAATACCGGACAAGCCAAACAGCCCGAACAACGACAGAATGGTGAGCTGCAACCCCATCAGCCAATGCCCCAACAAGGCACCCACCAGGGCAAAGGGAATGATCGCCATTACGATCAGCGGCAGACTCCAGGAGGCAAACACCCAGGCCAGCACCACGTACATCAGCGCCAACCCGATCATTAACCCGGTTTTCATGTCATCCATGGTCTCCCGCTGATCGGCAGACCGCCCCTCAAAGCTGTAACGCACACCGTACCGACTGGCGATATCCGGCAGGGCGCCGGCCTGCAGGCTTTCCAGTACCTGATCGGTGGTGGCCACCCGGGTATTCAGGGCCGAGGTCACCTCCACCGCCAGTTTGCCGTCGGCATGGCGCAGGGCCTGGAAACCCTGGCGGTGGTCCAGGTTCATTACCTGGGTCAACGGCACGAATCGGCCATCCGGAATACGCACCGTCATTTGCTCGAGGGTGGAATACCGCTCCCGTTGATCGCGGGGTAGCTGCACCCGCACTTCGATCTCGTCACGGCCGTCCTGATAGATCTGGGCAATCCGGCCATCAAAGGCTGCCCGCAGCTGACGCCCGAGATCCACGGTGGTCAGGCCCAGGGCTTCACCATAGGGGCTAACCTGATAGATCAACTGCTCCCGGCCCCAGGGCATGTCGTCTTCCACATCCAGCACGCCCGGCAGGGTACTGAGAGCCTGGGCCACTTCGTCGGCCGCGCGTTTGAGGTTATCGGCGCTGTCGCCGGTCAGGCGAATGTTCACATCCCGCCCCGGCGGTCCGGACTGGCGCTCACTGATGTTGAGCGAATCCAGCCCTGCGGGTAACGGAAGGCGCTTGCGCCATTGCTCAATGAACTCCGGGTTGCGGACGTCGCGCCGATCCGACGGCACCAGTTCCACCAGCATCGAGCCCAACTCATCGTCGTTGCGGGAACTGCCCTCGGCTCCCTGGGTGGCACCGTAGGTGGTGACCGCATGAAGAATCAGGTTGCCACCCAGCGCCTGCTCTGTTTCATTCAGCGTGCGCTGCATCTCGCGCATGAAATCCGCCACCTCGCGTTTATCGGTACCGGCGACAAAACTGGCGTTGGCATAGAACACCGAGGGCTCCGGTGTCGGGAAAAAATTGAAGCCCAGACGACCGCCAGCCAGCAGACCGACGGTGAGGATTGCCAGGGCCAGAGCGCTGGCCACCGTCACGCCGCGATGCTTCAGGCTGTAGCGAGAAAATCGCCGGAACGGGCCATCGCGAAAAGCATCAAACCGCCGCTCAAAGCCATTGCGAAGCCGAGTGACCGGGTTTGGCTGACGCTTTGCAGGCGCCGGCTGGCCCGCCTTTTCAGTTTTACGCTTGAAGGCGTGGCGCAAGTGCGCCGGCAGCACAATGAAGCACTCCACCAGCGAGGCAATCAGGACACAGATCATCACCAAGGGGATGTCGCCCAGGATGTTGCCAATCACGCCCCCCACCACCAGCAACGGCATAAACGCCGCTACCGTGGTCAGAGACGATGCCAGCACCGGCCAAACCATGCGCTTGGCGGCACCCTCGGAGGCATAAATGGATTCCTCGCCCATCCGCGCATGGGCATCGGCATCCTCACCCACCACGATGGCGTCATCCACAATCACCCCCAGCGCCATGATCAGGGCAAACAGGGAAATCATGTTGATGGAGCCACCAATCAGCCAGAGCACCGCCAGCGCGGCCAGAAAGGCGGTGGGAATTCCGATCGCCACCCACATGGCCACGCGCCCCGGCAGGAACAGGTACAGCAACCCCACCACCAGCACCAGACCACCCAGGCCGTTGTTGACCAACAGGGAGATACGATCCTGCAACAGCTGCCAGGTTTCGTCATACACTTCCATTTTGATGGAATCCGGCAGCACCGGCCGGGTGTCTTCCAGCCAAATTTCCAGCACCTTGGCGGCGGCCAGAGAGTTGCCGTTTTCCGAGCGCTGCAGCTGTAGTTCCACCGCAGGCACGCCATGGTTCTCCATCACCGTCTGGTTGTCACGGGCTTCCTGGCGGATGATAGCGATATCGCCCAGCTGCATCCGCACCCGGTCACCACTGAGCACCGGAACGGTTTCAAAGGCCTGCGGGCTGCGCCGTTGCTCGATGGAGCGAAGTTCCCGGGTAGCGTCCTGCTGCGCCATCATACCCGCTGGCAAATCCCGTGACAGGGAGGCTACCCGGTCGGCAATCTGTTCAAGCGAGAGACCGAGGGTTTCCAGCCGTTCCGCCGGCACATCGATACTGATCTGCTGCTCCGGTAAACCACGGATAGCGATGCGGTCAATGCCCCGGTCCAACAGCTCGTCTTCAAACCGGTAAACCAGATTGCGCAGTTCACTGCGGTCCACGTCGCCATAGATCAACAGGCGGGCTACCGGCTCATAACGTTCGATGCGGGCTACCTGCGGTTCTTCAGCGTCAGCCGGCAGGTTATTGAACTCGTCCACCTGCTGGCGCACGTCGTCCACCGCCTGAATCGGATCGGTGCCCTCATGGAATTCCAGGGTGATGGAAGAGATGCCCTGAGCGGAGGTAGACGTCATTTTCTTCAGGCCATCGACACTTCGGAGCCGTTGCTCCAGAGGGTCCGTGATCCCCCGTTCGACGTCCTCGGCAGACGCACCGCTCCAGACCACCCGCACACTGACCACATCCAACGCAAAGGTAGGAAAGAACTGGATGTTCATCCGGCTCAGGGCCAGCACACCACCAAGAATCATCACCAGCATAACCAGATTGCCGGCTACCCGGTGGTGGACGAAGAAACCGATAATGCCTTTCCTGCGCCTCACTCTGACGACTCCCCGTTGTCACCGGCCACTTCAACTTTCAGGCCGGTCATGGCATTGGGGAGGTGGGTAATGATCAGGCGGGCGCCTGGCGTAAGCTGCTCGCCGGCGATCAGCAAACGACGCTCGCCGTTACTGGCTATCGCCTCGCCGATGCGCTCCACCTGCACCCGCTGCATGCGCTGATCGTCGGTCATCAGATAGATGCTATCGGCGCCGTACAGGGCACTGAATGGCACTTCCACCGCCTGTTCCCGGGCGGGTCGCTCAAGGGTCAGCGGCAGCAGCGCACCCGGCCTCAAGCCCGCCGGCGCCCCGTCGAGCGTCAACACCGCTTCGGTGCCTGCGGGGTCAGCAATCCCGGCAAAGCGGGTTAACGTGAACCGATGCTCCCGGTTGCGGCTGTAGGCGTTGAGGGTGTCACCCCGCTCCAGCGCCCCGATCAATTCCCGCTGGAAGACTTCCGGCACCCTGGCGCGCACTTCGAGCCCGGCCAGCGGATAAATCGACAACAGCGACTGATTGCGGGATACCTGATCACCCACAGCCACCTGCACGTTGGTAACCACACCATCAAAGGGCGCGACGACGCGGGCCCTGTCACCGTCCCGTTCTGTGGCCGTCAGGTTAGCGGTGGCTTGCAGTAATCTGGCCTGCAAGCTTTGCAACCGGGCCGGGTGTTCATCGATGGCCCGCTCCCGGGTACTGACGGTCAGTTCCGCCCGGGCCAGGGCGTCGGTTGCCGCTTCCAGGTTCTCCCGGGAAGCCAGGTTCCGACCCACCAGGGCTTCAATCCGTTCAAACTGACGGCGGGCGTTGTCGGCGATGGCCTGTTCACTTTCTAAAGCCCGCTGGTCGTTCCGATGGCGAACCTGCTCCGAGCGGATCTGGGCCTGCAAATCCTGAACCTGAGCCCGCGCCTGGGCAAGAGCCGGCTCAATGTCTGCTTCGTCCAGGGCCAACAAAAGGTCACCACGGTTCACCCGGGCACCCTCCGCTGCCGGGCGCTCGGCAATGCGGCCAGCCATGGTGGCAGCCACCGTTTGCTGGTCAGGCGCCACCACTTCACCGTACAACGGCAACACAGGCACTCCGGTGGCAGGAGCCACGACCTGAACCTCTACCCGCCAGCTACGTTCGGTGGCGGCCACTTGGGCAGGCTCGGGGCGCGTTGCCTTGAGCACAATGAAGCCCGCAATACCCGCGGCCAGAATCAGGAGAGGAACAAAACGTTTGTACATGGGTAGTGTCTACGCTCAGGATGGTTGAGTCGCGCTTTCGCGCAAAGTTACTATACAACCCGTTACCGTATTCGGATTGTTAACAGGGTGCGACAAATATTCACAGCCACAACCGACAGTCAGCCAACATCAGAAAATCCATCCGGTACCATTCAACGGATGATCATTCGTTTTTCCCGGGCTCCTCGGGCTTCAACCCGGGTTCAGAGCCAGCCCGCTCATCACCAAGGTGATCGTTTTCTGCCAGCAGGCGCAGCAAGCGCTCTCTGGTCATGGCCTCGTGCAACTCGATCTGCCGCTGCTCGTTTCGCAGTGATTTCAACAGGGCAACAGCCATAAAAATCATCAACACCATGAACGGGAAGGCAGCCAGTATTGAAATGGTCTGGAGCGCTTCCAGTCCGCCACTGAGCAACAGTACCCCGGCCACCGACACCTGCACTATGCCCCAGGTCAAGCGGGACCAGCGTTTCGGGTTCAGAACCCCTTTACTGGTAAACATACCCAGCACAAAGGTAGCCGAGTTGGCGGAAGTAATAACGAACAGCACGATCAGCACCAGCATCAGGCCGCCAATAATGGTAGTGCCCGGCAGGTAGTTCAGGGTGGCGAACAGGGCCGAGCTCATCTCCGCCAGCACGGCGTCACCCAGGGCGGCCCCCTCAAACAGTTCGAAATACAACGCGGAGCCGCCAAAGGTGGAGAACCAGACAATACTGAGCAACACCGGCATGCCAATCACCCCGAACACGAACTCCCGGATGGTTCGGCCCCGGGAGATCCGGGCAATAAAACTACCGACAAAGGGTGCCCAGGACAGCCCCCAGGCCCAGTAGAAGATGGTCCATCGCTCCACCCAGTCATCGCCGGTGTAGGGCGTCATCACCAGGCTCATGCCGACCATGTTGGCGAAATAGTCACCAATGGCATTGGTCATGGCGGCGGTAATGAAGTCTGTTGGGCCCATAAAGAACACGAACACCAGCAACCCTGCCGCCAGCAGCATGTTGGCATCACTCACATAGCGAATCCCGCTCTCCAGTGGCGCCAGGGAACACAGCAGGAACACAACCGCAACGCCGGCCAGAATGAACAGTTGTTGGGTGACGCCGAACGCGGTACCGGCCACCGCCCCCAAACCACTGTTGATCTGGATGACGCCCAGGCCTAGGGTGGTCGCCACCCCGAACACGGTGGAGACAACGGCGAGGATATTGATGGAATGTCCGATACCCGAGTCCACCCGGTTACCCAGAGTGGAGCGGAAGGCTTCACTGATCAAACCGGGGCGTTGCAGGCGGAAGCGCACATAGGCAATGGCCAGACCCACCAGGGCAAAGTTGGCCCACTGGTGAAAGCCCCAGTGAAACAAGGAATACCGCATCGCCATGCTCGCGGCCTGTGGGCCACGGGGCTCAGCCGAGTCAAACGGGGGCGCCACAAAATGGCTCATGGGCTCGGCCACGGCCCAGAACACCAGGCCAACACCCATACCGGCGGAAAAGATCATGCCCAGCCAGGTCAGATAGGAAAACTCCGGTGCCTCACCATCGGCACCCAGGCGAATCTTGCCGTAATTACCGGCAGCAACGGCAATGCAGAACACCAGAAATCCAGAAGTGGCAAACAGATACAGCCAGCCAAAATGCAGGGTGGTGAAATCCAGTGCCTCATTGGCATAGCGTAACAACTCGGCGGGCATCAGGCCCCCGGCCACCACAAACAAAACCAGCAGCACGAAAGAACAGTAGAACACCCAGCCGGGTCGATGACTCATAACAAACCTGATAATCCGATGACTTTAAAAACGAAAGCGCTTTCATTCTAGCCACATTCGTCCAGCCATTCCGAATCCCGGACCACCTCCTCAAAAAAAGGCCCCGGGCAGACTGGCTGTCTGCCCGGGGCACAAGATCACCCGCCGGCTATGAGAAGCGGGCAACCGCCATAATCGATGTCACCAACGCGCGGTCAGCGCGGCGCGTACGGTACGACCAGGTTCATTAACCCTGAACACACCGCTGTCTGCCAGGTTGTCCTTGCTGACATGATACGCCCAGGTGTTATCAAACAGATTATCCAGTGCCCAAGTGAAGCTCAGGTTCGCCATCAATGGATGGGTGCCAGAGAGATTAATAACGCCATAGCCCGGAGAGGTGCTTGGGTCCAGGCCGGACTCCAGATCTACCCGGTCCTGCCGGCGCGCCAGTTGCCATTCCGCTTCGATGGTATGGCCCTGATGCTGCCACCCGAGGGTCTGGATAAACTGAACTGGCGGAATGCGAGGCAACGCCTTGTCGGCATCCCGGTTCTCACCGCGAACGGAGGCGAGTTTGCTGCTGGTACTCCAGGTGCCGTTGCTCCAGCCAACCAGACCTTCCACACCCAGTAACCGGGCATCTATGTTGGCGTACCGGGTATCCACCGTGCCATCGGGATTGCGGGTATCAAATCGATAAACATAATCTTCCACCTGGTCTACCCAGACCGCCGGGCGCCAGCTCCAGTTGCCATCACGGCCAGACAGGCTCACTTCCAGCTTGTTGTGCTTTTCGGTTTCCAGATCCGGATTACCAATCCAGGAGCCTCGCATCGTTCTCTGGGCAACGTAGCGCTCGTTCACGCTGGGGGAACGAACACTGTGGGAAGCGGTGGCTTCCAGAGTGTTGGCCGGAGACAAACGCCACTCGCCGGTGATAAAGCCGCTGACATTGTTATCGTCGGCCTTGGTGTCCGTGACTCCATAGGCGCTCATATACAGCATCGCCGGGGTCATGGTCATGGGCGCCCCGGGCATCATCCGGAAGCTGTCTCCGGCGCGGGTGGCATCCATTTCAACCCGGTCATAGCGGATACCGGCACCCAGGCGGGTATTGACCCGAATCCGGTGAAATGCCTCCACGAAGACACCAACACGGTCCCGCTCCACACCCGGCCACATCAACGACGCCGGGTTGTCCAGATTCATGCCGTTGTACATGGTGGCATCCCACTCATTACGTTCCACGTCCAAACCAATGGCGATGTCTTTGGTAAAGTTGATGGTCTGGTCCAGCACCAGACGGGCACCCTGGGTGCGGGTTTGCGAGTCGGTCTGCATTTTCATGGCAGACTCCCGCAGGCTGAAGTTATCCATCACATGGTCCACGTCTGCCTGCCAGGCCATCAGGCTCCAGCCACCCTCGGCCACCGGTGCGCCGATTTCCATCCGATAGAGGTCAGTATCGGTTTTTGGCGCATCCATGCCACGGCCCGGGAACTTCACATCCCGCTCTTCCTGCCGGCTGACCAGGCCTTTGATATAAAAGCCGTTGTCTGCGGTCCAGGCAGCATCCACCCGGCCCTCAGTGTTCTCATAGGAACTGCGAACCTTGTTGCCGTCGCCGTCCTCATAATCGTTGGCTTCGTCATAGCCGGCGGCCATCCGCAGGTAGGAGGCTTTACTGCCAACAGCTACACTGCCATTCATTAACTTGCCATCACCATTGTCTGCACCACCCAGAGTCAGGTGCCCGGTGGTCAGGTTGTCATCCGCGAATTCCGGAGCCGCCGTGGTCGCCACTACCTGCCCCCCGGCAATCGGCCCCCAACGCAGGGTGCGATTACTGGTGCGCACTTCCAGCACCGGTGCCAGCGAGGTACTCAATCGACTGGTGGGCGGGTCCATCCGGCTTGGGCAGGCACCTTCAACCCGCATGCCATCCAGCAGCACGTCTACCCGTTCCTCGTTCTGACCTCGAATCACCGGGTCAAGCCCCCGCCCCCCCATTCGAGACAGAGACACCGACGCGCTGCCCGACAACCGCTGTGCCGGCTCCGACTGCACCGCGGCAGCCGAAAGCCTTGCCGCCTCCGCAGATTGCCCCTCCGTCACCCGTATCAGCAACGAATCTTCTCCTTCCATCTGGGCGTGAACGGCGGGAGTGAGGGTAAAGCCAGCCAACACCAGGCTGATACTGCGAGCCAGACGTTTCTTGAGCATGAAGGGCGTTCCTTTTAACAGCGCATTTCAAACGGCGGGAATGATGATTTTTGGCAATTTTAAAGGGCGAGGGCATTGCTGGCTTGAGACACAATGCCGCACCCCGAAGGAGGTATCCCGGAAGGCAAAGGGTGAATAAATTTTGCGCGACCGACTTGCCAACTAACGCGCCAATGTGGTGCAATCACTGCCCTTTTTTTGGGCATCCGCATTTTTGCGGTTTTCAATACGCGTATTCCGAGGGCCTTGCCATGACAGTTAAACTCGACGAAAAACTCGAACCGATTTTCCAGGACGTGCTGCACCGCAACCCGGGTGAGAGTGAATTCCACCAGGCGGTTCACGAAGTTCTGGAAACCCTCGGGCCGGTTCTGGTGAAGTACCCGGAGTTTGCCGACAAGAAGATCATCCAGCGTATCTGTGAGCCCGAGCGCCAGATCATCTTCCGTGTGCCCTGGCAGGACGACAGCGGCGAGATTCATATCAACCGCGCCTTCCGCGTCGAATTCAACAGCGCCCTGGGGCCCTATAAAGGTGGCATGCGCTTCCACCCGTCCGTGTACCTCGGCATCATCAAGTTCCTGGGCTTTGAACAGATTTTCAAGAACGCCCTGACCGGCCTGCCCATTGGCGGCGGTAAAGGCGGCAGTGACTTTGACCCCAAGGGCAAGTCCGACGACGAAATCATGCGTTTCTGCCAGAGCATGATGACCGAGCTGTACCGCCACCTGGGCGAGTACACCGACGTACCTGCCGGCGATATCGGCGTAGGTGGTCGTGAAATCGGTTACCTGTTCGGCCAGTACAAGCGCATCACCAACCGTTACGAGTCCGGCGTGTTTACCGGCAAGGGCCTGGACTGGGGCGGCAGCCGCGCCCGTACTGAAGCCACCGGTTACGGCACGGTGTTCTTCACCCACGAAATGCTGAAAGCCCGTGGTGACTCGCTGGAAGGCAAAACCGTGGTGGTTTCCGGTTCCGGCAACGTGGCCATTTACGCCATCGAGAAAGCCCACGAGCTGGGCGCCAAGGTCATTGCCTGCTCCGATTCCCAGGGCATGATCGTCCATGAGAAGGGCATCGACCTGCAGACCCTGAAGCGCATCAAGGAAGTGGAGCGTCGCCGGATCAGCGCCTACACTGAATACCACAAAGACGCCAAGTATGTGGAAGACGGCAACATCTGGAGCGTGCCTTGCGATGTGGCGCTGCCCTGCGCAACCCAGAACGAGCTGAACGGCAAAGACGCCAAGATGCTGGTCGAAAACGGCTGTGTTGCCGTGGCCGAAGGCGCCAATATGCCGACCACGCCTGAAGGCATTATCGTGTTTCAGGATGCCAAGATTGCCTATGGCCCTGGCAAGGCCGCCAACGCCGGCGGTGTTGCCACGTCCGCCCTGGAAATGCAGCAGAACGCCAGCCGCGACTCCTGGACCTTCGATTACACCCAGAAGCGCCTTGAGGAGATCATGATCGATATCCACAAGAACTGCTACGAGACCGCCGCCGAGTTCGGTGCCGAGGGCAACTACGTGCTGGGCGCCAATATCAATGGCTTCCTGCGCGTTGCCAAGGCGATGAACGCCATGGGTGTGATCTGATCCGGCCATGATCAGCAACGAACCTCTCCAGCCTGATGACCGGGTTTCCACCGGCCTGAGTGGGCTGGATGAGGTTCTGGATGGCCTTCGAATCGGCGATAACGTGGTCTGGCGGGTTTCCGACCTGGACGACTATCGCCGATTTGTTCTTCCCTTCGTAGACGCCGCTTCTGACGCCGGCCGGCAGATTATCTACCTTCGCTTTGGTGACCATGCCCCGATTATCCGGGACCACCCGTCGGTTCGAACCATCACCATCGACGCCCTCGGTGGCTTTGAAAGCTTTACCAGTCGAGTCTGGCACCTGATCGAACAGCATGGCCGTGGCGCCTTTTATGTCTGCGACAGCCTGAGCGAGCTGCTCAACGCCTGGGCAACCGATGCCATGGTCGGTAATTTCTTCCGGGTGGTGTGCCCGTTTCTGTTTGAACTGGACACCGTGGCCTGGTTTGCCCTGCACCCGGAAAGACACTCCCGGATGACCCTGGACCGGATTCGCCAGACCACCCAGGTGATGATTGATGTGCATCGCCACGGCGATGACGTGCAGATTCATCCGATCAAGGCCTGGCGGCGGCAATCGCCCACCATGTTTCTGCCGCACCGGGAGCATGATGGACAGTTTCAACCCATAACCGACAGCAGTGATGCCACCCGACTGCAAGCCAGCCTGGAGCTTGAACACCTGCACCGCCAGCCCCTGCTGGACTATTGGGACCGATTGTTCCAGGAAGCCAGCAGGGCTTTGTCCGACCAGGACACCGACTGTATCGACGACCTGCAGGAGCAAGTACTGCAGGTAATGATCAGCCGCGATTCCCGGATACTGGAACTGGCACGGCGTTACCTGTCGCTGGAGGACCTGCTGGGCATTCGCAGCCGCCTGGTCGGCAGCGGCTATATCGGCGGCAAGGCCACCGGCATGCTGATTGCCCGCAACATTCTGTTAAAAGACGCCACCGAGCCATGGCAAAGCCAGCTGGAGCCCCACGATTCCAGTTATCTGGGCACCGACGCCTATTACGCTTTCCTGGTCCATAACGGGCTCTGGCCGGCGATCATGCGGCAACGCTCCGGGGAGGGTTACCTGAGTGAGGCGCCCGCGCTCAGAGCCGCGATCCTGGCCGGCAAGTTTCCCCACGAGATACAGGCCGAGCTGGAGCGACTGCTGGACCATTACGGCCAGTACCCTATCCTGGTGCGCTCGTCGAGCCTGCAGGAAGACGGCTTTGGCAATGCTTTTGCCGGTAAATACGACAGCGTGTTCCTGGTCAACCAGGGGGCACCGGAACAACGGCTGTCGGCACTGGAAGACGCAATCCGCCAGGTGTACGCGTCATCCATGAGTGAAGATGCCCTGGTGTACCGCAAACAGCGGGGCCTGGACCAGCGGGAAGAGCCCATGGCGCTGCTGATCCAGCGGGTCAACGGGCGGTTTCATGGTCGCTATTACCTGCCCGATGCCGCCGGGGTAGGGGTGTCGCGCAACACCTTCGCCTGGGACAGCAGCATGGACCCGGAAGCGGGGATGGTCCGGCTGGTGATGGGCCTGGGCACCCGGGCGGTTGACCGCATTGAAGGCGATCACGCCTGCGTGATGGCGCTGGACCATCCCATGCGCCAGCCGTTCCGCAACCAGGACGAAAGCTACCGGTATTCCCAGCACCTGGTGGATTTGCTGGACCTACAGGATGGAAAGCTCGACACCCGGCCCCTGAGCCAGTTGCTGGAAACCACCAACGATCTGCCCATGGATCACCTGGCCGAGGTGGATCGGGCGGCCAGTACCCGGGCCGAGCAGATTGGCTTGCAAGGCCCGGTGTGGCGGCTGACCTTCCGCCCTTTGGTGCAGCGCACTCCGTTTATCAGCCGGCTGTCGCATCTGCTGCAAACCCTGGAAGCGGGCTACCGGCACCCGGTGGATGTGGAATTCACCCTGCACCTGGACCAACAGGGCAACCCCGCCTTCAACCTGGTGCAATGCCGCCCGCTGGCGACCATCGGCGAGACCGGGCCGGTGGCTCTGCCCGGCGACTTGCCTGAGCGTAAGCTACTGTTCAGAACCCAGGGCCACTTCATGGGCGGCAACATCAACCTGGCCATCGAACGGGTGATCCGGGTCGACGCGTCGGTCTACGCCGGGCTGTCCACCAGCCAGCGCTATGACGTTGCCCGCCGTGTCGGCGAAGCTGTCCGCGCATCCGGTGTGCCCACCCTGCTGATCGGCCCGGGCCGCTGGGGCACCAGCAGCCCGGATCTTGGCGTTCCGGTTCGCTTTGCGGACATTGCCGGGGTCGCCGCCCTGGTCGAGGTCTCAGAAAAGGCCGGCGAGATGGTGCCAGACCTGTCCTACGGTTCTCACTTTTTCCAGGACCTGGTAGAAACCGGCATCGCCTACGCGGCGCTGTTTCCCGACATCCAGCATTGCCGATATCACCCTGAACGCCTGCCCGGGGCCCCGACGCCCACCAGCACCGAATCTGCGGTCAACCGTGCGGTTCAGGTGCATGATCTGCAGGCGCAACACCTGCAACTGACCGGTGATGTGGTGCGCCAGCAACTGGTCTGTTATTTCACCGATTGACCCGTCGCAAACAAACGCCGTTTTCACCACCATGGCCGATGGCATGCTGCTAGAATGCCGTCTATGGAATGGCTCACACACTCTCAAACCGGTTTTCGCCAGGCTGCCCGTTATCTTCTGGGTATGCGGCTGGCCATTATTGCCACGCAACTGGTCGCGATCGCTGTTGCCGAAACCACCGTAACACTGGCCCACCGGGCCGAGGCCCTGATCCTCAGCCTGCTTTATGCCGTTCTGGCCACGCTGGCCTGGCTGTGGTTCAGCCGTAGGCCCCCCGAAACGTTCGCACCGGTCAGCCTGACCCTGGCCACAGATCTGTTCCTGATCGGCTGGTGGCTGTATTTCACCGGCGGCTACACCAACCCCCTGGTGTCCTTGCTGCTGCTGCCCATTGCCGTCGCCATCATTCTGGTCCCCAGCCGCCAGAGCATTGTCCTTACCGTCACCGGCGTTGCGGTGTATACAGCGCTGGTGCTCTGGCACACCCCGGTTATGCATGATCACCACTCGGCAGACCTGGCCAGGCTGCATCTGGTGGGCATGTGGGTGACCTTTGCCCTGACCGCCGCCATTCTGCTACTGGTGGTTGGCACCCTATCCCGCAGGCTAAGACTGCAACAGTCCCAGCTTTCGCAATTCCGGGAAAACCGTTTGCGGGATGAACAGATCATCGCCCTCGGTCTGTCTTCGGCCGCCGTTGCCCACCGGCTAGGTACCCCGCTGAATACCATGACCCTGTTACTGGACGAAATCCGTTCCCACACCGAAGGCCAGGCCTCCGTGGCTCTGACGGAAGATCTCGACCTGATGGGTCAGCAGTTGAACCTGTGCAGCCAGCATTTGCAGCAACTAACCAAGGCGGCGATTGAAGCCCGCACAGCGCAACTGGAAATACTGACGGTCAAAGACTGGCTCGCCAGGCTGAGGGAGTCGGCCACGCTGTTATGGCCGTCAGGGCCGATTCAATGGCCAGGCGCCCACCCCGACGTCTCGGTGGCCGTGGATGCCACTCTGGACCAGGCGGTGCTCAACCTGCTGGCAAATGCCCTGACAGCGAGCCCGTCCTGGGTCGCCGTCAGAAGTCAGTTGTCGGAATCCGGTCGGGTGGAGGTGGTTGTCGAGGACCAGGGTGACGGCCTGGAAACGGCTCTGCAGGGCACGCCGGGTGAGGACATTGTCGACTCCCACCATGGTCTTGGGGTTGGGTTGTTCCTTTCCAATGCCACGATCCAGAGGCTTGGCGGCAATCTCCGGGCCAAGGCCAGTGAAACAGGCACCACCATGGTGATCGATTTACCGGTTTCCCAGCCCCTAGGCGGGGAGATACAACCATGACGACTCAGGAACTCTGGCTGCTGGTCGACGATGACCAGGCGTTTCTCCAGGTGCTGGCCCGATCCCTGTCTCGCCAGGGCATCGAAACACTCTGCGCCAGCGATGCTGACAGCGCTCTGGAGGCCATCCGTGCCAGGCCGGTGAACCGGTGTGTTCTGGATCTCAACCTGGCCGGGGAAAGTGGCCTGCAACTGTTGCCGGAACTTCTCGAGCAGAAGCCAGATCTGGACGTACTGGTGCTGACTGGTTACGGCAGTATTGCCACGGCGGTGGAAGCCATGCGCCGCGGCGCCGCCAACTACCTGTGCAAGCCGGTTACCGTGAACCAGTTGATGAATGGCTTTGAACCGCTGGACGCACCACCGGACCTGAGGCCCGAACCGCCGTCTGTGGAAGAAATGGAATGGGAACACATCCAGCGCGTGCTGAACGAACACGATGGCAACATTTCCGCCACCGCCCGGGCCCTGAACATGCACCGGCGGACCCTGCAACGCAAATTGCAAAAACACTCCCGCTGGCGCTGATACGTCCTTGCCGCCTGACACCGCCAAGGAATGTTTCCGAAAATTGACTTCCGTCAACCATACACCGCTTTGGTCCAATGTCTTAACGGGCCAGATAGGCTAGCATCGTGCCCCGTTGTGAGATTGCAATAAACGGACACACCCTCTCACAGGGAGGAGAGAAACACCCAAGCCACCGTTACCCGGAACACCCGACACATGTCGAATGCCCCTGATTCCAACAATACATCACCGGATATTGACCCCAAGCGCCTGGCACTGGTGGCCTCTGCCACCCGCAATCTGGTGCTCATTCTGGATGCTGGTGGTCGCATCGAATGGGTGAATGCCGCTTTCGAACGTCATACCGGCTTTCACCTCGACACCATAGTTGGAAAGAACCCCGGCGAACTCCTCTACGGGCCGGACACCGACACCGAGACCGTCCGCCGTATTCGCCAACACCTGTTCCGTGGCGAAGTGTTCGAGGAAGACGTTCTCAATTATTCGGCGGATGGCACGCCCTACTGGGTACACACCTACTGTATGCCTGTTGGCGAAAGCGAGGGTGTCGAGCCCGGCTTCGTAGTCATTCAGACCAATATATCCGACCGGAAGAATAGTGAACGCGGCCTGCGCATCGCCGCCAGCGTGTTTGATCGGAGCCACGAAGCCATTGTCATTACTGATCACTTCAATCGGATTATCGACGTCAACCCGGCTTTCTCCCGTATCACCGGATACAGTCGCCCGGAAGTACTTGGATTGAATCCTTCCATCCTCAGCTCCGGTCGCCACTCCCGCGAATACTACCAGTCCATGTGGACGTCGATTGAGAAGACCGATCACTGGCGAGGCGAAATCTGGAACCGCCGGAAAAGCGGGGAAGAATATGCAGAGCTGCTGTCGATCAGCCGCGTTCACCTTGAAGAGCCGGGGCGTTTCTACCATGTGGCCGCGTTCTCAGATATCACTGCTCTGAAAAATCATGCTAAGGAACTGGACCGCGCCGCCAACTATGACGAGCTGACCGGGCTGCCCAACCGGCAACTGTTGGAAGAGCGTCTTCGCTCGGCCCGCACCCACGCGGACCGTCAGAAGCGGGTGCTGTCCATCTGCTACCTGGACCTGGATGGCTTTAAAACCATTAACGACCAGCTGGGCCATGACATCGGCGACCAGGCGCTGCGGGCAACCGCCGAGCGCCTGACCCGCGCCCTGCGCAGTGGCGACACCATCGCCCGCATCGGCGGCGATGAGTTCGTGCTGTTGCTGCAGAGCGACAACGCCGAACCGGTGTATTCCCGCATTCTCTCCAGTGTCAGCGAGCCCCTGCAGATCGCCAACCAGACCATCTCCCTTACCGCCAGCCTGGGCGTTACACTCTATCCGGATGACGACACCGATGCAGAGGGCCTGATTCGCCACGCAGACCAGGCCATGTATGCCGCCAAGGAGAAAGGCCGAAACCAGTTCCACATCTTCGACCCGGGCCTGGACGCTCATCGTCGGCAGCGCCGGGACCAACTGATGCAGATTTCCCAGGCGCTGGAGAACGAAGAGTTTGAACTCTATTTCCAGCCCCAGGTTCGGATGGTCGACTACCAGGTGATCGCGTTTGAGGCGCTGATTCGCTGGAATCATCCGGACAAAGGAATGCTTGGCCCCGGTGAGTTCTTGCCAGCTGTCGCCAACAGCCATCTGGAGATTCCGCTGGGCCAGTGGGTACTCAAGGAAGCCATCCATCAGATGAATCTGTGGCATGAGGCGGACGAATCGCTCGCCGTCAGCATCAACATCAGCGCACCTCACCTGATGGACCGCAGTTTTGCCGATTACCTGGAAAGCTACTTGCACAGCCATCCGGATGTGCGCCCCGGGCAAATCACCCTGGAGGTTCTGGAATCCACCGCGCTGGAAGACACCAAGCGCGCGAGCAATGTGTTGGCTCGCTGCCAGTCCCTGGGGTTACAGGTGGCACTGGACGACTTCGGTACCGGTTTCTCGTCATTAACTTACCTGCGCACCCTGCCGGTGGATGTGATCAAGATCGACCAAAGTTTCGTCCGCAACATGCTCACCGATGCCAGTGACCGCGCGATTGTGGAGAGCGTGATTTTCCTTGCGCAACGCTTCGACCACCCGGTTCTTGCTGAAGGCGTGGAAACCATGGAACATGCTCGCGCCTTGAGGGACATGGGGTGCAATCTGATTCAGGGTTATGGCATCGCCCGCCCAATGCAAGCGAAGGCCTTGCTGCCCTGGCTGGCACAGTGGCGCGATCAGGTGAGCCGACATCACAGCCTGGGCAAACATGAACAAACCTCCGTCCAGGGCGGAGGCATCTGACCGGGCGTTACCGGTATCGTCGCTGATCCAGGGTGCTGAGCCGGTCTGGGTGAAACACCATCAGGCCGGTCACAAAAACGCCGTTCACAAAGCCTTCCGGAATCATGAACAGTGGCAGGTAGCGCAGGTATTCGTGCACCAGGGTCTCGAAGGTATAAACGCCGCTGGACCACAGCATCAGACACATCAGAACACCGGCTGCGGCCACCGACAGCCCGGCACCAAAAAAACCGCAAAAGAAAATGTAGGCAAAGAAGTTGCGGAAATCCCTGCGCCGCTCCCACAGCATGATGGCGTGGGTAACCAGAGCCGGCACCATCACCGTCACCAGGCCGTTGGCGGCAAACATCACCAGAGGCTCGCGGCCGGTAATAACGGTGATCACCAGCGCTAACAGACCGCTGATAACGGCCAACGCCCAGCCAAGCATCAGGGTGATCACGGTGATGCCAAAAATGTGGATAGCCAGCCCGGGCGAGATGCCCGCCCGTAACTGCCAGACAAAGCCCAACACCACCGCCGCACCAAACAGCGAGTGCTGGGTGGCGTTATCTTTCCTCAGCGCCTGCCAATCCACTGAGCGCAAAGCTGCCAGCAACACCAGCACAAAAATCGACGCGGTCAGCAACCACTGGCTGGTTGAAAGCAGATTTTCTGTCATTCCCATCAAAGTCACCGGTTACCAAAGCATCGGATGCGCGGGGCAGTGTTTACTGATACCCCCCGGCCGGTCAATGGGATCACTTGACCCCGGTCACTCCAGGGCAGTACGCCCGGTCAGGGACTGCCAGGCCTCATAAGTGCTCAGATAGACGTTACCACCGAGGTGCCGGATAAGCTCGGTACCCTTCAGCCGGTCCATCACCGGGCCTTTCACCTCCGACAGGTGCAACCGCACCCCGGCATCGGTCAGCCGCTCATTGATGGCTTCCAGGCTCTCCAGGGCCGACGCATCCACCAGGTTCACCGCCGGGCAGACCAGCACCAGGTCGGTCAGCTCCGGTTCCCGGGTGACCAGATCCATCACTCGCTCTTCAAGGAAGCGGGCATTGGCAAAGTAGAGGCTTTCATCCACCCGCAAAAAGGTCACTTTCGGGCACAGTTCCACGTCGTGGCGCAGAATGTTCCGGAAGTGTTCAGTGCCCGGCACCCGGCCCACCACGGCACTGTGGGGTCGGCTGGTGCGGTACAGAAACAGACCGATCGACAGGGCAACACCGGCAATGATTCCCGCCTCAACGCTGTGAACCAGAGTCAGCACAATGGTTGCCAGCATGGCGCCGAAATCCGTCCGTGAATACCGGAAGGTGCGGCCCAGCGCTGGCAGGTCGATCAGCGTGGCAACCGCCACGATGATCGTGGCCGCCAACGTGGCCTGGGGCAGCCAGGCGATGGCCGGGGTCAGGAACAACGTGGCCAGGGCAATGCCGACCGCCGTATAAGCACCGGCCGCCGGAGTTTCCGCGCCGGCATCAAAGTTCACCACCGAACGGGAAAAGCCTCCGGTCACCGGCATCCCACCGGAGAGCCCGGAGCCCAGGTTCGCAGTGCCCAGGCCGATCAACTCCTGATCCGGATCGATTCTCTGGCGCCGTTTCGCCGCCAGGGTCTGGCCCACCGACACCGATTCCACAAACCCAACCACACTGATCAGCAGGGCACTGACCGCCAACTGCGACCAGATCGCCATATCCAGTGTGGGCATGGTAAATGAGGGCAATCCTGCCGGAACCTCGCCCACCAGGCGAACGCCTTTTTCGTCCAGATTCAGCCACCAGGCAATCAGCGTGGTCACCACCACCGCCAGAATCGGAGCGGTTTTGGTGATGATATCTGCGCTTCTGTTGGCCAGGCCCAGCCGGACCAGCAATGGCTTCAGAAATTCTCGGGACCACAGCAGGAATGCCAGCGCGCCAACCCCCACCAGCAAGGTAGGTATGTTGGTTTCCGGCAGGGATGCCAGCAAGGAGCCCGCAATTTCCCACAGGTTATGGCCCGAGGCCTGGATTCCAAACACGTGTTTGAGCTGACTCGCCGCAATCACGATACCCGAGGCCGTAATAAAACCGGAGATGACCGGATGGCTGAGGAAATTCGCCAGGAAGCCAAGCCGCAGGATGCCCATCACCGTCAGCATCAGGCCGGACATCACCGCAATCAATACGGCACCGGCAATGTACTCCGGTGTTCCCATGTCCGCCAGCGGCGCCAGGGCCGCCGCCGTCATCAACGAGACCACCGCCACCGGGCCCACCGACAAGGTCCTGCTGGTGCCGAACACCGCATACACCACCAGCGGCAGAATACTGGCGTACAGCCCGACCTGCGCCGGCAACCCCGCCAGCAAAGCGTAAGCCAGCGACTGGGGAATCAGCATGACGGTCACAATCACCGCCGCGACCAGATCACTGGTCGCCTGATCACGGCTGTACTTTGGCGCCCATTGCAGAACAGGCAGGTAATGTTTGAGGTTCATGCCGGGCTCAGAACCGGTTAACCGGAACTTTCAGGTACACCTGGCCGTTATCCTCAGCCGGCGGCATGTGACCGGCGCGCATGTTCACCTGCACCGAAGGCAGGATGAGCCGGGGCATGTCCAGAGTGGCATCACGCTCGGTGCGCATTCTGACAAATTCGTCCTCTGAAATTCCCTCATGCACATGCACGTTGGCCTCGCGCTGTTCCGCGACCGTGGTCATGTGATGGTACTCATCGCGACCAGGCGCCTTGTAATCGTGGCACAGGAAAATCCGGGTCTCGGCCGGCAACGACAGTACCTTCTGGATTGACCGGTACAGGGTACGGGCATCACCACCCGGGAAGTCGCAGCGAGCGGTGCCGTAATCCGGCATAAACAGGGTGTCGCCAACGAAAGCGGCGTCGCCAATCACATAGGTCAGGCAAGCGGGAGTGTGGCCCGGGGTATGCAAAACCCGACCTTCAAGGTTGCCGATGGCGAAGGTATCTCCCTCTTCGAACAGCTGGTCAAACTGGCTGCCGTCACGAGCGAACTCCGTGCCGGCATTGAACGCTTTGCCAAAGATTTCCTGAACATCGACGATTTTCGCGCCAATACCTGTCTTGCCACCCAGTTTCTCGTGCAAGTACGGGGCAGCCGAAAGATGATCGGCGTGCACGTGGGTTTCCAGAATCCACTCTACGGTCAGGTTGTTGGCGCGAACGTACTGAATAATGTCGTCAGCCGAACGCACGTCGGTACGGCCTGCGGCGTAGTCGAAATCCAGCACGGAATCGAGGATGGCGCAAGCCTGGCTGTCAGGGTCACGCACCACGTAACTGAACGTGTTGGTGGGCTCGTCGAAAAAATGCTGAACGATGGGCTGTGTCATGGTATTCACCTCTGAGATCTGCCGATCACTAATCTTATGATCTAAGAATATACCAAATGGATATATGAGGTGAAATGCTGTTTCCTTATATGCGTGATAATCCCGATGCATCGACCAGGCAGTCCCGACCACCCTGCTTGGCCTGGTACAACCGCTGGTCCGCAAGCCCAATCAATGCGTGGGGGCTGACCGGTTCCTCGGTAAGCTCCGCCACACAGACAGAACCAGCACTTACCGTGATCCCGAAAGTCTCACCACCAATCACAAACTTTTCCGCCCTGACGGCGTGCATGATTCGCTCCACCAATGGCTGAACATTCGCATCCGCCAATTCGGTGAAAACTACGAGAAATTCCTCGCCACCGTATCGGGAAACCACATCGGTATTCCGCGTGTTCGCGAGAAGCAGTTCGGCAAATCGCACCAACACCTGGTCCCCGGCCAGGTGGCCCAGGTTATCGTTAATCCGTTTAAAATGATCGATGTCAAACATCGCCAGGCAAAAACGTTCACCATGACGACTGCAGGTAGCCAGCACCTCATCCAGCCTGGGCATTAAGTAGCGACGGTTGTGAAGGCCGGTGAGAGGGTCACGAATCGACTGGTTCAGCAAATCTTCCTCCAGACGATTGCGCTCAAGGGCACCGGACAAAAGCCCGGAGACAATGATCAGAAGGTCTGCCATATCCTGCCGCCAAGATCGATGCGATAACGAATCAACGCCAAAAAAGCCCATGACCTGGCCACGTATCCAGATTGGGACGCAGAACATGGAACTCACGCCCTGCGACTCCAACAGGGCACGCTCGTTGTTGGCCTCGGGCGGCAACCGCTTGACGTCTTCGATAAAAACCACCTGATTCAGATTTTTCATCGCGTTGATTTGCGCTTGCCACCACTGGAATTCCTGAATGGCCACGCTTTGCTGATCCGCCATCAGGGAAGCCACCCCCGGCGCACACCATTCGTGGGTATTGGTCATCGTCAGGTGATCTTGCGAAAACCCATAGACATAGGCTCGATCAATGCCAAAAAAACCACCAATGGAGCGGAGTAACTCGTCGATGCACTCGTCGATCGAACCAAATCCGAGCTGGATAAATTCTCCGGACAACCGGGCAATCAGCTTCTGAAAACCCGCCTGAAACTGGAACTCCGCTTCGCTGTCCCGCAGGATCTGCTCCAGTTCTTTGTAGTGCTGGATGTTGTGGAACTGACCATACCAGATGGTACTGCCATCGGGTTGGCGCTCCGGCACCGAATGGGCCTCAAACCACTGATACTGGCCATCCAGCAACTTCAGACGCGCCCGGTAACACCAGGGCTCCAGAGTCTGCGCCGAGTGCACAATACTGTTGGCCACCCCGGTCGCGTCCTCCGGGTGAATTACCGAGAATACTGCTCTGGCGTCTTCGTTAAGCAGGGCGGGTTCAATGCCGAACAGGTCCTGTACCTGATCACTGACATAGGGGTAACGGTGGGACTGACCATCCGGGCTGAGCCAATAGGTAAACAGGATTCCCGGAACTCCTGATGCCAATTTCCGGAAGAAATGAGCCGGCATTCGGTCTGGCTGGCCTGCCCCATAATTGCTCGCCATGAATGACCTGTCTCCCTAGCATTTGCACTCTTACGTAATGACGAGTGTAGCCCAGCCAGACAGGCGCGGCGACCAGCAATCACAGATTATTCAGGCGAGCCTGCGCCTCTGCCCGGCGCCCCTGGTCAGCCACCGCGCGGCCTGGCCTGTCGGGTGCCGCCAACACTTTTTCAAGATAAATACGGGCACGTTGGGGCTCGCCCTGATCCAGCAGAAAATCCCCGAAGAAGTAATTGGCATCAATACCGTCGGGATTGATGGCCAGCGACTTTTGCAGGTACTTCCGCGCCTTGCCATCATCCCCGAACCCCAGCGGCCAGCCCGGCACCTGATAGTACAGACTGCCGAGCGACGTGTAAGCGGAGCCATCCAACGCCTCCGGGTCGATGTCGAGGGCCGCTTCCAGTGAGGCCCGGGCTTGCTTTACCAGCCCGAGGGCGCCGAGGCCGCCTTTGGCACCGGCGTAGGTGCTGAGCACAATACCCTGCCAGATCAGCGGTTCGGCACGGCCCGGGTAGCGGCCAACAAAGGCTTCGGCCTCAGCGGCCAGCTTCTCGAATGCTTTCTCTTTGTCCCTGTCCTGAACCTGATATTGAATTTCAGCCCAGCGCTGCTGGATTTGCGCCAGCTCAATTTCAACATCCTGCGCCCACAGTGGCATAGCCGCCACAGAGACCAGCACCAGAATCATCCACTTCATCACACCACTCCTGAATCCAGAAAGCGCCGGATTACCGGCAGTTGTTTCAACATGGCTTTATCCACAATCTTCGGCAGGATGCCGTTGAGTACCACAAACAGTTTTTCCGGCCAGCCTAGAAAACGCCGGCGCTCATCTTTTTCCATGGCTTGAAGAATCTGGGCTGCGACGGCTTCCGGTGCGTCCATGGCATTGCCCAGGGCACGGTTCAGCTCGTTCACCGGCGCCGGGTTCATGGCTGTGGCGGTGGCTCTGGGCGCCACATACACCACCTGTACCGGGGTATCCGCCAGCTCCCGGCGCAGGGCTTCGCTGAAGCCGCGCAGGCCGAACTTGCTGGCGCAATAGGCGGTGTAGCCGGGAAATCCGATACTGCCAAAGGTGGAGCCGACAAACACCAGCGCGCCCATCCCTGCTTTGCGGAAACGAGGCGCAAAATGCCGGGCCACCAGCATGGCGGAACGCAGGTTGACCATAAGCTGGGCATCCAGGTCACTGACCGCCATGGTATCCAGCGCCGCAAACCGGTTCTGGCCGGCGCAATGAATCACCCCATCAATATCGGGATACACCTTGCTCAACTGTTGCAGCTGTTGATCCAGCTTCGGGCTGGCCAGCTCCAGGTGCACCGGAGAAACGCCCGCACGCTTTTCCAGCCGCTCCGGATGCCGGGTAGCGACGATCACCCGGGCACCGCATTCCACCAGCGGCCCGATCAGGGCCTGGCCAATGCCGCCGGTGCCGCCCAGCAGCAAAAAGGTACGGTCATGCAGCCTCATGGCGCTGCTCCTTGCCACGTGCCGGCAGCGGAATGCTGTGCAGCATATCGCCGTACAGGCGGTACACCATGCGTGCAGCCTCAATAATGGCCTGTTGGTCGTCCGGGTCGGTGATGTCGTTCATCAGGTTGCGGAAGAACTCGAAGTGTTCCTGGTCCAGGGCGCCGTGGGAGTATAGGTAGCTAAACGCCTGGTCCGGCAGGCCCAGCTGCTTCTGGACGGCTTCACCCAGCGGCGTGGCCAGCTCAATGGAAGTGCCTTCCAGTACCTGAACCATGCCAAAAAACGCCGCCGGGTTACCCCGCTGGATGCGGTCATACAGGTAGGCCACCATCAACTCGATGGAGGTATCGGGCTGGCCATCGCGAATGGTTTCCTTGTCTTCACCGCAGGCTTCAAGATCGTTGAGGATCCACTCATGGTGGCCGTATTCTTCCTCGATGTATTCCACCAGCGCCTTACGCACGAACTCCAGCCGCTCGGGCAGCCGGCCACCGCAGGCCATCATCAGCGGTACCGTGTGTTTGACGTGGTGGTAGGCCTGTGTCAGGAACCAGGTGTATCCGTCAAGATCAAAGCGACCCTCACGGATAGCCTGAATCACCGGGGCTCCAGTGACATGGGCCCGGGCCTGTTCGGTTTCGGATTGCAGTCGGTCAAAAAATGCCATGTTGGAGTCTCCTGGCGTTGAAAACTGGGTAGTTACGGGTTGTGAAGAGGCGCTTGATGGCGCCGAGAGGTTCATGAACAGGGGGAAGCCTTCCGCCAAAAGCATGGGCAGGTCGGCCTGAATCTGGTGCCGCACCGGGCGGCCGTTGGCGGTGATATGCCCTTCGGCCTGAGTGAGCGGTTGCCGGCGCAGGTATACCGCCTGCAGGCGGGCATAGTCGGGCAATCCGGCATTGAGCTGCGCCAGGGCCTGACGCACAGCCTCGGGGCTACGACCATCCCGGATGACCAACAGGGCCAGGGGCTGGGGCTCTCCGTCACCGAACACCACGGCCTGGGTAGCGCCCACGGCCTGTATCAGCTCGCTTTCCAGCCATTCCGGGCTGATGTTACGGCCGAAACTGGTAATGATCAGGTTCTTGGCCCGGCCGTTAACGCCCAGGAATCCGCCCGGGCCTGTGGCTCCAAGATCGCCGGTGTCCAACCAGCCATCATGCTCCGGCTCATCTCCCAGGTAACCCAGGTGGGTATTGCCCTGCACCAGAATCCGCTGGTCGCTATCCACACGAACCTGCACGTGATTCAGCGGCAGGCCTACGGTGCCCTCGCACTCGCAACCCGGCGCATTCAGCGCCACCACCGAGCCACACTCAGACAAGCCATAGCCTTCGTACAGCGGCAAACCAGCCGCCCGGCCCCGAGCCAGCAAATCCGTCGATACCCGGCCGCCACCAACAGCCAGGAAGCGGAAACCGCCAGCCAACAATTGGCCCTGCTCAGCGGCATTGACCAGCGCCATCGCAAGCTCTGGCACCAGAATCACTGAATGCGGCTGAAACCGGTTAAGGGCGAGGGCAAGCTGGCCCACGTCCAACCCGCTGCTGCCGGTCATGCCCAGGGTTTTCAGCGGCATAACCGTCACTGTGGCGCCTATCAGCAAGGGCAGGTAAACCCCGGCAATGTTTTCCAGCAGGGTGGCCAGCGGCAGGATGCACAGGTGCTTCTGCAGATCCACACCCTCGAGCCGTTGCTGCAGGGCACACGCGGTAGCGACCATTTGCCCGGCAGACAGGCATACGCCCTTCGGCGTGCCGGTGCTGCCGGAGGTGAAGGTGATCTTTGCGGTTTGCTCCGGCATCCAGGCGGCTCCCGGAAAAACCGACAAACGGCGCAGCCAGACTCCCTGTCCAATGGTCTCCGCGTGTTCTGCCTCAGCGCTGAATAGCAGGGCATCCAGCCCGGCCCGCTGGATCAGGTGCTCAGTCTGGCTGCTGGAAAAAAACACCGGCACCGGCACACACACCACCCCTGCCATCAGGCAGGCGAGATCGGCCACCACCCAGGCCGGCGTGTTGTCGCCACACAGCCCGATGCGTTTGACGCCCAGATTCCGCAGCTGTTCAGACACAGCCTGAGCCGCGAGCCACATCTGCTGGTAGGTTAATTCGTCATCCGGCCCGCGCAGGGCGATGTGATCCGGATACTGCTGTACGCGCCGGTACAACAGCTCAGGCAAGGCGACCATAGGCACCTCCCAAATCCGTCTGATGCTCGACCTCAGCCGCTGCAACCGGCTGCACCAGTTTCAAAAGTCCGGCTTCACGAAGCGCCGACATGCCATCGGCCACGCGAATGGTCATCACTACCGGGTGGTGGTCGTAGTAGCGGCCCCAGCCCGCACCGCCATCCGGCAGCCTTGAAGGGTCGGCATCTGCCAGCACCTGGGTAGCAATACCCAGGCGATGAAAGCTGTTGCGCAGCTGGTCGGTGCCGGTGCACACCACCCAGTCATAGCCCGCCGCATCCAGCCACACCGAAAGAGAAGCAAACAGATAACGGCTGACGCCGGCTTCCACCCCGGCCAGGTGGGCAATTTCGGCAATGCGGCGGCGTTCGGTGCCGAGTTCGGGCATCAGCGTTTGTACTGGCACCGACAGGTAATCCTCCAGGAACAGTGTGTCGTCGCCGGCATTACGTACACCCACCGCCGCCATCAGGCTGCCCTGAGCCGTGGTCAGCGCAAGCAGGGAGGGAATTCGCAAATTCGGCTCGGCTCCGTAGGCCTGCAGAAAACGGCGACGGATAAACGCCGCCACCGTTGCTGCCATGGCACTGTGCGGTGTGATTTCGCTGAACCAGCGGCCGGCACAACGCAGCACGGGCAAAACTTCCGGGGAGTCTGGCGGGCAGCAGGTGGACATCGTCAGCGGGTCAGTCATCGGGGTTCTCCAACAGCCGGGCAAGGCCCATGGGTTACAACTGTCAGAGTATTGTCAGAGCCTTAAACCTCCCTTAAGACGACACGCAAGAATTCTTAAGCTCGGCTTAAGGTTTCTGTGGCAAACTCGTTTTCAGATATCAGAACGGGGCTCGTGAATGCGCATACTGTTGGTGGAAGATGACCACTCCCTTGCCCGCACCATGCTCAATATGCTGCGGGAAGACCAGAACACGGTGGACTGGCTGGATGATGGCCAGCAGGCCCTGAATGCCCTGCTGCAGGAACACTTTGACTTGGCCATTCTGGACCTGACCCTGCCGCGGATGGACGGCCTGGACATTGTCCGGAACATCCGCCAGCAGGGTAACCAAACCCCGGTCATCATCCTCACTGCACGGGCAGATCTGAACGAAAAGCTCCAGGGACTCGACGCCGGGGCCGATGACTACCTGACCAAACCCTTCGCCATGGCCGAACTGAAAGCCCGGATTCGAGCGGTGACCCGCCGTGGTGCCGCAACCAGCCCCTCCACGGGGCTGACGGTAGGGCGCCTGACCCTGAATCCGGAGAACGGCCATTTGATCGTTGACGGCGAATCCATCACCTTGCCCCGCAGCGAGTTCCAGATTCTGCATTACCTGATGCGCAACCCGGACCAGGTGGCTACCCGGCGCCGGCTGGAGGAACAGCTTTACGGCTGGGAGGCGGGGGCGGAGAGCAATGCCCTGGAGGTGCATATCCATCATCTGCGCCGACGGATTGGCAAGGCAGCCATCCGAACCGTACGGGGTGTAGGCTACCTACTCGACAGCCAGGCCGCCGCGGAGCCCGCATGTCTCTGACCCGTACCTTGACTCTGCTGGTTACATCCGCCGTGCTGCTGATCGCCCTGATCGCCGCCGGCTGGAGCTATGTTGAGAGTAACCACGAGTTGGAAGAACTGTTCGACGCGGAGCTGGCCCAAAGCACCCGGATCGTGCAGGGGCTGATCCGGCACCTGGCCGACAGCCAATCACTGGAACAGCTTTCTGACACCCTTGAAGAAACCCTGCAGCTTCCCGGGCTTGGCCTGACCGAAGCAGAGCTTGAGTCAGACCGGGATGAGATCCTGCCGGATGGAGCCGGCCACAAGTACGAGAAAAAACTGGCTTTTGAGGTTTGGACTCCCGGAGGCTCCCCGTTGCTGGACACCTTGAATGCCGACGATTCTTTAGGCCTTACACCCGGCTATACCTGGGCCGAATCTACCGGTTATCGGTGGCGCACCTTTACCCTGCAGGACCCGGACACCGGATTCTGGATACGCGCCGCGCAACGTGAGGATATCCGCGAAGAACTGAGCCAGGAGTTGGCGCTGGGCAATATCCTGCCTCTATTGCTGGCCCTGCCATTGCTGGCATTAGCGGTAATAGCCGCCATACAGATCAGTTTCCGCCCCCTGCGCCGGCTGGAAAAGCCCGTTCGCAACATGGCCCCGGAACGCATCCACCCCCTGGACGACCGGCAGGCTCCCAAGGAAGTTGCCGGGCTGGTTCAGGCCGTCAACGGTTTGCTGAAACGGCTAAACCAGGCACTGGAGCGTGAGCGCCGGTTCTCCGCCGACGCCGCCCACGAGCTACGCACACCGCTGACCGTGCTTCGGCTGAACCTGGAAAAAGCCTGCGAGCAAAACCCCGAACAATTCAGCGAACTGATCGGTGCCGTGGACAGGATGGTTCACCTGGTAGAACAGATGTTGCTACTGAGCCGGGTAGACGCGGGCACCGACTCAATGCCGGACATTCACAACCTGCCAGAATTGCTGGAACAGAGCATCGCGGATATTGCCCCGCTGGCCCTGAAAAAGCACATCGAGCCGGAACTGGATGATAAAACCAGCGGCAATGGCCTGGTTCGATGCCACAGCACGTTGATCAACACCCTGATGCGTACCGTGCTGGCTAATGCCATCCAGTACAGCCCAGCACATACCGTGATTTCCATCCAGCTGGTGCCGGCGGGCGAAGGTTATGCCATTTCGGTATGCGACCAGGGACCAGGCATACCCTCAAAGGAGCGGGAGCGCGCTCTGAGCAGGTTTGTAAGACTGGATCAACGCGCAGGTGGCGGAGCGGGCTTGGGCCTGGCGATTGCCCGACGTATTGCTGAACTCCATGGCGGCCAGTTGACGCTGTTAGATAGAGCAGATGGACACCCCGGACTCTGTGTACACGTTTGGCTGCCTGCCTCAAGCGACCTCATTCACACGCCGTCCTGACTCTGTCACTTTCTCCCGACCAGCAAACGTCCGTACAAGGCAGCACTTCATGGCGCTCTAAAGTACAATGGCGCTTTGGCTCAAACATGGAGGCGCCCTTTGCCCCTTAGGTCACGCGTTGCCCATGAATGGCAAGCCTTCTGGCTGGCTATCGGCTTCCTTACACGCATCCCCATGCTCGTGCGGATTGACTACTCCCAGCGCCTCATGAATCAGAGCAGCACCTATTTTCCCCTAGTGGGCCTTCTGCTCGGATTGGTCTATTGCGCCGCCTTCTTTCTGTTTTCACTGATCGCCAGCCCAGTGGTCGCCATTATCCTGGTGGTTATTCTGCACCTGTTTATCACCGGAGCTTTTCACGAGGACGGTCTGGCGGACAGTGTTGACGCTCTCGGCGGGGGTTATACCTTAGAAAAACGGCTGGCGATCATGAAGGACAGCCGCATTGGTACCTATGGCACGGTGGCGCTGGTGATGGCCTTGCTGCTAAAAGTGGCCCTGCTGGCCGATGCCCAATTGATCTGGCTCGCGTTGCTGGTGTCACCTGCGGTTTCCCGCCTGACACCCCTGGTGTTGATGGCTTGCCTGCCCTATGTCACCGATCCTGACAAAAGCAAATCCAAACCGGTGGCGGACGGTTTCTCCCGCAGCCGGTTGTTGGCGGCGGCCGGCTTTGTAATGTTGCTTACAGCGGGGTTATCACTCTGGCAGCCGTTGCTTATTCCCGCGACCGTCACTGCCGTACTTCTGGCTGCCCTGCTCTGGGGAGGCTATCTGCGCAGGCAGCTTGGCGGCTATACAGGCGATACCCTGGGCGCGGCCGTCGTCTTAAGTGAACTGGTGCTATTGCTGTTTCTGTAGTCTCAGGCGGTCATTGATTCTGGGCAATGCTCAGTTATCCACCGTGAATGACACTATCCGGGAAAGCTGACTGATGGGCATCCCGGTTTCTTCATGCCAGCGATTAAATGCCTCCTGGGCCTGGGTGAGCCCTTTCTTGCTGGCAGGAGACGCATCCAGAATGCCTGCACGGGTCAGTGCGGTCACCACATCGTGAGACAGGATAAAGCCATCCCACCCCACCCGGCGCAGGAAATACTGGGCGGAATTACCCCCCAGACGCTCGCCATTGCGTTTCAGGTACAGCAGCAGCCCCACCTGATCGGTTGACGGCCACTGCGCCAGAAACCGGCCAAAGCTACCATGATCTTTCGCCACATCCATGATCATCCGGGCATTCTCCGGAACCGTGCGGATCTTCTGCATGTTACGAACAATCCGCTCGTCTGTTGCCAGCCGCTCCAGGACTTCCGGCGGGACCTGCTGCCAGTAGGCGGGCACAAACCCTTCGAACGCCGCCTCAAAATCCGGCCATTTATTCTCGATCACCCGCCAGACAAACCCGGCCTTGAAAATGCACCGGGTGATCTCGGAAAGGTAACGGTCGTCGCTGATCTTGGCCAGGCGCTGCTTCTCGGTGACCGGTGGCAGCATGGATTTCAGGGCCTGTTCGCCGCCTTTGCGGGCCAGTGCCTGCTGGTAGAGCTCGGAAAATTTCATTTCACCTCCTGACCAGAAGCCCCAAATCGAGTCTGATCGTACCCAATTCAGGACCTGTGAGGAAAACGATCATGTTCTTTTTCGGTGCCCTTCACTTGCCGGCGAGGTAACTTGCCAGACGCTGATGCTCAAGAGGCTGACCCCAGCCATTACCATGCACCAGCTCTTCCAGCGGCAGCCGTGAACGCCAGCCTTTGGCCTGCAGCTCCGGCTGCTCCAGAAACTCGCTGACATACCCCAGGCACAGATACGCAAGAGGGTATACGTGATCTGGCAGCTGCAGGATGTCAGACAGTATTCCCTGATCCAGAATACTGACCCAGCCCACACCAATACCCTCTGCTCGCGCCGCCAGCCACAGGTTTTGTACCGACAGGCAGGTGCTGAACAGATCCATTTCCATGATGGAGTTACGGCCGAGCACATGGGGCCCGCCGCGGGTCCGGTCACAGGTAATGCATAGATTAATCGGACTCTCCAGAATGCCCTGGAGTTTGAGTGTCCGGTAGGTTTGCTGTCGCTCGCCGGTGTAATTTTCCGAGGCTTTTCCGTTTTCCTCGTTGAAGCTGGCCAGCACCTGCCCGCGCACCGCCAGGCTGTCGACAACGATGAAATCCCAGGGCTGCATGAAGCCCACTGACGGCGCATGGTGGGCTGCCCTCAGAATACGGGCCAGCACCTCATCCGGAATGGCATCCGGCAAAAACTGCGAGCGCACATCCCGACGCTCGAAGATGGCCCGGTAGAGCCCCTCACGTTGGGCATCCGTGAATGGGTCGTTCTGGTTGCTCATAACTGCAACAGGCTCCTTAACCGGTCCGTGTCCAGGCACTGTTCCACCTGATCTGCCAGGCGGTCGAGCTGCTGCAGACGGTGACTCTGATAGTCCACTGACCGCGCATTCTGTGTATTTAGACCGGCCCAGCACAGAATGGCATCGCAGGCGGCAGGCTCATCAAAGAGACCGTGCACATAGGTGCCCGCCATCTGACCGTCGGCGCTGACCGCACCATCCGGTCGACCATCAAGCTCCGCAAAAGGCCTGGCCAGCGCTGAGCCCTCGGTGACTCCGTTGTGCATTTCATAGCCGGTCATTGTCGCCGTAACACCACTTTCAGTAACCTCGGGGGATAGTCGACCGGTCACTTGTCTGAGCTGCTTACCCGACACCATGCGGGTGACCATCTCGAACAGTGCCAGGCCCTCGGTATTGCCAACTTCGCCTTCCAGCCCGTCCGGGTCTTCCACCCGAAGTCCCAGCATCTGGAATCCGCCACAGATACCCAGCAGCTTGCCACCATAGCGCAGGTGTTTCTGGATGGCCTCGGGCCAGCCCTGCTGTTTCAGCCACTGCAGGTCGTGGCGGGTACTTTTGCTGCCGGGCAGGATAATCAGATCTGCCGGCGGAATGGTCTCATCCGGGCCAACGAAAACAAGGTCTACACCCGGGTGCAATCGCAACGGATCAAAATCGTTGTGGTTGCTGATCCTGGGCAGTACCGGCACCACCACTTTCAAGGCGCAGGCCTCGCTGGTACCGGCGGCACTGACACTGTCTTCGGAATCTATCACCAACCCGTGCAGGTAGGGCAAGACCCCGAACACCGGCTTGCCAGTGTGTTCTGCCAGCCAGTCCAGCCCGGGCTCCAACAGCGCAATGTCACCCCGGAACCGATTGATGATAAATCCGGCCGTTCTGGCTTGTTCACTGTCGGAGATCAACGCCAGGGTGCCCACCAACTGGGCGAAAACCCCGCCTTTGTCGATATCCCCTACCAGCAACACCGGGCAATCGGCGGCCTCGGCGAAGCCCATGTTGGCAATGTCGTTGGCCCGCAGGTTGATTTCCGCCGGGCTACCAGCGCCTTCGGCGATGACCACATCGAAGCGGGTGCTCAGAGCCCGCCAGCTTGCCATCACCGAATTCATCGCCTCAGCTTTGTAGGCGTGGTAATCCAGGGCATCCATATTGCCATGAACCTTGCCCCTTAATATCACCTGGGCCCCGCAATCGCTCTGGGGCTTCAGCAACACCGGGTTCATGTCACTGTGGGGCTCCAGACCACAGGCCAGTGCCTGCAACGCCGTGGAGCGGCCAATTTCGCCACCATCCACGGTAACCGCACTGTTCAGGGCCATGTTCTGGGGTTTGAACGGTGCCACCGACACCCCCTGACGCGCCAGCCAGCGGCACAGGGCCGCCACCACCGTGGTCTTGCCAGCATCCGAGGTGGTGCCCTGCACCATCAGGGTGGGCATTTACAGCTCCACGCCCTTCTGGGCCTTGATGCCCTGATCCTTGAAGGCGTGCTTGACCACACCCATTTCGGTCACGGTGTCGGCCAGGTCGATCAGTTCCTGGGGAGCACCACGGCCGGTGACCACCACATGCTGCATCTCCGGCCGGGCCTGCAGGTCATCCAGCACCCGGTCCAGATCGATGTAGTCGTACTTCAGCGCGATATTCAGTTCGTCCAGCAGAATCAGGTCATAGCTGTCGTCTTTGAGCATGTCAGCTGCGATATTCCACGCTTCAGTCGCACTCTGCACATCCTGTTCCCGGTTCTGGGTGTCCCAGGTGTAGCCCTGTCCCATCACGTGGTAGGTCACGTTCGGCAGGCTCCGGAAGAACGCTTCCTCGCCGGTGCTGAAAGCGCCCTTGATAAACTGGACGATGCCCACTTTCATACCATGGCCCAGGGCCCGGGCGACCATGCCGAAGCCGGAACTGCTCTTGCCTTTACCTGGGCCGGTCAGCACCAGCAATACGCCCTGTTCTTTCTGGGCGCGGGCGATACGTTCCTGCATGATTTTCTGTTTGGCGGCCATGCGCTTGGCATGGCGTTCGGGGTCTTTGGCGCGTTCACGCATGATGACTCTCCTTGGGTTCACGCATTTGTATTCATCAGGAAAACCGGATTTCCTCGCCGCGAAAGATCGCGGCAACCAACGCCGGCGACGACGGGAAGTAGCCGTGAAAATAGCTGGCCACCAGATTCTGGTGGCGATACACCGCCTCTCCGTCAGAGCCGGCCTGCTTCTTCGCCCTGGCCGCAGGTTGCCAAGGGGTCTCAAGACTGGAATGGTGATAGGTATGGCCCCGCAACCCGCCCAGCTGGGTCTCCAGACTTTGCAGACCCAGCGCGGTCAAACGGTTAGCCATGGTAGCGCGCCCGGGTACCAGGCCCAGCAGGCCATGCACCGTGCCGTCTTTGTCTGCCAGTTCTTCGGCACAGGCCATTAGCCCGCCACACTCTGCCAGAATGGGCTTACCGGCCTGATGGAAGGCGCGGATCGACAATTGCATAGGCTGGTTTTCCGCCAAGCTCCGGGCATGCAGTTCCGGATAGCCGCCCGGCAGCCAGAGCGCGTCGGCCATCGGTACTTCCGAATCGTGCAGGGGCGAAAAATACACCAGCTCAGCGCCCATGGCTGTGAGAAGATCCAGGTTGGCCCGGTAGATAAAGCTGAAGGCCGCATCCCTGGCCACGGCAATCCGGCGCCCGGTCAGCAGCGTTTCTGGCCTCGGTGGTGCTTGAAAATGAAAAGGTACGGGCTTGGGAAGTACATCCAGACCCGCTGATGTCAGGACTTCGGCCGCTCTATCCAGCCGATCACTGAGGTCGTCCATTTCTGCCGCCTGGACCAGCCCAAGGTGCCGGTCCGGGATATTCATGGCATCGTTTCGGGGTATCGCGCCCAAAAGGCTGATGCCATCCGGCAGGCTCTCCCGTAACAGCTCGCCGTGGTAGGAACTGCCAATCTTGTTGGCAATTACCTGATGAACAGGGAGTTCGGAATCAAAGCTCGCCAAGCCCAGGGCAACCGCGCCGAAGGTCTGAGCCATGCCCTTGGCATCAATCACGGGCAGGGCCGGAATGCCTGCCAGTTTGGCCAGGTCGCCGCTACTGGGGCTGCCATCAAACAAGCCCATGGAGCCCTCCACCAGGATCAGGTCGGCGCTCTGGGCGGCCTCGGCCAGCCGCCACCGACACTCGTCCTCGCCGGTCATCCAGGGGTGCAATTGGTAAACCGGGTTACCGGAGGCGACTTCCAGCACCATGGGGTCCAGGTAATCCGGCCCATGCTTGAACACCCGGACGTTACGGCCCGCATTCCGATGCAGGCGCGCCAGCGCAGCCGTAACCATGGATTTGCCCTGGCCGGAACCCGGGGCGGTGATCATGGCGGCGGGGATTTTGTTGTCTGGCATGTGTTGCTGTTCCCTGTCGTCTGAATTTGGTGCAGACGGGCAGCGGAGCAGGGCTTTCCGGGACACGCTGTAAATACATCCCTGTACGCTTGACTGCAGCATCCCTGCTGCAGACAGTCCCGGAAAGCCCTGCTCCGCTGCCCTCGCGATACTTCTGAGCTAGTCTCGTTTTGGCACGAAAAAAGGCGCGCCATCAACTTCCACCGTTGCCAGCTGCTGGTTATACAAACGTTCCAGAGCGTTCGGCACCAGCATCCTTTCTGCCGGGCCCCAGCAGGTTTCGCCATTGGGGTACATCAGCAAAATATGATCACACCAGCGGGCAGCCAGGTTCAGGTCGTGCAGGCACATGAAAATGGCGTTACCCGCTGCCGCCCGGTCAGTGAGCAATTTCATGACGGCCACCTGGTGGTGCAGGTCCAGGTGATTTGTCGGTTCATCCAGCAGCCAGGTGTGGGGCGACTGTGTCATCAGCGTGGCAATCGCCACTCGCTGGCGTTCACCGCCAGACAGGGTGCTGACCAGGCGGTTTTTCAGATGCAGGACATCCAGCGCTTCAAGTGATCTCTCGGCCATGGCCAGATCGTCTGCCCCTTCCATCTGCCAGGGTGCCAGCCACGGATGACGCCCGATCAGCGCGGTTTCCAGTACCGTTGCAGGGAAGCCATCCTGTCGGTCCTGGAACACCAGCCCCAACTGTTGGGAGAGGGTTCTCCGCTTTAGCTTCGTTGTAGGCACATCATTCAGGAACAAAGCACCGGCACGGGGCGCACGAAGACCTGCGAGGGTGTGCAACAGCGTGGTCTTGCCGGCCCCGTTGGGCCCAAGTACGCCCCAAACCTGACCTGATTTTATTGTCAGATCCAAAGGGTAACCGTCGGCCCGGCCAGGAATATCGATGACCAGTTCCCGGGTACTCAAGGCTTGCATTGGGGAGCGTTTATTACCGGACATCAGCGACTCCGGTACAACAGATACAGGAAAGTGGGAACGCCCAACAGCGCGGTGATCACACCCACCGGCAGTTGCTCCGGAGCGATCACAACCCTTGCCAGGGTATCCGCCAGCACCAACAGTGTGCCACCGGCTAACGCACAGGCCGGTAAAATCAGGCGCTGGTCGTTACCAAGCACCAACCGAAGCATATGCGGGACCACCAGCCCTACAAAGCCTATGCTTCCGGCCATGGTCACCGCCGTGGCCGTGAGCAGGCTGGCAAGTATGTAAATCAGCCATTCCAGTGGGCGCACTGAAATCCCCAGGGCAGCAGCCTGCATGGGGCCACGGGCCAATACATTCAGACTGCGGCCAAGAGGCACCACCAGCGCACAGACGAGCACCAGCACGCCAAGCCCCGGCCAGGGTGCCCTGGCGTAGGACACATCGCCCATGAGCCAGTACAACATGCCCGGCAACTCTCTGGCCGGGCTGATGGCCAGCATCAAGGTAATGACCGCCCCCCAGCCAGCCGCCACCACAACCCCCGTGAGCAAAAGGCGGGAGGGCGTCCAGCTGCCGGTGCCGTGGGCGAGCCCGAACACCATCAAGGTGGCCAGCATGGCACCGGCAAAGGCAGAACCGGAGATAACCGCGCCGCCGAGCCCCGCCAACATCGCCAGCAATGCCCCCACGGCGGCACCCCCGGACAGCCCCAACACATAGGGATCGGCAAGCGGGTTACGCAGCAGCACCTGCATCAATGCCCCGGCCACCGCCAGCAGACCTCCGGTGGCAAAGGCCGACAGCGTTCTGGGTAGCCGGAGCTCAAGAATCAGAGTACGGTGCAGGTTGGAGCCCTCACCCAGAAACACCAACAGCACATCCGCAGGTGCAATTGCGACACTGCCAATACCGACCGACATCACCATGGCGATCAGCCCGGCTACGGCTAGAACGGTGAGGGGCAGGGTGATCGGGCGTATCACACGGCTACTCCACTAGGGCCGTCGGCCACGGGCCACCTCCAGTTTCTCGCAAAACAATTGCGTTCCCTCAAGCATTCTCGGAGTCGGTCGCTGAACCAGTGACGGCGGAATAAAAAAGAGGTTGTTTCGCTCTGTCGCAGTGATACTGGGGAATGCCTGCCAGCGCGCCAGCCAGTGGCGATTCTCCTCACCCATTCCACCCGCCAGAATGGCCTCGGGATTCGCCGCAATCACCGCTTCCGCACTGATCCTCGGCACTAGCCGGTCCAGCTGACCAAACACGTTATCACCACCGCAAAGTTCAATCATTTCACCGATCAGGTGCTGGCTGTTGACCGTCATCAGGGGCTCATCCCAAACCTGGTAAAACACCGGCACCGGATCAGCCTTGGCGTACGCCTCCTGCAAGTCGGCAATGCCCTGACGGAATCGCTCCGCCTCTGCAAAGCCTTCTGCTTCAGTACCTGCCAGTATGGAGATGCGCTCAATGGTGTTGGAGACAGCTTCAAAACTCCGGGGTTCAATGGAGAACACCGGGACGCCCATATTCTTGAGTGTGACCAGCTGCTCCGTCGGATTCCCGGTTACCCAGCCAATCACAAGATCCGGCTGCAGCTCCAGCAGCCGTTCCATATCCATGCGGGTATGGCTACCCACTGAAGCGACCTCTCGGGCTGCCGGGGGATAATCGCTGTAAGCCACCACGGCAACTACCTGATCACCGGCGCCCGCCGCCCATGCCAGTTCTGTCGCCCCAGGCGAAAGTGCGGCAATGCGTTTTGCCGGGTGTTCCAGGCATATCTCCTCGCCCAGATCATCCGTGGCGCAGACATAGGATGCCAGGGCCGGAGATGCCAGCAGCATCCAGCCGAGCAGTATGCTCACACCCTTAAGCTTTCCCACTGGCGCCTCCCCGGCAAGATTATGCAGTTTTATCGGAAGTCATAGCGAATCGAAAGAAACCCTGCGGTTCCCGCCGCCAGGTAGCCTGAACCATCAAATCGGGTTGCCGTCGCGTATTCCTTATCCGTAACGTTCTGAAGCGTCAGCCGTGCTGTCCAGTCCGGAGCAAACTCCCATCCTGCACGGAGGTTGAAGGTGACGTAACCTGGTAACCGATTCTGATTATTCGCATCGTCGTAGCGGTAACCACTGGCCAGAGCGGTGCCTCCCAGGCTCCAGGCGCCCATTTGGCGGTCCAGGTCTACCCGCAGCGATTGGTGACTGCGACGACGCAGGCGGTTATCCGTGTCACGATCTCGCGGATCCATCAAGGTGAGCTTGACCCCAAGATCCCAACCGTTCGCACGAAGACCGGAGGTCAGCTCCGCCCCACGAATACGGGCTTCACTTACGTTGGCAGGCCGGAGATCCCCGTTGATGCTCTGTAGTTCAATCAGATTCTCTACGTCCAGCTGATAAAGAGCGGCATCCCAGTACCAGTTCTGGTAACGACCGCTAAGCCCCAGCTCCACGGACGCGCCTTCCTCCGGCTTGAGATCCGGGTTGCCGGCATAACTGCCACCGAAATCGAAGATCTCCAAAGGATAGTAAAGATCATTGAACGTGGGCGCCCGGAAAGAGGTGCCATAACTCAGCCGCACCCGATGGGAACGGTCAAACGAGTGGCCAAGGGCAATGCCACCGGTTTCCTGTCGACCGTATGCCTCGTTGTCGTCGCCGCGAAATGACAACTGAATATCGGAAGGGCCGAAGTTCAAGCGCAGTTGGGTGAACAACGCGGCATTGGTGCGACTGTTCTCATCGAACTCGATGGTGCTTTTCACTTCGTCGGATTGTAGCTCTCCCCCGACCGCAAGCTCGTGCACGCCGGCGGTGAACGTATTTTCCCATCGTGCGGTTCGGGTTTTGGTGTTGAATACAGAATCGCCGGCACTACGGAAGCTTTCTTGCTCGTCAGCGGATTCTGAAAGCTGGATGGACGTAGCCCAATAATCACTGACAGGGTTATTCAATGTGACGCCGATGGTCCGGATCATAAAATCCGTGTTGCCACCGTCAAATTCAGTATTGCCCTGTGACTGCATGATGACGAAACTGGCCTCTCCTCCGCTCGGCAATTCATGCACAACACGCCCGACGCCAGCGGTATTGCGAAAACCTTTGTCCTCGCCATCTTTCACAATTCTGGTGCCATCGGTCTCCTTGTGCAGCCCGCTGAGGCTGAACCGGGTTGCGCCGTGAGTCGCCGATGCGCCAGCACTGGTTTTCTGGGTGTTGAAATTGCCTGCTCCGGTTTCAACCCACCCTCTGTTACCGTGCTTTGGATCCAGTGTAAATGCCTGAATGACACCGCCTACCGCGTCAGCGCCATAGAGTGCACTGCGGGGGCCCCTGACGATTTCCACGCGCTCGACCAGATCAGCTGGAAAATACTGCCAGGGCGCGCCACCGCTGGTGGCAGAACGAAGGCGCACACCATCAACCAGAAAGACCGTGGAATCATTCGCAGTGCCACGAGTGAATACACTGGTGTTCTTGCCAAATGACCCGTTAGTGACCAGATCAATGCCGGGCTGCGCCGCCAGCAGATCGGTAAACTCGGCAGGCGCCTCACGACGGATGGTTTCTTCTTCGATGACCGTCACCGAAGACAGGCTTTCGCCCACCGTACGGGGGCCAAGCGTGGCAGTTACAACAATAGGTTCAAGAGTATCCGGGGCGGCTTCAGACTCTGAACCACTCGCCGGTAGGGCAAAAGGCATGAACACAAGGGCAGACAAGACTTTGGAACGCTTCATTTCTTCACTCGCTTCGCACCGCACTCACCCGTGCGGTTGATACTGATTCATGCGGAGGAGAAATGTCTGTATTGACGGAGGGTGGAGGGGCGTCGATCAGTTGCATTGGCCGGTTCACCCACCGCCGCTGCCCTCCGCAACGTAGGTGTCTGGAACTCATGGGCTCCAAATTCCAGGCCGGTCTCCGGGCTTCCAGGTGGAGCTGATGCTCCGGGGCAATCACCTTCCCATGCCAGAGGCACAGTGGCGCATTGGATTGCCTTTCACCTGATTACCGTTGCGGGGGCAGCGCCGGGCTCTCACCGGCTTCCCGTTTCACTCACTGCATTCGCCGGACTATCGCCAGTCCGGTTGGAACGCTCAGAGCACCTGAAATTGCGGGCAAGACTATCAACCCGGGTGGGGGTGGTCAATGAGATATGTTAATTCAGACAACGCACTTCCCAGACGTTGCCAACCGGACTCATCAGGCGGCAAACCGAAGCGCAGGGCTGGCGGCTCATCAAAACGCCTGACCAGAATGGCACGACGAGCCAACTCATCCGCTATTGGTGCTGCGTTTTCGTGATGGACCGTGCGAAACAGCAACGTACCGTTGGTTGCTGGCATGCCAGATTTCCTGAGCAGGCCGTCCATCCGCAGCCGTGACGTCTGCAGCCTGCCCAGCGCCTCTATCTGCCATGCCCTGTCAGCCAGAGCTCTTGCCATCAGGTAACGCGCCGGGCCACTGACGGTCCAGGGGCCCAATTCAAAAGCCAGCGCACGGGTCAGCTCAGGTTCAGCCAACACAGCCCCGGCGCGCATTCCGGCCAGGCCGAAAAACTTGCCCAGAGATCGCAGAAGTATCAGACCCGGCGCGCCCGCCCAGGGTTCCAAACCGTGTCCGGGCTCTCCCTCAACAAAGGCCTGATCAAGTACCAGCCAGCCCCCACGTGCCTGCAATCGTTGGTGCCATAGCAGAAGACGGGCCGGATCGACCAGCTGCCCGGTCGGATTATTCGGCTGTATCCACACCACCACGTCCACAGAATCCAGCCAGGTCAGATCGTCTTGCTCTATTGCCTGCTCAGGAATCGCCACCACCTCGAAACCGGCGCGACGCCAGGCATGACCGTGCTCGCGATATCCCGGCACGGGCACCGCCACTCGACCAAGACCATGCACCCTGGCGCGCACGGCGGGCAGGGCCATGATCGCCGCCTGGGATCCCGCCACCGGCAGGCAGCTGGCCCGCTCGGGCGCACCTGCCCAGGAACGGATGATCTCCTCCAGCCCATCGTCCGGCTCTGGCAGTCTTTGCCATACCTCCGGTGGAATGGCCGGCACCGGCCAGGGTACCGGATTGATGCCGGTGGACAGATCAAGCCATTGCTCGCGGGGGATGCCCCAACGCTGTATTGCAGCCTGTAACCGCCCGCCATGCTCCGGGGATTCAGGAAGGTCGAAAGCCGTCATCCGGCACCTCCAGGCACCACCCAGCTGCAGGCAAGGGCGAGGACGAGCAGCACCGACAACCAGAGCATTACCCCGCGCTGTACCAGGGCAATAGCACCTTCGATTGTCGCTGCCGAAGCCCCGGGGCCACGACCTAACACTGGCCGTTCCTTGATGCCGTTGGCATAGGGCGCCGGTCCGCCGAGGGTCACACCAAGGGCGCCCGCCCCGGCCGACATCACTGGCCCGGCATTGGGGCTATCCCAGGCTCTTGCCTGGGTACGCCAACAACGGAGCGCCACCCGGGTACTTCCCAACAGCGCATAAGTGAGGGCTGTCAGCCGGGCAGGCAGCCAGTTCATGAGGTCATCCAGCCTGGCGGCAAACCGGCCGAAGTAAAGAAATCGTGAGTTGCGATAGCCCCACATGGCGTCCAGGGTATTGATCAATCGGTGCAAAACCACACCCGGCAGCCCGGCAAGCAGGTACCAGAACAGACTCGAGAACACCGCATCGGCACCATTCTCCAGCATGGATTCCGAGGCAGCCGCGGCCACCCCCTCGTCGGACAGCGCCGCTGCATCCCGGCTGACAATCCACCCCACCGCTCTCCTGGCTTGGTCACCGTCGCCCGCAGTCAATGCCGTGGACACCGCCCGGCCATGTTCCGCCAGCCCCCGTAACGACATTGCGAGCCATACGCCGGCCACTTGAGCCACCAACCATAGCCAGCCGCCCAGCCAGAATTGCAGTGCTACAGCCAGTGCCAGCACCGGCGTGACGACGATCGCGGTTGCCAGCGCACCCAGGCACAGGCTCCTTGCGGCGGCCTGCGGCTGGCCATTCAGGCCAGCTTCCGCCACCGAGGCCCAACGGCCAAAGCCTGCCAGAGGGTGCCACCGGCGCGGTTCACCAACCAACCAGTCCAGTGCAACCGCCGCGACACATACCAACACCGCAACCAGAAACGTTTCCAAATGTGGGCTCCATGAATCAGATGCTGGCAAGTCTAACCGAGTGGAGCCTGATCTTGACACCTTCGCCTCCCGGTATAACCATCCTCGGTTTTCCGCCCACAAGGAATCATCGTCATGGCCCTGCCTCAAAGCTGGCTAACACCGCCCCCCGCCCCCTCAGCCGAACACGCCGCGCTTGCCGCAGCGCGACAGCAGGTTCTGACCAAACCGCCAGGCTCTCTCGGGCAACTGGAACAGCTGGCGATTACCCTGGCAGCCCTGAACGGCACAGACAGGCCAACCGTTGATCCTGTCCGCATGGTAGTGTTTGCCGGTGATCATGGCGTATGTGCTGAAGGTGTTTCCGCTTTTCCCCAGGAGGTCACCGCCCAGATGGTTGCCAACTTCGCCGGCGGTGGCGCAGCCATCAGCGTTATGGCCAGGGAACTCGGCGCCAGCCTGGAAGTTGTGAACCTGGGCACGGTCGGAGAGGTACCCATGCTCCCCGGCGTCATTCACCAGATTATCGGCCCCAGTACTGCCAATATGGCCGAAAAATCCGCCCTTGGCCCGGGCCAGGTAGCTGCTGCACTGACCAGTGGCGACCAGGCAGCCGAGCGGTCGGCCAACGCCGGATGTCGGCTGTTCATCGGTGGCGACATGGGTATCGGCAACACAACCAGTGCCGCCGCACTCGCCTGCGCATTGCTTGACCTGCCACCCGAGAGGCTCGTCGGGCCGGGCACCGGCCTTGACAGCGAGGGAGTCACTCGCAAAGCCCGGGTGGTCTCCAAAGCACTGGCCCGGCATGGCGACGACCGAAGCGCCTTGTCTGTGCTGACTTCTCTCGGCGGCTTCGAGATTGCGGCGTTGACCGGTGCCATCCTCGGCTGCGCAGCCCGCAAGATCCCGGTATTGGTGGATGGTTTTATCGTCTCGGCCGCCGCGCTTGTGGCGGTTCAACAGCAACCCGGAGCGCGTGATTGGCTCATGTTTGCGCACCGGTCGGCCGAGCCCGGCCACGACGCGGTGCTCAACGCGCTTGATGGCACTCCGCTGCTGGACCTGGGCATGCGTCTGGGCGAAGGCAGCGGCGCCGCCGTTGCCGTACCTTTGCTTCGGGCCGCCTGCGCACTGCATAACCACATGGCCAGCTTTGCGGACGCCGGCGTCAGCGGAAAATCCAGGGAGTAGAACCATGACAACCACCGTGATCGACCTGATGCGCCATGGCGAACCTGAGGGTGGGCAAATGTTCCGGGGCAGCAAGGACGACCCGCTGAGCCCCGTCGGCTGGCAGCAGATGGAAGCCGCCGTACACGGTCACGACCATTGGGATGCCATTGTCAGCTCGCCAATGACACGGTGCCGCCTGTTTGCAGAACAGCTCGCGCAAAGACGCAGGATTCCCCTGCACATCGAAGATGACCTGCGGGAAATCGGATTTGGTGACTGGGAGGGGTTAACTTCGCGGCAGGTCCAGGAACGTTATGGCGACCATCTCAGCCGCTTCTGGCAGGACCCCATAAACTCCAACCCGCCCGGCGGTGAAGCCATTACCGACTTCTACCAGCGAGTCACCCTCGGGTTTGATCGCTGGCAGGACAAACTTGCGAGTCAGCGTATCCTGGTGGTTTGCCATGGTGGCGTTATTCGCATGGTGCTGGCCAACGTGCTGGGCATTCCTCTGGAGAAATCGTTTGCCGGCTTTTCCGTACCCTATGCCTGCCGCAGCCGGATTCAGGTAGACCAATCCGAGTTTGGCACCTTCCGCAGCCTGGTCAGCCACCAGCCTTGAGGGTCAGTGGCAGACCAGCCACCGACATCACCACCTCATCACAGCGCTGCGCGAGTGCCTGGTTGAGCCATCCCAGCTCGTCGGCAAAGCGACGGGTGAGGGGGTCCATGCCGATGGTGCCCAGGCCTACCTCATTGGTGACGATCACCAAGGGGCCTGGATAAGTTTCCACGGCAGTCAGAAAGGCGGCACGTTCAGGCTGAAACAGCGAACGGTCGGCGAACAGGAGATTACTCAACCAGAGACTCATGCAGTCCACTAGAACCAGCGGCGAGGTACCATGCCCGTGAGCCAGGTCTGACAGCGCCCGGCCAAGGTAAACGGGCTCCTCAACCAGCTGCCAGTGTGCCGGGCGTTGTTGCTGGTGGCGCCGGATCCGCAGGGCCATTTCATCGTCACCGGCGGTGGCGGTAGCCACGTAGACCACGTCTGCGCCGGCGTCGCGTGCCCGTTGCTCCGCCAGCCCCGTTTTTCCAGACCGGATACCACCGGTAACCAGTAACTTGTTGACCATAAAACACTCTCTCGTGCTTACCCACCGTGGCCAAGGTACACCAAGTGAACAGACAGCTGCTATAGTTTGGCCAGACTCTGGAATAACCGGTCAGCCAACCGCAAACATTTAATCAAGACTCAGTCACTCTGGAGAGCCCATGCAGGCAGAACTGTTGGACATCCGCAACCACATTGCCCAATACCCCCCGTTCAATGACATGCCTGAAGAACTTCTTGAACGGGTTGTCAGCGGTATTGAGGTGGCCTACTACCGCGCCGGCACCCAGATACTTGAACTCGGCCAGACCAATCATTGGCTCCACTATATCCGCAGCGGCGCCGTGGAGATTTTCCGCCGCTCCGGTGAGCTGTACAACCGCGTGGGCGAGGGCGAAATCTTTGGCCAGTTCGGATTGATGATGAACAAGAAAGTCCGGTTCCCCGCCAAAGCCATCGAAGATTGCCTGATCTACAAGATTCCGGATACCACCTTTCAGCATCTGTGGGAAACCGACGAAAACTTTGCTGACTTTGTTGAGATTGAAGACCGCAGCCGACTGCGTTCGGCGGTTTCGCGTAGAGAGAAATCCAACGAACTGATGACCGCCAAGGTTACCCGCCTGATATCCCGGGAACCGGTTTCCGCTCCGACCACCGTTCGCCTGCAGGAAGCCGCCAGAATCATGACAGACAATGGCGTATCGGCGCTGCTGTTGATGGATGAAAGCGGCGAACGCCCGAAATTGCAGGGCATCATCACCGACCGGGATCTACGTACCCGTGCGGTTACCCATGCCCTGGCCTCGGAAACCCCGATCAGCGACATCATGTCGGAAGGGCTGATCACCATCAGCGCCCGCTCCTTCATCTTCGAAGCCATGCTCACCATGCTCCACAACAACGTGCACCACCTGCCGGTGATGGAAGGCGACGAAGTGCGCGGCGTGATTGCGCTGTCTGACATCGTCAAGTATGAAAGCCAGAGCAGCCTGTACCTGGTGAGCAACATCTACCACCAGAACGACGTCAAAGGCCTGAAGAGAATCAGCCTGGAAGTCCGCGACAGCTTTGTACGCATGGTCAACGAAGATGCCAACTCCCACATGATCGGCAGCGCCATGGCCGGTATCGGTCGCAGCTTCAGCCAACGCCTGCTGGAACTGGGTGAAGAAAAACTCGGCCCGCCACCGGTTCCCTACTGCTTCATGGCCCTGGGCTCCATGGCCCGGGATGAACAGCTGGTCGTTACCGACCAGGACAACGCCATGGTGCTGGACGACAGTTTCATCCCCGAAGAACACGACGAGTATTTCCTCGCCCTTGCCAAGTTTGTGTCCGACGGCCTGGCCGAGTGTGGATACACCTACTGCACCGGCGATATCATGGCCACCAACCCGAAATGGCGGCAACCGCTGAGTGTGTGGAAAGGTTACTTCACCGACTGGATCGAAAATCCCAAGGCGGAAGCCCTGCTCAACAGCAATATCTTCTTCGACCTGGATGGCATTTACGGGCAAACCGACTTCACCGAACAGTTGAAAACCCTGATTGTAGAGAAAGCCAGCGGCAGTCAGCGCTTCCTTACCTTCCTGGCCAGGAACGCCCTGAACCGCACACCACCGCTCGGTTTCTTTCGCACCTTCGTGCTTGAGGAAGACGGCAAGCACCAGAAAACATTCAACCTCAAGCGCCGGGGTACAGCGCCATTATCCGATTTAATCCGCGTACACGCCCTGGGATGCGGCAGCCGCTCCCAGAATTCCTTTGAGCGACTGAAAGACATTGCCAAAACCAAGCTGCTGCTGGAAGACGATGCCGGCAACCTGCGCGATGCCCTGGAATTCATCTCCATTGTCCGCATCCGCCACCAGGCCCTGGCCATTGAAGAGGGGCGAGAACCCGACAACAACGTACGCCCGGAAGACCTGTCCCCGTTCGAACGCAGTCATCTGAAAGACGCCTTCCAGATCGTCAGCAACGCCCAGAAGTTCCTGCGCTTCCGTTACAACGCCGGAGGAGCCACCAGGAATGTCTGACAGCATCAAAAGCGGGAACAGCAAACAGGACTGGCCAGACAACTACCGAAAAGCCGCGGAAAAAGCGAAGGATGCCCGAATCCGAGCTTTCTACCATGCCGGGTGCCCTGACCCGCAAACTCCCATTAAAGAGGTGCCACTGGTCGCCCTCGACTTCGAAACCACAGGCCTGGATGCCGACCGCCATTCCATCATCAGCATCGGCCTGGTCCCCTTTACCCTCAGCGGCATTCAACTCGGCAAAGCCTGGCACCAGATCGTCCGGCCGCAACTGCCGTTGCAGCAAGACACCGTCACCATCCACGGCATCACCCACAGCGAAATCGAACACGCCCCGGACCTTACCGACGTACTCGACACCCTGTTCCAACACCTCAACGGCCGTATCCCCGTGGTCCACTACCGCAACATCGAACGCCCGTTCCTGAACCGGGCCCTGCAGTGGCGCCTGAAAGAACAACTCCGCTTCCCGGTCATAGACACCATGGCCATCGAAGCCCACCTGCACCCCAAACGAAACCCAAGCCGCTGGCAACAACTCATGGGCAAACAACCCATCTCCATCCGCCTGGCCGACAGCCGAACCCGCTACGGCTTACCACACTACGCCGGCCACAACGCCCTGATAGACGCCATCGCCACCGCCGAACTGTTCCAGGCCCAGGTGCAGCATCATTTCGGCACTGATACGCCTATTGGAGATCTTTGGGTTTAACCAACCCCTCACACACTACTCCGGCCATGCAGGAAACTTTCATTCACCGACTATCTCGCCAGCGGATGGCTGCGGGAGTGGGGGCCTACTTTCCAAAAATCTCGGAGGCCATGGATGGCCGGAGCGAAGCGCACAGGGATGTGCTTGTAGCGTTTTTTGGAAAGTAGGCCCCCACTCCCACAAACTCCCCAACCCGCAGGCTAGGGAGGAAAACAGCACCAAGGCCAAAGGGCCATAGCCCCAAAGCCCCGCAACCGCTAGAATGACCCCACACCAACCAAAGAGCCCAAAGTGACCGAACAAATCACCAAAACCACCCCCCTGGACGCCTTCCGTCGCGCCAGAAGAATGTGGCTAAAAGGGGAGAAAATCAGCCTCGCCTCCCTCGCCGATGACCTGCACATCGGCCGAGCTACCCTGTTCCGCTGGGTCGGCAACCGAGACCTCCTGATTGGTGAAATCCTATGGTCGCTCTATGAGCCTCTGTACAAAGAAGCCCGGGCCCAAACCCCCGGCCATGGCGTAGATTACGTGGTCGGCGTATTCCGCCACATCAACATGACCATTCTGCACTTCAGCCCCCTGCGCAAATTCCTGCACCAGGACCCTGAATACGCCCTGAAAATGCTCACCTCGTCTCACTCCACCCTGCACGCCCGCACCGTGGAAGTGAACACCCGCTTACTGAAAGACGAAGTGCGCGCCGGCCACCTGAGCCCACCGATGAACATCCAGAGCCTGTCCTACTTCATGGTGCGCATCGCCGAATCCTGTCTGTACAGCGATATCATCGGCGGCCGCGAACCCAGGGATGAAGAGCTGGAAGATGCCTGCACCGCTGTGCGCATCCTGCTAGGCGGGAAAGTCTGACAACATCTGCGCTGGCAGAACCGTGCAACGCAGGCTAATCTGACGCAATAACGCCGGGCCCCGGCCCGTTCAAAAGCAGACCACAAACACCCGGAATCAACACCCGCAAAGGAGCGCGACATGCCGTTACACCAATCCATTAGCCAGAAACTGTTTACGCCAATCATCATTGCACTCGCCCTGACTGCCCTCACACTCGCCCCCCAGGCTCAAGCTCGCGACCTGACAGAAAAAACCGTCCGGTCATTCATCGACAGCCTCGGTGCCGCCGAAACCCTGGCCGAGGACCACAAAGAATTTCTAGATGCCCTGGAAGCCGAGCAGGACGACGAAAACATGGATTTCTCCACCGTGTTCTCTTCCAGCCTCAAAGATCTGAAAGGCCATGCCATGTACGGCGAACTTGAAAAAGTCGTCAAACAACATGGTTTCTCCAGCGTGGACCAATGGGGCGAGACCGGGGACCGTGTGTTCCGTGCCTGGTTCGCCCTGGAGATGGACCAGCAAGGGGGCGTAGCGCAACAGGAAATGCAGCAGGCACTGGCTGAAATCGAAAACAGCCCTCATATGACCGAAGAACAAAAAGCCCAGATGCGGGCGATGATGCAATCCGCTACTTCCGCCATGGACACGGCAAGGAACGCACCGGAAAGCGATAAACGGGCGGTTCGACCGTTTATGGAGGAATTGCGGGCCCTGAGCGAGGATGAAGACAGCGGCTGGTAACCAAAATTTACTGAACCGACATTGATTCAGGTCATATTTGGGTCCTTTATCTAAAGGTTTGGGGGTTATTGCCGTTAAGCATTAACCCTCCTCCCCAACTAGCTCTTGACTGATAAAAAGGAAACATCAATGTCAATTACCGCCAAGCTGAACGACATTTCGGTAGGTAAAAAACTCGGCGCCGGCTTTAGCCTACTGGTTCTGATAACCATCGTTTTGGTCTACGTTAGCGTTGACAGGCTGGGAGATTACCATGACCGCTCTGTGATTGTAGCAACGGTCAGCAGTGCAGAATCGAACCTTATTCGTGCGAGAGTTGCTGTGAAGTACTTTCAGATGACTCGGGAAATCGGCCATCGGAGAGAAGCCGAACGCTTTGCTGACCGGGCAGCAAGCTCATTAATTCCCCTGAAAGAGTCACTGGTAGTCGCCGAAGATAATACCCGGGTGGACTCAGTGGTTGAATCAATCCAGCGTTACAAATCCCTGCTTGGGGAATTGGCTCAGAACCTTGATAGCTCGCGCTCCGTTGTCCAGGGCCTGGAAGCTCAAATGACGGAAGTAGCCCAGGATATGGTCGGGATTACCGGGGAACTGCAGAATATTCAGGTTCAGCGCATGGATGAAGACTTCAGCGTTGCAGTTACCCAGCTCAGTGTCATCGCGCTGCTGGGAGTTGCCATCTCGATACTGATCGCATGGTATATGATTCAAGCCATTACCCGCCCAATTCGGGAAACGGTCAACGTTGCTAACAAGGTTGCCTCCGGAGATCTTACCGTAATGGTCAATAGCGACCGCGGTGATGAATTCGGCAGCTTGCTGGCCGCCTTCGGCACCATGGTGACCCGACTTCGGGAACTGATTCAGCAGATAGACACGGGCGCCTCTAACATTGCGTCGTCCTCCGAAGAGCTTTCCGCAGTAACCGACCAAACTCGCCAAGGTGTGGCAGAGCAGCGGGACCAGACCGATCAAGTGGCCACGGCCATGAATGAAATGGTCGCCACCGTCAGTGACGTTGCCAAGAGCGCCGAAGCGGCTTTTGCAGCAGCACAGCTGGCAAGCCAGAAATCCGGCGATGGCGAAGCCGCCGTCAACGAGACCCTGACGTTTGTGACTGATCTGAACCGCCAGATCGGCACAGTGATGAAGCAGCTTCGCGATCTGCAAAGCGACACCCAGAACATTGGCACCGTTCTGGACGTCATCAAATCCGTCGCCGAGCAGACCAACCTGCTGGCCCTGAACGCGGCCATTGAGGCTGCTCGCGCAGGCGAGCAGGGTCGCGGGTTTGCCGTGGTGGCCGATGAAGTCCGCTCACTGGCCCAACGCACCCAGAGTTCCGCCACCGAGATCGAAACCCTGATCAGCAATCTGGTGAGCAGCGCCGAAACCTCAGTCACCACCATGGAGAAAGGCTCCAAACTGGCCGAACAGACCCTTGAGCGCGCGCAGACCGCCGGTGCCACCATTCAGGAAATGGCTGAAGCAGTGGAGGAGATCCGACAGTACAACAGCCAGATCGCCACTGCGGCAGAACAACAGACGTCTGTTGCCGAGGACATCAACCAGAACGTCACCCTGATTCGTGATGTTGGCGAGCAGAGCGCCACATCGACCGAGCAGGTATCGGCCGCCAGTGAAGAGCTGGCCAGATTGGCGGAAGGACTCAGCACCCAGGTGGCACAGTTCAGGGTGTAACCCCTGGCGATTGCGCCTCCCGCAGTTATTCAAGGCCATAAAAAACCCGGCGACTGTCTCCAGCGCCGGGTTTTCTTTTTGGCGGGCTATCAGCCGGGCTGATTACGCCAGCAGGTTGTAGACAAACACGATTGCTACAGCAATCGGCGTCACAAACCGGATCAGGTTGTACCACAAGCCAAAGGTGCTTTCCTGCAGAGCCAGGTCGCTCTTCAGGGATTCCTTGGCCACGAACCAACCCACGAAGATGGCGGTCAGCAGGCCGGAGAGCGGCAGCATGATGTTGGCGGTGAAGTAGTCCAACAGATCGAAGATGGTCTTGCCTTCGAATGCAGCGAACATACCCAGCGGTGCCACATCGGCCCATACGTTCAGTGACAGGATTGACGCGATACCCAGCAACCAGCAGGCACCACCGGCAATCACGGCACTGCCCACACGGGCAAAGCTGGTTTTCTCCTCAATCCACTCTACCACTGGCTCTAGCAGTGAGATGCCGGATGTCCAGGCGGCGAACAGCAGCAGGACGAAGAACAGGGTGCCAAACAGGGTACCCATGGGCATGTTGCCGAACGCCAGTGGCAAGGTCTGGAAAATCAGGCCGGGGCCGGCACCGGCTTCAAGGCCGTTGGCGAATACCACCGGGAAAATAGCCAGGCCAGCCAGCAGGGCCACGACGGTATCCATGATGGCCACGGTGACTGCCGTGCGGCCGATAGAGACATCGCGGCTCAGGTAAGAGCCGTAAGCCATCATGATAGCCATACCGAGGCTCAAGGTGAAGAACGCATGACCCAGGGCCACCAGCACACCGTTAACCGTCAGGGCACTGAAATCCGGATTAAACAGGAAGGAAACCGCTTCCCCGAAGTGGCCGGTGGTGGTGGCATAACCCACCACCATCAACAGCAGGATAAACAGGGCCGGCATCAGAATGGTAACCGCACGCTCCAGGCCGCCTTTCAGGCCGCGGGCGACAACCAGCACGACCAGAGCCATGAACACCGTGTGCCAGAGCAGGAGCTTGGCCGGGCTGGCCAGCAGGCCGCCGAACATTTCACCCACGGATTCGGCGGTACCACCGGTGAAATCACCCATGGCGGCGTGGCCAACATAGGACGCAGCCCAGCCACCGATCACCGAGTAGAACGACAGAATGATGAAGGCCGCCAGCATGCCGATGATGGCGGAAATTCGCCAGCCGGACGATGCCAGGTTGCGCTCAGCCACCAGGCGGAAACTGGTGATCGGGTTGTGGCGACCATTCCGGCCGATAAACACCTCGGCCATCATGATGGGAATACCGATGATGAAGATACAGAGCAGGTAAACCAGAACGAAGGCACCGCCGCCGTTCTCACCAGTGACATAAGGGAACTTCCAGACGTTACCGAGACCAACAGCAGAACCGGTTGCTGCCAGAATAAACGCGAACTTGGACGACCAGAGTCCGCGAGCCCCGATACCGCTGTCTGATGCGGAGTTGGACTGTGACATGAATTTTCTTCCTGTGCTTTTGGCTATAGGAAACTACGAATTGTGAGGGCGCCAAACCAATGGTTCAGGCCATTGGTGCGGGATTCTGCCAGCACTGGCGCGGTGATGCCAGTGCTGAAATGTTGTTCAGTGGTTTCTGTCGACCACACAGATCCAACCGGCCAGCGCTAACTAGCCAGATTTACTGACAAACCGGGCGATCAGATCCTTCAGGCCACGGGCCATGCCACTGAGTTGGTCGCTACTGTCTTTAGCGGCTTCCGCCTGCTCGTCGCTCTGGTCGGCAAGACCGGCGATGTTCACGATTTGCCGGTTGATCTCGTCCGATACCTGGCTTTGCTCCTCGAACGCGGCCGACATGGTAATGAAACTGTCGGAAATCGAATCCACCGAACCCACAATGGTTTGCAGGGATTCTGCCGCGCCCTGCACCCGGGCCAGACCCTGGCTGGCGATTTCCTCACCAGAACGTACGGCCTGAATGGTTTCATCCACCTGGGCCCGAAACTGCTCAATCACCTCATGGATCTTGACGGTGGACTGCCGGGTTCTCTGGGCCAGGGACCGCACTTCATCGGCCACCACCGCAAAGCCTCTGCCTTGCTCGCCGGCGCGGGCTGCTTCAATGGCCGCATTCAGGGCCAGCAGGTTGGTCTGCTCGGCAATGTCCGAGATCAGGTCGGCCGCTTCACCAATGGTGCGGGTGGATTCACCCAGGCGACTCACCGATTCGCCAATGCCATTCACCTGCTGCACCAGCTGCTCAATCGCGGCAGTGGCCTCACCACTGCGCTGGCTGCCCTCGTGGGCCAGCCGGTTGGCCTGCTCTGCTTCTTTGGCGTTGTGGGTAACGGCTTCCGCGACTTCCTGAATGGACGCGGTCATTTCATTGATCGCCGAGGCGGTCTGGTCCGTCTCCGCCCGCTGCCGGGCAATCGCCGTGGCCCCCTCGGTAATGAAGCCATGGGACGCCCGGGCCTGCTGCAGTAAATGCTCAGCCTGATCGTCAATTCGCGCCAGCGCTGTGCGAATGCGTGCTTCCTCACTGACCAGCACCAGGGCCAACCGCGACATCAGGCCACGCTCACTGCTGTATGTGCGGGCAACGACGGGGTCCTGGAAAGCATCGGGGCGCAACGCGAGTAAACCTTTCAAACGATTGGAAATAGACCCGAACACCAGACTGAAAGCCAGACCATGACCCACCAACACGACCAGCGCTGCCAGCCAGAGCGGCTCGAGTTGCATGGCACCCAAGGTGATTACCAGGGATAACAAAAACGGCCAGCCGGATCGGCCCATCGACATGGCCCGGTTACTGAACGATGACGACAACTTGCCTGCGGAGATACCAGAATAGAGCTTTTCAGCCCGCGCAATCTGGTCCCGAGTGACAGCCACGCGCACGGACTCATAGCCCACCATCTGGCCGTTGTCCCAGATAGGAGTGGCATAGGCACTGACCCAGTAATGATCTCCGTTCTTTGCCCGGTTCTTGACCACACCCATCCAGGCCTTGCCCGCTTTCAGATACTCCCACATGTCGGCGAACACCGCCGGCGGCATGTCCGGGTGGCGAATCAGATTGTGGGCCTGGCCAATCAGTTCGTCCCGGGTGTAACCACTGATGGTTTCAAAATCGTCGTTGCAATAGGTGATCACGCCCTTGAGGGAGGTGGTACTGATCAGGCGCATACCTTCCGGTACGGTAATTTCGCGCTGGGTGACAGGTAGATTCTTGCGCATAGGGGGTCGATGTCCGTTAAACCGGGGAAATTATTTCAGGGCGCAAGCGTAAGTCTGGATGAATATCAAGGAAATATCTAATGAGTTACGCTACGTCACATTAATGTAACGGCACACAACCCGATATCTTGAAGACAAGGCTTGTCAGGGCCCGGCCAGGACCCTTGCCCGGGGATGAAAACGGGCATTCACCCACAGTGAAAACGCGATCACCGCGCCGCCAAGCATAAGGCGCATGAGGTCCGCATCCCGGTTCCAGATCGGCAGGTTCACCAGCAACCCGGCAGGCACCAGGGCATTGTTCATAATAGCCAGGGTGCCAGCATCTACCTCACAGGCACCGCGATTCCACAGGTATAGCCCAAGCCCCGAGGCCGCGAGCCCCAGCCAACCGAGAATGCCCCACTGAAGACTGGTTGTGGGCAGCTTGTCAGCATCACCGAATATCAGGAACGACGGCAAGGCGATCACCAGCGCCCCGAAAAAGAAGTAGCCGAAGGTACGGTAGCCCGGCAAAGCCAGGGCGTAGTGGCGCATCACGTGTTTGTAGCCCACTTGGCCGGCGGCAAAGGTAAAATTAGCCACTTGCAGTAACAAGAAGCCGGTAATGAAATCTTCACTCAGGCCATCGTAGCGGATAATGCCGGCGCCCAGAGTAGCGATGGCTGCCGCCAGCAAGGCCACCGGGGAGAACCGGCGAAACAGGGCATCGTCAATCAGCGTAACGTACAAAGGGGTGAAGATGGTGAACAGCAACACTTCAGGCACCGTGAGGTAACTGAACGAGCGGTACAGGCAAAGGTAGGTAATACCGAACTGCAGCATGCCGGTAATCAGAATACCAAGCTTCATGCCCCCGGGCACACCACGCCAGCGGGTGAAGGGCAGAAACACCAGGGCCGCCAGCAGCACACGGGTAAGCACGGCAAAATCGCTGTCTACCCGGCCAGCCAGGAACTCGCCGATCAAGCTGAACGAAAACGCCCACAGCGCCGTTACCAGAACCAGAAGAACCATACCACCGCACCTGAGATAAACCGGACCGCTACTGTACCGTTTTTGCCGGCATTATCCAGTACGGAAGGCGGTGCAAACCCCTATAAGCTGCCCGACCGCCAATCGGGTACCATGTCCGCCTCTGACAGGTACAACCCTGACGAACCAACATCGAAACCAGCACCATGGACGAAAACCACCAACCGTTACCCGAAGCCCGACAGCCCCTTGTTCGCCGCACGCTGGCGGAATGGAGAACCCTGGCCATTCTGGGCGGGCCGATCCTGATTGCCCAGGTGGCACAGATGGCCAATGGGGTTATTGATACCGTTATGGCGGGCCACGCCAGCGCTCGGGATTTGGCCGCGGTAGGCATTGGCAGCAGCCTGTGGATGCCACTGTTTCTGTTTTTCATGGGCATGCTGGGGGCGCTGCAACCGATCATTTCCGGCTACAACGGTGCCCGGCAGCACTCGAAGATCATGCCGGCCACCTGGCAGGGCATTTACATCGCAGCCGGCGGCACGGTGATCATGGCGTTGTTGCTGACCAACGTACACCCGGTACTGGCGATGCTGAAGATGGATACAGAGACTGCCGGCATCACCCAGGGATACCTGAACGCCTTCGCCTGGGGCATTCCAGCCCTGCTTCTTATGAACGCTCTGCGGGGACTCACTGACGGCCTCGGCCACACCAGGGTAATCATGGCTTTCTCTGTACTCAGCACGCTGATCAACCTGCCGCTGAACTACATCTTCATTTACGGCAAGCTCGGCCTGCCCGCCATGGGCGGTGTGGGCTGCGGCTGGGCGACATCGCTGTCCAACGGGACGGCCGCCATTGCCTTACTGATCTACCTGAACCGGAGCCGTACCTTCCGCCAGTTTCACCTGCTGGCCGACTGGGTGAAGCCCAACTGGCGGGGAGTTCGCTACATTCTGGGTATCGGTGTGCCCATTGGCTTCACCATTTTTGTTGAAGCCAGCATGTTTTCAGTCATTGCCCTGTTCCTGGCACCCCTGGGGCCGGTGATTGTGGCCGGACATCAGATTGCGCTGAACGTGGTGTCGTTGTTGTTCATGCTACCGCTGAGCATAGGCATGGCACTGACGCTGCGGGTGAGTTTTCTGGTGGGTGCCCGGGCGCCGGATACCGCCCGGCTGATTTCCCGTAGCTCACTGATCCTGGCCTCGGCGGTTGCCCTGATCTTTGCCACGTTGCTGTTTGTGTTCTCCGCACAGATCGCCGCACTCTACACCGGCGACCAGGCCGTGCGGGATGTCACCATTCGCCTGCTGGCGTTTGCCGCCATGTTCCAGGTTGCTGATGTGATTCAGGTAACCTGCATCAGTGCGCTCAGGGGCTATAAAGACACCCGCATTCCCATGTTCATTATGCTGTTTTCGTTCTGGGGGGTTGGCCTGCCACTGGGCTACATTCTGACCTTTACAGACCTGCTTTGGCCGGCGTTGGGAGCGGCGGGGTTCTGGGTGGGGCTGACGGCGGGGCTGACCTCCGCCAGTGTTTTGCTGGGTTGGCGATTGTTTCGCTACCGGCCCGGAAACCACCATCACGGCGAACCCGACAGCCGGACTTCAGTTCAAGCCGGTTCGGCCACCAACTGAGTGTTCTTATCTGCAAATACAATCCGATCCCGCCCGGTCTCCTTGGCCTGATACAGCGCTTCATCAGCCCTCGCCAACCAGCTCTCCACGCTCTCGCCGTGGCCCAGCAAGGCGACACCAAATGACGAAGTAACCGGGCCACCGGGGTACTTGAGATGCCTGCGCAACACCTGTTGCAGGTTGTTCATAACCGCCTGCAGGCTGGACCCATCCACACCGGGCAGCAATAACACGAACTCCTCACCGCCATAACGGAACAGCTGATCAGACTTTCGTGTGTTGCGTTCAACCAGCGCCACCAAGTCCGTCAGCACATTATCACCGACGCCATGACCATACACATCGTTGATTTTCTTGAAGTGGTCGATATCCAGCATCACCAGGGCATAGGGTAGCCCGGATCGCTCAGCATTGGCAGCAGCCGCATCCAGTTCCTCATCCATGGAGCGGCGGTTCTTGACACCGGTCAGTGGGTCGATGGTGGCCAGGTGCTCCAAGCGTTCCCGCTGATCCTGGTTACGATAGGCAAAGACATAGGCACAGGCGCTGACCACCGTCGCCGTGGTCGCAAACGTCCACATTTGAACCGTTGAGCTGAAAGCCGTTTCAATCGACATCAGCGCCAGAACGGATAGCAGGTTCAGAATGGCCGCAAGTCGGCTGGATACAAGAAAGAAGGTTGTTACCAGGCAAGGGAATATCCAGAACAAACCCGCCTCACCCATAACCGCACCAACGGTGACCGCGCCCGCGCAGATAATAATCGCCAGGAACATGCCGCTGCGGTATGTGTCGCCGGTGACCCAGGCATAAGCGAGGCTGCCAACGATGCCAGACAGAATCCCGAGATCAACAAAACCGGCGAGCGGATTACCCTCGACAAATCGCAGGATCACGAACGGCGTGATGCCAACGATGGCACTGATGCCAAGCAATGTGATGATCGATAATCGGAAATCGTTTTTTAGCCGATGAAACATTCAGATCGGGTCCGACTATGGTCTTAGTTAGTGCACAAGCTTAGCGTAAGCTATGTAAGGGGGCGCTACCGGGCTACGATTCTTAACAATTCTATCTCTGAACACGACACAATGTGACATGCATCACAAAAGTGTGTCGGTTAGTATTCTAAATACACAAGCCTATGCCGGTTTTGACGTCAGAATATTGAAAGAAGTATTCCGAAGAACAAGAATCGCTCTACGACACCTTGGGATATTCAAATTGGATTCACTCATACGCATCGCCCCTGGGGCATTGACCATCGGCCGTCCATTACCCTGGGATGTTTTCGACGCCGATGGAAACGTCTTGCTGCGTCAGGGCTATGTTATCCAGACCAATACTCAGCTGGAGCAATTGTTTGAGCGGGGCCGGTTCAAGCCCCGGAAAATCGAACGGAAAAAGGAAAAAATTCAGGAGGATCAACGGCAGCGTAACCCCTTCGCCGACTACGCCGACCTGCTGGCCACCCTGGAAGCAACCCTCAACGCCATCACCAGTGAAGATCCGTCTGCCCAAAAACGCTTATTGGGGCTGGCGCGAATGCTGGAGCGGACCTGTCAGGAAGCGCCGGAAGCCAGCCTGGCCCTGGTGCATCTGTACTCCATCGGCCCCACCATTCACGAACAGATTCTTTTCTACGGCATTTTGTGCCACTTCACGGCCAGGGCGTTTGGGCTTGATGAAAAACGTACCAGTGTGCTGACCGCCGCGGCCCTGACCGCCAACCTGGCACTTGTGCCGGTGGCCGACCAGCTAAATGCTTCCACCCGTGTGCTCACCGACGACCAGCGGGCGGTTATCCGCAAACACCCGCACCGCAGCATCCAGGCACTGACCTCCGCCGGCATTACCAATAAACTGTTGCTGAAAATCATCGCCCAGCACCACGAGCAGGCCGATGGCTCCGGCTATCCGGAAGGATTAAGTGGCACTGATATTCTGCCAGAGGCGGAAATTCTGGCTCTGTCAGAACGCTACGTGGCCATGATCACCAAACGAGCCTACCGCAACAGGATGACCATCACCGCTGCCCGCAAACTGATAGCCACTCTCGGTGACGGCAAGGTCCGCCCGGCCATTCCACGGTCACTGTTGCAAGTACTCGGCGAATACCCGCCTGGCATGCTGGTGCGGCTCGACAATAACGAAGTCGGTGTGGTGACCGGCCGCGCCGTCAGGGCCAGGGGACCGTTTGTCAAAGCTATTTTCGGGCCCCGGGGCAACCGCTACAGCGGCACGTTTGAGCGCGACACCAGCGTTCCCGAATACAACATCCAGGGCGCCGAAGAGCCAGAAGAGATGCCCTCCATGGATTTCAGCCTGCTCTGGGGCTTTCGCAACTGAAACCCGCGGAGCGTGGCGGGCTCATGCCAAACCCAATGCCCTGGCATGATGATTCAGGTGGTCGTCAATGAACGAGGCAATAAAGAAATAGCTGTGGTCGTACCCACGGTGCATTCGCAGGTTGATGTGGTGATGAAACTTCTCACAGACATCCGCCAACGTTTCCGGGTTCAGCTGGGTTTCCAGAAACTCATCGGCCGTACCCTGGTCTACCAGTAGCGGCAGCCGCTCTTTTGCGGTCGGAATCAGGCGGGTGGCATCCCACGCTTCCCACTTGCTCTGGTCATCTCCAAGATAACCCTTGAAGGCTTTCTGCCCCCAGGGGCACGCCATCGGGTTGGCAATGGGCGCGAACGCCGATACCGATTTGTAATACCCCGGATTCTTCAGGGCACAGATCAAAGCTCCGTGGCCGCCCATGGAATGGCCGCTGACCGACCGCTCACCGCTAAGCGGCAACTCATTCTCGACCAGTTGGGGCAGCTCCTTCACAACGTAATCGTACATGCGGTAGTGGGGTGCCCAGGGCTGTTCTGTGGCATTCACGTAAAAGCCCGCGCCACTGCCAAAATCGTAACTGTCGTGCTCGCCAGGCAGGTCCACGCCCCGGGGGCTGGTATCCGGGCACACAATCGCCAGGCCCAGCCTGGCGGCCAGTTTCTGGGCACCGGCTTTCTGCATGAAATTCTGGTCGGTGCAGGTCAGCCCGGACAACCAGTAAAGCACTGGCGCTGGTTTGCCTTCCTCGCCCAGAGCCGACGGCGGCAGAAACACCGCAAACTCCATGTCGCACTGGAGCGTGGCAGATGAGTGGCGGTAGCGGCGGTGCTCGCCGTCAAAGCAAACGTTGGTGGCTAAAAGTTCCATAGCTCTCCTGGCGATTGTAGGTGGAGAAGTCAGTCCTCGACGTTGGCGAAACGCTGTTTTTCGATAGTATTACCGGATTTGGCCAACTGGGACAGAATAGCTGTACGGGTGACAATCCCCACCAGTTTGCCATGATCAACCACCGGGTACACTTTCGGCTTTCCGGCCCCCAGATTCTGCGCCAGATCGATCACTGACATCTCTGGCGACACCGTCAGCGGTTTATGGAACATCACATCGTCCACAATGGGCTCGCCCTCGCTGTGATAATTGCTCACCAGCAGCGAGTGAATGCAGTCCTGCTCCGACACAAAGCCCAGAACCTGGCGCTTTTCATCCACCACTGGCAAACCGGTAACGTGGTTATCCAGTAACGCTTTAACAACCTTGGTCAGCGGTGTGCCGCAACGGATAGGCTCAATGTGATTCCACATGACTTCCGAGATTTTCAGTGAGCGCATAGGCAGCCCCTTTTCGGTTTTATTTAAGGCGCCGAAACTGGCACCGCAGTTACTCTAAACATAGGCAATGCTCGGCAAAATGGACAACTCTCAGGAGCAAAACGGTTTACACCACAAAATAGTCGACTAAACTCAACAGGTTATGCCCTCTGGGGCTCTAATCATATGACCTAGCCGTGGTAAACAGTGGGAGAACCCATGGAACCCATTTCTGAATTTGTAAGTCAAATCAATAGCCTGGTCTGGGGACCCCCCATGCTGGTGATGATCCTCGGGGTAGGGCTGTTTCTCAGTATTGGTCTGAAACTGATGCCGATCCTGAAATTGGGTGCCGGTTTCCGGCTGATGTGGAGCGGCCGTGCCCGCGGTGACGAGGACGATGGTGATATTCCGCCATTCCAGGCCCTGATGACCGCCCTGTCAGCCACCGTCGGCACCGGTAACATTGCGGGGGTTGCCACCGCCGTGTTCCTGGGCGGCCCGGGCGCCCTGTTCTGGATGTGGCTGACCGCCCTGGTGGGCATGGCCACCAAGTACGGCGAGGCCGTGCTGGCCGTGCGCTACCGGGAAGTGGATGAGCGTGGTGCCCATGTGGGCGGCCCCATGTATTACATCCGCAATGGCCTGGGCAAGAAATGGGCCTGGCTTGGGGTGTTGTTCGCGATCTTCGCCTCCATTGCCGCTTTCGGTATCGGCAATACGGTACAAGCCAACTCGGTGGCGGATGTGTTGTCTGCCAACTTCGGCCTGCCCCACTGGATCACCGGCGTTCTGCTGATGATTATGGTGGGCCTGGTGCTGATTGGCGGCATCAAGCGTATTGGCCAGGTGGCCAGTGCCCTGGTGCCATTTATGGCGGTGTCTTACGTGCTGGTTGGCCTGATTGTTCTGGCCATCAATGCCAGTGAAATTCCCGCAGCCGTCAGCATGGTGTTCAGCTATGCCTTCAGCCCGGCCGCAGCCGAGGGGGGCTTTGCCGGTGCCGCTGTCTGGGCGGCTATCCGCTTTGGTGTCGCACGCGGTATCTTCTCCAACGAAGCGGGCCTGGGTTCTGCGCCCATCGCCCATGCCGCCGCCCAGACCAAGAACCCGGTCAAGCAGGGCATGGTCGCCATGCTGGGCACCTTCATCGATACCATCATTGTGTGCAGCATCACCGGCCTGGTGATTATTACCTCCGGCGCCTGGACCTCCGGCGAGACGGGTGCGGCCCTCACCTCCCTGGCCTTTGAAACAGGCCTCCCCGGCTTCGGCAACTACGTGGTAGCGATTGCCCTGGCGATTTTCGCCTTCACCACCATCATTGGGTGGTCATTCTATGGTGAACGCTGCATCGAGTTCCTGTTCGGTGTGAAGGCCATCGTGCCTTATCGGGTGTTGTGGATTGTCGCCATCCCCGTGGGTGCCACCATCAACCTGGGCTTTATCTGGCTGGTGGCCGACACCCTCAACGCGATGATGGCGCTGCCCAACCTGATCGCCCTGCTGTTACTCAGCCCGGTGGTGTTCAAACTCACCCGGGAGCACTTTGAGAAGCAGAAGGCATTGGGTGTGAAATAGTCGGCATCTAAGTCTGGTGCTCATAAGGATGTGAGCAAACCGTTGGATGCTCTGGATCAAGCCCCCCTTGCATTCAGGGCATCCATCGCCACAGTGTCTAACGTACACAGAAAATAACACCGTGTTTGCCAACAACCTGTCTGAGGAGAACGACTATGAGTTTGCGTCTTGGAGACACTGCACCGGATTTTGAACAGGATTCCAGCGAAGGCACCATTCGCTTCTATGACTGGCTTGGTGACAGCTGGGGGGTTCTGTTCTCACACCCTGCCGACTTCACACCGGTATGCACCACGGAACTCGGCCTGACCGCCAAACTGAAAGACGAATTCGCCAAACGTGGCGTCAAGGCCATTGCCCTGAGTGTCGACCCGGTTGACTCCCACAAGGACTGGATCAAGGATATCAACGAAACCCAGGGCTGCACCGTCAACTTCCCGATCATTGCCGACCACGACAGCAAGGTCGCCAAGCTGTACGACATGATCCACCCGAACGCCGACAGCACCCTGACCGTGCGTTCGCTGTTTATCATTGATCCGAACAAGAAGGTGCGCCTGATCATTACCTACCCGGCATCCACCGGTCGTAACTTCAACGAGGTGCTGCGGGTTATCGACTCCCTGCAACTGACCGATGACCATAAAGTGGCTACGCCAGGTAACTGGGAAAAAGGCGGCGATGTGGTGATTGTGCCGTCACTGCAGGATGAAGACGAGATCAAACAGCGCTTCCCGAAGGGCTACAAGGCAGTGAAATCCTACCTGCGGATGACTCCAGACCCGTCCTCTAACTGGAGCGGTGACTGATCCTCGCCTTACAGTAAGTTTTGTGCCAGTAAAAAGCCGGGCAGTACGAACTGCCCGGCTTTTTCATTATCGGGTACCCGGATGTCAGAATGCCGGTACTACTGCACCTTCGTATTTTTCTTTGATGAACTCGCGAACGGCGTCTGATTTCAGCGCATTGGCCAGTTTCTGCATGGCGTCGCTGTCCTTGTTGTCCGGGCGGGCAACCAGGATGTTCACGTAAGGGGACTCGGCACCTTCAATCACCATGGCATCTTCAGACGGGTTCAGGCCGGCTTCCAGGGCGTAGTTGGTGTTGATCAGGGCCATATCGACCTGGTTCAGGATACGCGGCAGGGTAGCGGCTTCCAGTTCGCGGAAGTTCAGGCGCTTGGGGTTGTCGGCAATGTCACGGGGTGTGGCGGTGATCTTGCTTTCGTCTTTCAGGGTGATCAGGCCAGCTTCCTGAAGCAGCAACAGGGCGCGGCCGCCGTTGGTGGGGTCGTTGGGGATGGCCACCACGGCACGATCTTTCAGTTCGTCCAGCGAGCTGATTTTGCTGGAGTAGGCGCCGAACGGCTCAACGTGAATTCCGGCAACGGTGACCAGGTTGGTGCCACGGCCGCTGTTGAATTCGTCGAGGTACGGCTGGTGCTGGAAGAAGTTGGCGTCCATGCGCTTCTGGTCAACCTGGATGTTGGGCTGTACGTAGTCGGTGAAGACTTTCACATCCAGCTCAACGCCTTGTTCGGCCAGCGCCGGCTTCACAAATTCCAGCAACTCAGCATGGGGCACCGGTGTGGCGGCTACGGATAGTTTCTCTGCAACAGCAGCAGAGGAGAAAGTTGCTACGGCAGCGATGGCTACCAGAGTTTTCTTCAGATTCATTATTGCGTTCTCCTGTGGAGCATCGTGTTTAACTTTGGTTTACGGCACGCTGCTGGGAGGCTCCTTCCGAAAAACGCCCGTGAATACGTCCATGTAGGGCTCCGTCGCGCCATCCCTGGCGCTCCAGGTTTTCGGAAGGAGCCTCCCAGCGGCCTGCCTATACCGGACTTTGGAATTGCCTGCCCGGCTCAATCACAGTCTTACTTTCTGCTGAAATACAGCACCAGACGATCGCCGACCATCTGGAGTACTTGTACGAAAATCACCAGCAAGGCGACAGTAATCACCATCACGTCGGTCTGGAAACGCTGGTAACCGAAGCGGATGGCCAGGTCGCCCAGGCCGCCGCCACCGATGACGCCAGACATGGCCGCGTAGGAGACCAGGGTGATGGCCGTCACGGTAATACCGGCGATGATGCCCGGAAGCGCTTCCGGCAGCAAGGCGCCGAAGATGATCTGGCGCACGTTAGCACCCATGGCCTGAGTGGCTTCGATGATGCCGCGGTCGACTTCCCGCAGGGAGGTTTCCACCAGGCGGGCGAAGAAGGGGGCACCGCCAGCCACCAGTGGCGGGATGGCGCCGGCCACGCCCAGTGACGTGCCAATGAGCAGTACGGTGAACGGGATCATCACGATCAGCAGGATGATGAAAGGCACGGAACGCAGTACGTTGACCACGAACGACAACACCGCGTAGGCCACCGGTTGTTCCAGGAGCTGGCGTTTGCCGAACAGGAACAATAATACGCCAATGGGCAGGCCGATCAGTACGCTGAACAGCAGGGACATGCCCACCATCACCAGGGTGTCCCAGCTGGCCCAGCCGATTTCCAGCCAGTCGACGTTGCCCATGAGGGTTTCCATTAAAGCTTCCATCAGCGCACTACCTCCACGTGAACATCGGCGGCTTCCAGCGCCTGCATGGCGACGTCGAGATCACCGCCCACCAGTGACAGGGTCAGCTGGCCGTAGGGGGTGTCTTTGATGTGATCGATCCGGCCGGAGAGGATGCTGAAGTCTACGCCGGATTCCCTTGCCACGCTGCCCAGCAGGGGTTTGTAGGTGGATTCGCCCTTGAAGGTCAGGCGCAGGATGCGGCCTTCGGCTTTCTGCAGGTCTTCCTGGAGTTCGTTGCGGTCGATGTTTTCGCTTTCGAACACAAAATCCCGGGTGGTGGGATGCTGGGGGTGCAGGAACACCTCGCTCACCGGGCCCATTTCCACGACGCGACCAGCGTCCATTACGGCTACCCGATCGCACACCCGGCGTACCACATCCATTTCGTGGGTGATCAAGACAATGGTCAGGCCCAGCTCTTTGTTAATGTCACTCAGCAGTTTCAGCACCGACTGGGTGGTTTGCGGGTCCAGTGCGCTGGTGGCCTCGTCGCATAGCAGAATGGTGGGGCGGCAGGCCAGGGCACGGGCGATACCAACCCGTTGTTTCTGACCACCGGACAGCTGCGAAGGATACTTGTCTGCGTGGTCGGTCAGGCTGACCCGGGCCAGCAGTTCCTGTACCCGCTCCCGTATCTCGGTTTTGCTGTAGATGCCCGCCAGCTTCATCGGAAACGCGATGTTGTCTGCCACGGTTTTGGACGACAGCAGGTTGAAGTGCTGGAAGATCATGCCCACTTTGCGGCGGAAGGCTCGCAGCTCCGCAGAGTTGTACCGGGTAATGTCTTCGTCGTCGATCAGGATGCGGCCGCCGGTGGGCGGTTCCAGCAGGTTGATCAGCCGCACGAGGGTGGACTTACCCGCGCCGGAATGGCCGACGATGCCGAATACCTCGCCGGTTTCAATGGTCATACTGGTGGGGTGCAGCGCGGGGATCGCCCGGCCGGCCACCTGGTATGACTTCTGTACCTGGTCAAATACAATCACGATCAGTGCCTTGGTCTTTGCCTTTGGAGTGCGTAGGGCGCGCAGCCGAAAACCGGCGATTATAGCCTATTCGATGACCAAACCCGAATCCAGGCGGTGTGTAGTTGCCCTTACACAAAAAGCTACCTGACACACCCGCCTGCCCTCAGCTAAACTGCTATTTGAAAAGAACATTAATAAACCTCCACCTATCCGAGGCGCGCCGTAACTGTGACTACACCGTCCGAGAATACGCCCTCAAGGATGAATTCCACCCAGGCATGGGTTTCCTACCTCAGCAAGGTAGAGCTGCCGGTATTGGCCAACACCCTCCGGCAGATCAACGAACTGACCGACAGCCGCAACAGCACAGTGAACGAACTGGCGAATGTGATTCTGAATGATGCCCAGTTGACGTCCCAGGTGCTTCGGCTTTCCAACACGGTGTTCTACAACCAGACCCGCACCCAAGTGAGCACGGTCAGCCGTGCCATCACGTTGATCGGTTTCGATGCCGTGAAATCCATGGCGATTTCATCGCTGATTGTCGACACTCTGCTCAAACGCAACGACCGGCCACACCTGTTGCGTTGCCTTGCCCGCGCTATTCACGCAGCCGTTCAGGCCCGGTGCCTGATGCCCAAACGCACCGAACATGCGCTCGAGGAAGTGTTTATCGGGGCCTTGCTGATGAACATCGGTGAGCTGGCATTCTGGTCCTGCGAAACCGATCAGGCGACCGAGCTGGAAGAGCGCCTGCGGTTGGACGAACCGCCTGTGGAGGCACAGAAGGCCGTGCTGCACACCACCTTTACCGAGATCACCCGGGGCCTGGTGGAAGCCTGGTCTTTAGGTCCGTTTATCCGTGAAGTGGTGGCGCCCGGCAAGGCCAACTCCATGGCCAGCAGCCTGGTGCGCAACACCGTGGAAATGGCCACGGTGTCCGAGCATGGCTGGAGCGGGCCAGAGATGGACAAGGTGCTGGAACGTTTGTCGGCAGATGTTGGAGAAAGCCCCGCCGCCATCCGGGACCAACTGAAGGTCAACGCCCAGGAAGCCACCAAAGTAGCCGTGTCTCTGGGCATTCCGCAGGTCACGGCGTTGCTGCCCGGCAATCAGGAGAGCGCCGCCGGACACGGCGCCGAAGCCCCGGTTATGGACCCCGCCCTGCAGTTGCAGATCCTTCGGGATCTGACCCATACACTGGCAGAAAAACCCGATATCAACGAAGTGTGCCAGCTGGTGATCGAAGGCATTCACCGGGCCATTGGAATGCAACGGGTAGCCCTGCTGATGAGTGACCGCACCGGTCAAGATCTGATCCCCAAAAAGGTAGGCGGCCGTGGTACCGAAGAGTGGCGAGAACACCTGATTATCCACAAGGATGGCACCGGGCCACTGGGAGAGCTTTTACCCCATGGCACTTGTGCCATCTACAAACCCGGCAAACAGGCGGGCGGTGTTCCCTATGACCGCTGGCTGGGCAAGGTGCCGGCCCTGGTAGGCTCGCTTACCGCCAAGGGCCGACTGGTGGGCCTGTTCTATGCCGATAATGCGGCGGCGGGCTATGTGCCGTCGGAGCAGCAGCTGGCAGCCTTTGCCCACTTTATCCAGAACGCACAATTGTGCCTCACGCTGCTAACCACCAACCACTGATCAGCCGAGAGGCGGCTCGACCCTGTTTCACATCTCGTAAAGCCGGGTGATATGCAGGACCGGGCCGGTCGGTACGCCCGTGGGAGAGCCGCCTCTCGGCTCCAGGCTGATGGCCAGCGTGCGGCTGCTGGCCAGCAGCCTGCGGGCATCCTCAGACAGCGTCACCTCGTATACTCCTCCCACGGCCATAACGCCCAACGACAAGGGGCTACCGTCACCCGGCACTACCCATAACTCGTAATCCCTGCCCTGTTCTGCGTCGACGGCGGCCACGGGTCTCAGCCTCAATCGGTTACTTCCCGCTTCGCTGACCAGCCATAGCGGATCGCTCACGTCAGCCTGTACCACTGCGCCGGTTAACTGGACATCACGGCCTGTGCCCGTCTGGTGAGGAGAAACCACAATCACTGCCAGAACCAAGGCAGCCGCGCTTGCCAGCAAGCTCCAGCTCGGCCAGAGCCAACGCATGCGCGGGCGTGCCTGGGGAGTTTCGCCGGCAGTGGGCCAAAGCCGCCGTTCTATGTTCGCCCAAACCGAAGCAGCTGGACTGACCGAAGGCACCGCCCGGGTCAGTTGGCCAAGCCGCTCTTCCCAGAACCAGACCTCCTGCCGAACCTGCACCGATTGCATCATCCAGCGCTCAAAGCGCTGCCTCGCCCGCCCGGTTAGCGAACCCAACACATACTCTGCGGCGAGACTTTCAACACGTTCCGGCGTTTTTTTCATCGTTCCAGGCACCTCTTCAGCGCCATCAGGCCGCGTCTTATCCAGCTCTTCACAGTGCCGACAGGCGAACTCATGGCCTGAGCCAGCTCATCGTGGGTCAGGCCCCGGTAGTAGGACAGCAAAATGGTGTCTCGCTGGGTATCGCTCAACTCTTCCAGGCACCCTGTCAGCGCTGTTGCTCCAGCTTGCTGTAGCCGGGTCTCCAGTGGCCCCCGGCGTCCGTCTTCCAGATGTTTCAGCATGTCGTCACCAGCACTTCTCAGAGGTCGGCGTGCCCGGATGAGATCAAGAGTTCGGTATCTGGCAATGGTCAACATCCAGCCCAGGGGTGCGCCTCTATCGCCGTGATACTCGCCCGCGTTGTGCCAGATCTGAACAAAGGCATCCTGCAACGCTTCTTCCGCGAGATCCTGTTGGCCTGAGAGCTTGTAACACAGCCCGAACATGCGAGCCGAGACTCGCTGGTACAGCTGTCGAAAAGCCTCCCGATCATGCTGTGCCACTGCCAACAACAGGTTCAACAATTCTTTTTGTTCTGACTCATCAACCGTCATGTTCTGCCCCGTGTCATCCAATGCTCCTGAACAGTTACGGGGCGGGCGCCGCGAAAGTTGCAAGACCGCTCGTTGAAAATCGCACATTTTTTTCGCTTCGGAGTGCATCTTTTCACCGGTGGCACCCGTTATCCCTTGGCAATACCAACCATCGATGAGGAAGCACGGAATGAACACATTAATAAAACGATCCGGCCTCGCAGTTGCGGTTGCCGGCTTGTGCCTGGCCGCCGGATCCGGACACGCGTCCAGCCACAGAGAAGCCCCATTTATTACCGAAATGCCGAAAGTGGATGGAACCGATTTCTATATGTTCCGCAGTTATGAAGCCGGCCGGGAGGGCTTTGTGACCCTGATCGCGAACTATCTGCCGCTGCAGGATGCGTATGGCGGGCCCAACTACTTCGATCTTGATGAAGACGCCATCTACGAGATTCACATCGACAACACCGGGAACGCGCAGGAAGACATCACCTTCCGTTTCTCATTCCAGGATGTGAAGCAGGATCTGAAAATCGATGTGAACGGAGAAATGGTCTCCATCCCTCTGAAAACTGGCGCACCGGTTGGTCCCGGCGCCATGGATGACGCCATGAACGGCGCTATTCAGGTTCGGCAGACCTACACCGTGGATGTCATTCGAGGTGATCGACGCACTGGCGTTTCGCAGCCCGTCACCGGTGATGGCGGCAGCCCTACCTTCAGCAAGCCACTGGATAACATCGGCAGTAAAACCATTGCAGACTATCCTGCCTATGCCCAGAGCCACGTATACACCGCCAATATCCCGGGCTGCGGTACCGGACGGGTGTTTGCCGGCCAGCGGGCCGAAGCCTTTGCCGTCAACCTCGGCGAAGTCTTCGATCTGATCAACCTGTCTGCCGCAGATGTCACCGGCGCCAACGGCCGGGATCTTGGTCTGAATATTCTGGAAGGCAAGAACGTGACGTCGCTTGCTCTTGAGGTGCCGATCGAGTGTGTTGCCTCGGCCAATGATCCGGTCATCGGTGCCTGGACTACAGCCAGCGTTCGCCAGGCACGAGTGATCAATCCGCGACCTGTGGCCTTCGAAGAAGGTGATGCAGGCAAGGGTGCGACCGTTGAAGGTGGCGCATTCACCCAGGTGTCGCGCCTCGGTTCCCCGCTGGTCAATGAAGTCGTGATTGGCCTTCGGGATAAGGATCTCTTCAATGCCAGCGAGCCGAAAGACGATGCGTCTAACTTCGCACCCTATGTACTGACTCCCACCTTACCAGTGCTGATCGAGAGCCTGTTCGGTGTGCAGGCGCCCGACGCCTATCCACGCACCGATCTGGTTTGGGCCTTCCTCAATGGTGTACCAGACCTGACACGCCCCGGCGGCACGCCAACCCTGGGTGAAATGCTTCGGCTGAACACCAGCATTGAGGCCGCCAGCAGCGACGTCACCATGCAGGATGATCTGGGCGTCATCGCCGGAGACGTTACCGGCTTCCCGAATGGCCGCCGGCCTGTGGATGATGTGGTGGACATTGCCTTGCGCGTGGTGATGGGCGTCCTGCTCGATGAGGAATCGGCACCTGCTGGTCAGATCGAATACACCGACGGAGCAGTGGTTGATCGGGATCTTCTGCTGAGCGGCTTCCCGTACCTGGGCCATCCGTTCTCTGGCTCCCCGAATCCACAGCGTAACTGAAGCGACAAAAGGAGGTTTCCATGAAACCCATGCTCAAGATCGCGGCGTTGTTGGTGTTTGCTCTGGCACTTGCTGGCTGTTCAGACAGCTCCAATAACCGGGGCCAGGGCCTGAAAATCTCGGTGGACTTCACCACATTTGTCCAGAACGAGATACAGCGCACCGCGGATGATCGAGAACCGGTCAATATCAATAACCTGGAGTTCAGCTTCAATGATCAAGACAACGAACAGGCGTTTGACAACCTGTTCTGATCGCGGCTTGCTCCGCTACCAGCGTGCCGGGAAAGGCGCGCTGGTAGCTCTTGCTCCTGCCCTGAAGGGCGGAGCCTTTTCGGTCATCCTGACAGGGATGGCCGTCTTTGGCTCCGCCGCCTGGGCAGCACCTGCCGACATCAGAACCGACTTTAATGACGCCGACATTCTCGTCACATTGCCACAACCAGCGCTGACCCGAGCCCCGCTGCCCGACAACGCAGCGGAACTGGCAGACACCATACAGCAGCAGATCCTCCAGGCCAGACGGGATGGCGATCCAAGATACCTGGGTTATGCCAGCGGCTTGCTCGGCCAATGGCCCGAGGACCGACTGACCGACCGACTGAGAGTTCTTCGAGCCACGGTTCGGCAAAGCCTGCATCAATTTGACGATGCACGGGCCGACCTGCAAACCGTCATTAACACCGCCAATGACCCAACTCAGAAGCGACAGGCCCAACTGACGCTGGCAAACCTAGAGTTGGTGCAGGGCCGCTATGAACAGGCGGCCGTACAATGTCAGGCTTTGATTGAATCCTCGCCGGGGCTGGTTGCCCACAGTTGTCAGGCACAAGTTCAGGGCCGAACCGGGCAACCACAAGCGGCATATCAACAGCTTCTTGATCGTACCCGCGCAGAACAGCGGCACAACAGCTCGGCAAGACTCTGGGCGGAGGGGACGCTTGCCGACCTCGCAGCCCAGCTCGGCGATGCCCGTGCCCGCGACCACTGGCGGTTCATTCTCAGCCAGCAGCCAGACGATCTGTACACCCGCGCCCGGCTGGCCGACTGGTTTCTGGACAACAACCAACCAGAGAACGCCCTGCCTTTGACAGAAGGCTATGAGCACGTGGACTCCCTGGCAGTTATCCAGGCGATTGCCATGCTGCAAACCAATCATCACCAAGCCAACGCCATGATCACTCGCCTGAAAGAGCGGTTTTCCGAAGCTCGCTGGCGGGGGAGCCTTCTGCATGAACGAGATCTCGCACGGTTCCAACTGGATGTGGAAGGCCAACCACAGCAAGCGCTTAGCCATGCCTTGGCCAACTGGCAAGATCAACGGGAGCCGGAAGACACCAGGCTGGTATTACGCGCCAGCGTTGCGGCCGGCGAAGACGAACCCGCCAATACGGTTCGCAACTGGCTGAACCAACACCGGCAAACCGACAGCCGCTTCCCGGAGACCGACTCATGAACCGATTCCTTCTTCCTGGGTTACTGTTCGTTGCGATGCTGGCAGCAAGCTCATCGCCGGCCTGGGCCCACAAGGCCAGCGATGCCTTTATCTACCTTGACCTTGACCAGTCGACCGTCCGGGTGGACCTCGCCCTCAGGGACCTTGCCCTGGAGGTGCCCCTCGACCGCAATGCCGACCGGAGGGTCAGTGGTGCCGAGCTGAGAGCAGCCCGAGGAGAGATTACCCGTTACCTGGAGGAGGGTCTGCTACTGGCCAATCACAGCGGCAGCTGCGCCCTGCAGGGTGAGCAGTGGGGGCTATCCACCCACAGCGATGGCCCTTACGCGGCGGCTTTGTATCAGGTCTCGTGCCCCAACGGACAAGTGGCGGAATCCATTACCTATACACTGCTGTTTGATCGCGACCCCCTGCACAGAGGGCTTGTCAGCCTGACCTACGAAGGCCAGCAGACGCTTGCCGTTATTGGCCCCGATGACCCGACGCTGGCCTTAGCAGCAACCAGCTTCGGTAGTGGTCGCTTATTCGGCACGTTTCTCTATGAAGGCGTCGTTCACTTGCTGATAGGGCTTGATCACATTCTCTTCCTGCTGGTGTTGATGCTGCCAGCCACGATTCGACGACGGGAAACTACTGGGACCCGACATACTTCGGTTCACGCCGGTCTGAGACCGAGGCTGCTTGAACTGGTCGGCATCGTCACCGCTTTTACTGTGGCCCATTCCATTACCCTTGGACTTTCAGCACTCGGTGTGGTGCGCCCGCCCATTGCCTGGGTAGAGACCATTATTGCGTTGTCCGTTGCGCTGGCCGCCCTGAACGTCATCTGGCCGATACTGGGCCGGAAAACCTGGAAGCTGGCCTTCGGCTTCGGTCTTATTCACGGGTTTGGTTTTGCCAGTGTGCTGGGCGATCTGACCACCGGCGTCTCTCAAATGGCGGTGGCGCTGGCCGGGTTCAATCTTGGCGTGGAACTGGGGCAGGTTGCGCTGGTGCTGGTGGTTTTCCCATTGCTGTACCTCGCCGCCCGCTCGCGTTTCTACGAACGGGCCGCCGTGCCAGCCATGCTCGTGGCAGTCGGCGCCCTGAGCCTGTATTGGGTGGTGGAACGGATCGCCGAAATATAGAACCTATCCGGCCGGGGCCGTGGCGCCCGGCCGGCCTTTATCACGGGATCAGTGCAACGCCCGCATCTGCCGCGGGTAGAGCGCCGCGCTGACCTCGGGTTCTTCCAGCAAATCCGCCAGCTCGCGGTCGATATCGGTTTCCTCGCCTTCGTCTGGCAAAGGTTCGAACAGGGTGCTCAACCAGGCAGCCACACTTGGCGCGCTGTCTCTGTCGTAGTCGGTGGACAGCGCTTTGATCCGGCGAAAGCCGATAATGCGCTGATGTTTGGGATCGCGGATTTGTTCAAAGCCCCGCCAATAGATTCTGTCTCGGGTGTGCAGCTGAACAAACAGGGTGTCGATGGGACCGTTATCATCATCGGCACTGTCTTCATCCTCTGCCTGGGCCTGGGATGTTTCGGCATCGGTCGGTTTTCGACGGATGGTGGTCCAGGCCGGGTAGAGTACCGCTACGGCGTCGGCTTCCACATGTTCGCGGGCCGCCCGCAGAATCAGACCCCAGCGGGCCTTGTCGGCATCGGTTTCCAGAGAGTTGATGGGCAGGTCGTAGCTCTGCTCACTGGACAGAACTATGGCCATCATCGGGGCGTCCAGTTCCCCCATGGCTTCGGCCTGTGCTACGGATACCAGATCGTCGATTGCCATCGATTGGTTCATAAGATGCTCGCCTCCTCGATGCCATCAGGGTAGTCAGGGAATCAGATCCCTGTGTTACAGCATAGCCTGTTCCACCAGTAAAGATAAACGTGGAGTTTGCCGGCGCGGATCACAACCTCGCACGGGAGTTTGTGTCACCGCGTCAGAATGCGTTTTCCAGGCGTTCGTAATTGGCGAACCAGGGGTTTGCTTCCTCAAGCTGGGCGGCCAGCTGCAACAGTCGATCCTCGCGGCCATGGGCGGCGCCGAACTGGACGCCTACCGGCAAACCATCGCGGGTCCAGTGCATGGGTACCGACATCGCCGGCGTGCCGGTCAGGTTCGCAAGCTGGGTAAAGGGCGTTCGGGCCAGGCTTTCCAGCGCCATCTGGTCCACCTGGCCGCTACGATGGACCAGTTTGCCCGCTTTCAGGGTTAGCATCAGCCTGGCGATCAGTTTGAGGTGGGCCGGCGTATCCATTTCACCGATCCTGGCCGGCAACTGGCCGGTGGTCGGGGACAGGTACAGGTCAAAACGCTCGAAGAATGCGCCCAAGGCACGGGAGAAATCGTTCCACTGCTGGCGACGACGAACATAATCCGGCAACGGCATTGTACCCCCCAACATACCCAGTAACCGGGTCTCCAGCTCAAAATCCTTGTCCTCGGCACCGAACTGCTCCCGGGCCCTGTCCATCATTGAGGACACTTCACCGAAGTAAAGGGCCAGGTAGCACCGTGCCAAGGCCATGCCGTCAAATTCCGGCCGGGCATACTCGACATGATGCCCAAGGCCTTCCAGCATACGGGCGGTTTCTTCGACGGCGGCCACACACTCCGGCGCTACCTCGGTGTCGTAAGGCGACGAGGTAAACACACCAATCCTCAGCCGCCCCGGCGATTGCTGCATCAGGTCCAGCCAGGAACCCTCCGGTTCCGGAATGCGGAAGGGGTCGCCACTGGCTGCACCGGCCAACACATCCAGCATGCTGGCGCTGTCTCTCACCGTGCGGGACACCACGTGGTCGGTCGAAGCGCCGGTCCAGGCCTCTCCGGCGTGGGGCCCTACAGAGATCCGGCCGCGGGATGGCTTTAGTCCAAACAGCCCGTTGTAAGCTGCCGGAATGCGGATGGACCCACCGCCATCGTTGGCTCCGGCCATGGGAACAACACCGGCGGCTACCGCGGCACCGGAGCCACCACTGGAGCCCCCGGGCGTCAGTTCCGTGTTCCAGGGGTTGCGGCTCGGGCCCCAAAGAGCAGACTCGGTGACGGCCTTGAGGCCGAACTCCGGCGTTGCCGTGCGACCGATAAACACCAAGCCGGCCTTACGGGCACGTTGTACGAACTGTGAGTCCCGGCTCGGAATATTCTTTCGCATGGCCCGGCTGCCGTAGGTGCAAGGTTGCCCGGCCTGTTCCTGGGCCAGGTCTTTCAGCAGCAGGGGTACACCAGAAAACGGCCCATCAGACACCGGCGACTGCCCCATGGCATCCGAGTACTGGGGGTGGCAAATGGCGTTCAAGGCCCCATTGACATGATTGGCTCGCTCCACCGCCGCATCGGTTACTTCTCGGGGCGTCACATCACCCCGACGGATCAGATCAGCCAGCGCTGTTGCGTCGTATCTCAGATATTCGGACTGGTTCATGGGCCACCCTGTTTGTTGTTATTTACCCGCCCCCACTGGACTTTCGGGGCATAAACCGGAAACTCAGGAGCTTACGCCAATCCCAAAGTGAGTTCCATGGACCTGACCCTGTTTCCAGAGGCCATTAGCCCGGGCGTCGCTCTTTTTCTGCTATTAGCCTCGGCGATAACCTCAATGCTGACCGCTGTGCTCGGTGCCGGTGGTGGCGTTCTGCTGCTGGTGTTGATGGCATCCTGGATGCCACCGGCGGCGATTATTCCGGTGCATGGCATGATTCAGCTTGGCTCCAATACCGGCCGGGCAGTGCTGACCCGGCACCACATCGACTGGAAGGTTATTGCTGCCTTCACGCCCGGCGTAATCGCAGGGGCGGCGCTTGGCGCCTGGCTGTTGGTTGATTTACCCGCGCACCTCTGGCAGCTATCCATCGCTCTGTTCGTGCTGTATCTGTGTTGGGGGCCGAAACTGCCAAAAGCGTCGTTCGGGCCCGTTGGCATTTTTTTAGCTTCCGCCGTCACCAGTTTTGTCAGCCTGTTCGTGGGCGCCACGGGCCCCCTGGTCGCCGCCTTTATCAAGCAGATTCACCGGGATCGCTTTAAAACCGTGGCCACCTTCGCCGCTGCCATGACCTTGCAACATGCGCCCAAAGCGCTGGTCTTCGGGGTTGCCGGATTCGTGTTCTCGGACTGGCTGCTGTTCATTCTCGCCATGATTGCCTGCGGCTTCACCGGCACCTGGCTGGGGCTGCACGTTTTGAAATCCATGACCAACCGGTGGTTCAGCCTCGCCTTCAACCTGGTACTGACACTGCTGGCGCTGCGCCTGCTGTGGCAAGCGGCGGAGTCCGCCGGCTGGTTGGCCTAAAGTCCCGTGTCGTCAGGCGGGGCGGGCACTGAGACCACCGCATTGCGCCCCCGAGATTTGGCGATATAGCACCCTTCATCCGCCCGTGCCATGACCTCCCTCGGGCCGCTGTCGCCAGCAGACACCGGTGTGAGCCCAATGCTTACAGTGACACCGAAAGAACGGCCATCGTGCTGGACTTTCAGTGCCTCGACCCGGCTGCGCAGGTTTTCTGCCAGGGCTTCGGCCCGGTCCAGACCACATCCGGGCAACAGAACCGCAAATTCATCACCACCCAATCGTGCGACGGTATCCGATTGGCGAACCGCGCTCTGGAACAGATCCGCCAGGCGTTTCAACAGGTCGTCGCCCACCAGGTGGCCGCCCTGGTCATTGACCGGTTTGAAATGATCAAGATCGATCATCATCAAAACAGCGGGCGTTGCCTGATGTGGCGCCTCAGCCAGCGCTTTCAGCAGCGCGGCAGTGAAAGCCCGGCGATTCACCAGTTGGGTCAGCGCATCGTGGGTAGCCTCCCAGGAGAGTCGTTCTTCTTCCCGACGCCGCTCGCTGTCGTCCCTCAGCACAAATACCAGGCGCTCCTCATGCTCACCCCTGCGCAAGTGCAACATGGTGAGATCAATGTCGTAGACCTGGCTCTGCGAGTTTTCCAGAGTAACGTACCGGTTATCGATTTCCTCGCCTTCCTGAAATTCCTCCGGCTCCATCTTGTGGTTGTCATAACGAAAGGTCACCGTCTCGAAGAAGTTCTTGCCAATGCAATCATCGCCCAACGCAAGAAACTCGCCGGCCGCGTCGTTGGCGTAACGGACAAGGCCCGCCTTATCAACCATCAGAACGCCTTCCTGCAACACATCCAGTATCGAGTCGGCCCTCTGTTGCTCTTCCCGGAGTGCCTTCTCGAAACGCATTTCTTGAGTGACATCCCGTACAATCGTAATGGTACCGAGAGCCTGGTCCGGCAAATCAACGACCGACGTCATGGTATCGACCCAGACATACCCCGGTGAACGGGTGGTCAGCAATCGCAGGCGTCCGCGATAAAACCTTCGTCGGGTCAAAGCCCGGCGCCAACCCACCATAGCCGTAACGCGATCCTCACCGGCCACTCTCGAGATCAGGTACTGTTGTGCAAGTTGCTCAGCCGTCTCACCGAGAATATTCAACAGCGCCGGGTTAACGAACTCAATCCGACCGAGAATATTGGAGTGGACAATGCCAATGGGGGCATCCTGGGTCAGAGAACGGAAGAACGCCTCTCGTTCCGCCAATGATCGCAGAATCTCATCGCGCTCATGGCGGACCATGTTGAAAACCCGGGCTACATTCCGGATTTCCCGACCCCCAATTTCCGAGACCGGCATCTGGCGTTCGCCGGTATGGCGCTGATAGATCTGAACGCTCAGATCGCGCAGTGGCCGCAACAAACGGTGGAAGAACCAGAATGCCAGGGGTACCAGTAAGACCAGCACCAATAGCAGTGTCCAACTGAACGAATCGCGCATTCGGTTGACCGAGGCGAAGGCATCCGCTTCGGGCCAAACCGCCGCCACAAACCAGGGGACCTGAACCATTTGGCGATAGGCATTGATGGTTGGGCTCTCCCCGGCAGACGCATCGCGAAGTGAACCTTCAAAGCCCTCCATGGCACGTGCAACAGAGCTCTGCCGGGCATCTACTGGCGACATTACGCGACCATCGCTGCCATCAGCCAGTACCACACCCCGGCGAGTAATCAGGCGCAGATAGCCTGCATCCCCCACCCGAATGCTGGAGAAATCCCGCATGAAATTGTCACCGTTGAGCAGAATCAACCCGCCAATCATGCCGGCAAATCGTTTGCGGTGATCAAAAAGTGGTGCAGCAATCATGACACCCGGCTCACCATCAATGTGAGTCAAGTAAGGCTCACTGATGATGGGTACCAGTTGGCTGGAAACGGCTTTGAAGTATGGCCGTTCCGAGGCATTGAAGCCGGGGATCAGGTCATCACGGGGATTGGCGGCCAGTAGCTCACCAGTGGCATCGATGATAAGCAGGGCATCAAAGAGCCGGAGTAGCGAGGCCTGCTGGCGCAATACCACGCGCGCCCGATTCTGTAGCAGGGCATCCGAGGCCAGGATTTCAGTGGCAACGTGAGAGAGAACATCACGCCGCAGGGCAAGTTTCTGGTCGAGGTCACCTGCCACCATTCCGACAATCACTTCCACTTGCTGGTGCGCCTGATGCTCCAGTTCAGCCCGGCTCAGCGCAGAACTAACACTGGCCACCACAACCGCGGTCACCAACACAAAAGCCACTACCAGGGCAACTGCCCGGTTCGCCAGACTCGAAAACCACAACTTGATCAAATAACTAACCTCATACCGTCCAAAGCGGACGCTTCGCATTCTCCGGGCTTTATTGAAGTGTAGCAAAGGCAGGTTTTTCCTATCAGATCCCCGCTTGTAATTCAGGTGATAATCGTTATTATTTAGATCAACTTTAATTTTCCGAGCGATTCTGTATGGATTCCATCAGCCCTGCCTCCGCCGCACTGGCTCAGCACGGCCCCCTTGCCCAGCTGATCGACATGGGCGGACCGGTGATGATTGTGCTCATCGCCATTGCCGTTATCGGCTTCGTCACCTTCGTTTATCTGATGCTGTTTGGAGCCCTGTACGCTCCCCGATACACTCGCAGGCTGAACCACCTGATCCATCAGTGGCAGTCCTCCCCGGCAGATACCCGGCCCGAAAAGGTGCGAGAGCAGGCAGGCTTTTTGGGTTGTTGTAACCCACTTATGCATTTGTTGGTTAACACCATGTTGGCCTGCAAAGGCACGGCAAACACCACAGCAGTTCGGGAGACCGCCGTGCGGGATGCCCAACACGCTCTGGAACCCTTTGAAGCGCCGCTCAAGATCATTGAAGTGATCGCAGCCCTGGCGCCATTGCTTGGCCTGCTGGGTACAGTCATGGGCATGATGGAAGCCTTCAGCGCCATGGCCGCAACCGATGGCCGTGCCAATGCCAGCCAACTCAGTGGCGGTATCTACGAAGCGCTGACCACTACTGCCGCAGGCCTGGTCATTGCCATTCCATTTGCGGCACTGGCGGCCTGGGTGGAGTTTCGCCTGCGACGCATTCACAAAGTGATCAACAGCACCCTGGTAAGCGTGTTCAACGTGCTGCCTGCCACTGAGCCGCAGCCCGTTACCGAGCAATCCGCAGTTGCTGCGGAGCAGACCGCTCAAGCCAGCCACAGCTACGACAACGCAGACAACCCGCGTTTTGCCCATGCAGCTGGTTGAGCCCCGACCAAGCAGGCCCATACCGATCCGGATGACACCACTGATTGACGTGGTGTTTATCCTGCTGGTGTTTTTCATGCTCACCACCCGGCTGTTACCTGTGGATTACCTGGAACTAAGCAACGACACCAGCCAGCGCAGCACCACCGCAGGCGACCCCCACCCGGAACTCCGGGTAGAGGCAGATGGCCGCATCCTTTGGCGGGACACCCGCTACAGCCTGCAGGAGCTGATGCCGGCCCTGACCGCCGCCGGCGTTTCCGAAGCGAACCTCGAGACGGCTCCAGAGGCCAGCCTGGCCAGCTTTACCCACACGCTGAGCGCGCTGGATAACGCCGGCATCACCCCCCACTGGAAACGTAGCGGCACACCCGAGTCATGACCGAACTGGTTCCACCCCCCGCCACCTCCGGAAAAGGACTGCTCGAACGTGTTGAAGATGCGTTGTTGCCGCTGATCAATCTGGTGTTCCTGTTGTTGATGTTCTTTGTTGTTGCTGGCCAGCTCACTGAAGACCCATTGCCGGAACTGCCGGGAAGCTCCCAGCTGGAAGAAGAACGTGCTCCAGAGGCAGATCTGATGGTCAAGGCCGATGGCAGCTGGACAGTGGGTGGAGAAACGGTCAGCCGGGACCGACTGCTGGCAAGTTTACCCGAACCTGAAGATCACGCGTCTTTGCGCATTGCCGCAGACCAAAGCCTCACCATGGCGGACCTGGAAGACCTGTTGGGTGTTCTTGAAACCGGCGGTTACACCGACGTGCTACTGCTGACGGAGCCCGGGGCATGACAGCCGCAGGCCGGGGCCCGAAAACTCTGATTCTGACCGCCGCCATTGTGGCGACGGTAGCCACACTGGCGCTGATGGCACCAGACAAACCCATGGAACTTCCGGTGCTGGGCGACAGCGCTGTCAACACCGCTCCGGCCATCCGGATCAGCCTTGCGGGCCGACAATCGCCAGAGCCGGAACAGGAACCTGTGACCGAACCTGAACCCACCCCGGAACCAGAGCCGATACCGGAACCTGAACCAGAGCCCGAACCAGAGCCCGAACCGGCTCCGAAGCCAGAGCCCGTTCCTGAGCCAGTCAGCGAGCCCAGCACACCAGCGCCCACGGATTCAGCGGCTGTAGAAGAAGCGGGGGAGGAAGCAGATGCCGAAAACAGCCAGGATGCGATACCCCTCCAGAACGCAGGAAATTCCAGCGAGGTCGACAGCTACCTGAGCAAGCTCAGCCGCCACCTCGCCCGTTATTACGAATACCCCCGGCGGGCCCGCCGCCTCGGGCAGGAAGGTACCCCGGTGATCGTCTTCGAATTTGCCCGTGACGGCACGCTGGTCAGCCATTCGCTGCGGGACAGCTCCGGGCATCAACTGCTTGATGACTCAGCCATGCAGATGCTGGCCCAGGCAGCGCCCCTACCCAAGGTTCCGGACTCCATGCGCGGCCAGACGTTTACCTACGCGCTGCCCGTTCGCTTCAGCTTGCGCTGAACCCGCACCACAGAAGCGCAGATCGCACTGAGCCGGTGCAGGCCAGCAAACACCGCCCCGGGCACACAGCCCGCTGCCCTTTTATTACTTACTGAATTAAAAGCCTTTTCCCCGAAAAACCCAGAGCTGGCACGGTGCCTGCTGAGTCCTGGTCAGCAGATCGAATTTGTCTGCCCAAACAGCAATCTTTCAGACGACGGCGTCTGCTCATGCCTGCCATTCACGGCAGCCCATGGGCGTCGTCGTTTTTTTTCGCCCACGGAAAAGCGGGCAAAGAAGGAACCAGGGGATAACCTATGTCTTACATCATGCCTTCGGAATTTGTCACCAAAATGGTGGACACCGGTGAATCAAAAATCTACATGGCTACCCGGGATGTACTGATCCGAGCGTTCATGGCTGGCGCCATTCTGTCCCTGGCAGCGGTATTCGCGGTCACCGTTGCCGTTCAGACAGGCAGCCCACTGATCGGCGCCATGCTGTTCCCGGTTGGCTTCTGCATGCTTTACCTGATGGGCTTTGACCTGCTCACCGGGGTGTTCATGCTCACCCCCCTGGCCCTGCTGGACAAACGCCCGGGGGTAGATACCCGCGGCATTCTTCGCAACTGGGGCTGGGTATTCCTTGGCAACTTTGCCGGCGCTTTAACCGTCGCTGTCATCATGGCCTTTGTCTTCACCTACGGCTTTAATACCGAACCCGGCGTGGTCGGCGACCGCATTGCCGCGATCGGCAAGGAGCGCACTCTGGGTTACGCGGAACACGGCGTGGCCGGCTGGTTTACCATTTTTCTGCGGGGCGTACTCTGCAACTGGATGGTATCTATGGGCGTGGTCGGAGCGATGATCTCAACCACGGTACAGGGCAAGGTGCTGGCCATGTGGATGCCGATCATGCTGTTCTTCTACATGGGCTTTGAGCATTCCATCGTCAACATGTTCCTGTTCCCCTTTGCCCTGCTGATGGGCGGCGAGTTCGGCATCATGGACTACTTCGTCTGGAACGAAATTCCCACCGTACTGGGCAACCTGGTCGGAGGCCTGTCGTTCACCGGCCTGACCCTCTATGCCACTCATGTGCGCACGGCGCCCAAGCGCACCCTGCCGGAACGCTTTAACTCCAATGCGGTATGACCTCACAGCTCGCGGTCTCCACCGGCCAGCACACTGACCCGGGGCCCAAGCCGGTCAACCAGGATTTTCATGGACTGATGATCCCGGGCGACCATCAGCTGGGCACCAAGGGTATCGCGGTGGCAATTGCCGATGGCATCAGCTCCAGCAACGTCAGCCAGATTGCCAGCGAATCTGCCGTCGCCGGTTTTCTGAACGACTATTACGCCACACCAGACAGCTGGTCCGTAAAGCAGTCGGCCCAACGGGTGCTTCGGGCCACCAACGCCTGGCTGCACGCCCAAACTCGACAAAGCCGCTACCGCTATGATCAGGACAGGGGCTACGTCTGCACTCTCAGTGTACTGGTGCTGAAATCGGCGACGGCCCATGTGTTCCATATTGGCGATGCCCGCATCTATCGGCTGCAGGGTAACTCGCTGGAACAGCTAACCACCGATCACCGGGTATGGTTGTCGCAGGAAGACAGCTGCCTGAACCGGGCCATGGGGCTGAGCCAGCAAGTCGACATCGACTACCTGGCGGTGCCGGTATGGCTCGGTGATACATTTTTGCTGGCGACTGACGGCGTCTATGAACATCTGTCCGAGCGTGACATGGCCGGCATTATCCAGGCGGCCGGTGAAGATCTGGACTCCGCCGCCCGAACGCTGGTCGAGCGAGCCCTTGCCGCTGGCAGCAACGATAACCTGAGCGTGCAGCTTGTTCGTGTAGATTCCGTTGCCGCCGGAAAGAGCAGCGCCGAATTCGCCCGGGATGTTCAGCAGTTGCCGTTCGCCCGGGAACTGGCATCGGGGCAGGTACTGGATGGCTACCGTATTGTGCGGCCGATTCACGCCAGCAGCCGCAGCCAGGTCTACCTGGCCATCGATGAAGCCAGCCATCAGCATGTCGCCCTGAAAGTCCCAGCCATGGAACTGCGCGAAAACCCGGCGGGGCTGGAGCAATTTGCCACCGAGCAATGGGTAGCCCAGCGCATCGACAGCCCTCACGTAGTGAAAGCGTTTGCGCCGGAACGCCCTCGCAGCTGCCTGTACCTGGCCACCGAGTACGTTCAGGGAATCAGCCTGCGGCAATGGCTTCTGGACCACCCGGCGCCGGCACTGGAAACCGTGCGTCAATTGGTGGAGCAGATTGCCCGCGGGCTGCGGGCGTTTCACCGGTTGGAAATGGTACACCAGGACCTGAAACCGGAGAATATCCTGATCAACGGCGAGGGCACCGTGGTGCTCATCGACTTCGGCGCCACCCGCATCGCTGGCCTGCAGGAACTCCATGACCACGATGAGCCCACCTGGCCCCGTGGCGCCGCGCTTTACAGCGCTCCGGAAGCCTTTCTCGGCGAAACCACCGGCTGGCAGACGGACCAGTTTTCACTGGGAGTGATCGCCTATCAGATGCTGACCGGCCAGCTACCCTACGGCACCCGCGTGCCGGGTATTCGCAATCACCGCCAGTTACGCCAGCTCAGCTACCATCCTGCTCGCTTGCACCGGGAGGACCTTCCCGGCTGGATTGACCATGCCCTGGCCCGGGCGTTGCACCCGGAATCCCACAAACGCTACCCGGCGCTGTCGGAATTTCTGTTCGACCTGCGCCAACCGAATCCGCAGTGGCAGCAGCATCACCAGAAACCCTTGATGGAGCGCCACCCGGTGGCCTTCTGGCAGGGAATGTCTGCGCTGTTGTTACTCGCCTTACTTGCGTCCTTCGCCTGGCGCCCCTGATCGGGCAACTTTTTGCCCGGCCAGCAAAAGCTCGCCCAGAGGCCAAGCAAGGGTTTGCTCACCACCAACTTCGGCTTCGCCGAATATTACATAACTATATGTATTTAATATATTTTTTAGAGTTGGCACAGCGCTTGTAACCAGTAAGCGCGTCCAGGGAACAGCCCGGGGACAAACATTCACTTAAACGTCATGGAGCAGACTATGCCAACTCCTTGTTATATCAGCATCGAAGGTAAAACTCAGGGTAACATCACCGCTGGCGCATTCACTTCCGACTCCGTAGGTAACATCTACGTTGAAGGTCACGAAGACGAAGTGCTGGTTCAGGAATTCAGCCACGTTGTCACCGTCCCTACTGACCCGCAGTCTGGTCAGCCTTCCGGCCAGCGTGTTCACAAGCCGTTCAAGTTCACTTCTGCCCTGAACAAAGCCACCCCGCTGATGTACAACGCCCTGGCTTCCGGCGAAATGCTGCCGAAGGTAGAGCTCAAGTGGTACCGCACTTCCGTAGAAGGCAAACAGGAGCACTTCTTCTCCACCATCCTGGAAGATGCCACCATCATCGACATCAACTGCAACATGCCCCACTGCCAGGACGCCGCCAACGCTGACTTCACCCAGCTGGTGACCGTTTCCCTGTCCTACCGCAAGGTAACCTGGGAGCATGCCGTTGCCGGTACTTCCGGTGCAGACGACTGGCGTACGCCGATCGAGGCGTAAGTTAGCTTCGCCCATGCGTCATATTGCCCCGGCCATCGTAAGATGGTCGGGGCATTTGCTTTGGACTTCAAGGAATGAAGATTATGAGCGACACTATTACTCAGAATGATGTCGATATCATTCAGGCAATCATCAGCGCATTTTACGGACAGGCTAACGCCCGACTTTTTACATCATCTTCGATTACGGATGAGACAATCATAAGGGTGGTTGAATTACTGGCGGAAATGGAAGACTGCAGCACATGGATTGATGCCGTTCCAAACCCTCAGGATCTCCTTTGGCCCGCAAACAAGCTTAGAAAATGGGCTTTACGTGTCATTAGAAAGTCGGGGGAGCCCTTTCTACTGGGCAACGTACGCATTAACATGATGTGCAAGCGCTTTCGCGCTGTTCAATTCAAACCTGCTATTCTCGACTCTTTGAACTAAACAGGGATCCGTTTGATGAAAAGAACTATCGCTATAGGGTTTGTGTTAGTCAGCATGCTCTCTGGTTGTGCTGCTACGGGCCAGACACCCATTCAGTTTCGCACCTCCAACGACCTGACTTTCGAACTCAGTAACAGTCAGTTTGATACAGTCGATGTGCAACCATTTGAAACTCAGATTTGGCTCGATTCGGCAATGATTGGTTCGTTGATGACCATGGAAACCAACCCAAATTTTGACACAGCGGTCGACGAAGTCAGGCAAGGATTTGATGAAGCGAAAAAATCCTCCGGCAAGATCGTTCAGCTGGACTTGGGTGATAGCGCCTACGGCTTCTCAGTCACCGTCAATGGATACACCACTGCATTTATCGCCACCTCAAAACATCCAACTTCATGGATTACCATAAGTATTAAGGAAGACGTGTTCGACGATGTTCTATCTTCCATGTCTGTCAGCAAGGCACACAAATGATCCACGCCGGTTATATTTGTTCAGGAAAAGAGGGGTTCTACCCCATTTTAGAACCTCTATCTAAACGCCATTGAGATTAGCCTTCTACCATGCCACGGATGGGCCTAGCTTTAGCATTTGTACTTCTTCTCTCCGGCTGTGCATCGCACTCTTCATTGGTGATTCAACCATACAGCGAATTAACCATAGAAGTACCAGATACGATGTTCTCCTCTGTAAAGGTGAGAGATGGCGAGCTCGTGTTTCTACGAAACGACCGAATCGTAGGTTTTGTCCAATCAGAGGACATCCCAAGTTCAGTAAGCTCAGGTTCAGCAATCGACACTTCACTGACGCTCTTTGAGAGCGCAAGTCAGGGTTCAAACAAACCAGCTTGGATAGAGCAGATTCCCGAAGCTCGGGTATTTGGAGTAGTTCAGGGAGAATTTAGAACCGTATTTATCGTACCGAACAGCCAAGCTCAATCACTTATTACATTTCAGGGGCCAGCTGCAAGCTCAACGTCATTGCGTATAAATGGCGTAAGAATTTCGGAGTAGTGCAGCCGGCTTGTAACTTTGCATAGAAAAAACTTGTAATCGAAATTCTATTTTTTTATCTGTCAGAAAACCACGCAAATGATCTATGCTGTCTATGTTTGTTTAGGCGATGAAACAACTGCCTATGGCGCAGAGATACCCGATATCCCTTGAAACCATGAATGTACTGAAGGCGCTGCAATAGCGCCTGCTCGATATTGTCTTCCGAAATAAAACTAGCCATCGGCCTGCCGACTCCATGGACCGGGTGGTGGACTTCCCCGGAGTTACACCGCTCCGTTAGTGAGTACCGCCTGCATTGTCCTGATTAAGCGGCTTGTTGGCCGCCTCCGCCTGCAAACGTTCAACCAGCCAGACCTTGATGATGGATTGACGGGTAACGCCAATACGCGCAGCCTCACGGTCCAGAGACTCCACGACCCAGGCCGGAAAATCAACATTGATTCGCTTTTGTTCCTGATTCACCCGCCTTGCAGAAGACAGATCAAGATCTCCAACAACATCTTTCTGGCTCTCATCAAACTTCTTGTCAAAATCTTTAGCTTTCATAAAGCTCAACCTCTTTCTTGCGGGAACGCCTGACCGAAATCAGACGAATACGTCCTTCCCGGTGGGTCGCAACGGCCGACCAGTGCTTGTCCCCAATCTTTCCAATCAGCAGATATCGAGGCTCATCCACGCACTTTGCCTTTACTTCCAGCAAATACGGGTCTTCCCACAACTGCTGGGCAGCCAAGAAATCAATGCCGTGTTTGTCCAGATTGGCCTGGCTTTTGGTTCCGTCAAATTCAAACACATCCATGAGTACAAACTATTCCTTTTTTACTCGCCCGGCAAGAGAATACTACCACGGTACAAAACGTCAAAGAGACTCTGAACAACTTTGCCAACACGGGCCATAGCAATTTGTGAATCCCATGGTTACGCTTGCACGACCATTACCACTCTGTGCTTTTCAATCCAGATATCCAACGCGTATGCCAGTACCAACATCAACCACCCGAGCCATCGGCACTCTCATGTGCCAAGCCACCCGCGACATCCTATGGGCACCCGCCGAAGCCCGGGTTCGGGAGCAAAACCGGGGTGTAGCGCTGGCATTGCGGGTAGGGTCCGGCCAGGCCACCTATCACCGTTACGATCCAACCCAGAAGCAGCATCTGATCACCTATGGCGCGCGGATGATTGCCGCCAAGCATCAGCCGGAAACCGCCCAGGGCTGGTTATCGACTCGGGAAATCCGGAGTCGGGGTTATTTTGGGGGTGAGGTGAGTGTATTGAACCTGCTGGCCCACACCTGCTGCCATGAGTTTGCCCATTTGCTGCAATACAGTGCAGGCCAGCGGCACTATGGTTCGGTGCATAACCGGCATTTCTATGAAGCGCTGGACGGGTTGTATAGCAGTGGTGCGTCGGTCGCCACCCGGCAGTACCTTGAGGAGACTGCCGTAGAAGCGGGAGTGACATTGCCCAGCACACCGTTTGTATTCCCCAGTCCAGTCCGGGAGCTCCGGCAGTGGCAGGTCGGCGATGCGGTCTGTTTTGGCGAAGGCCGGCACGAGAAACGGGGCCAGGTTGTCCGGGTGAACCGAAAAACCTGCACGGTTGCGGTTACTTTGAATGCCCGCGGTTTGCGGTACCGGGTACCGGTTTCCCTCCTACGCCGCCCGGACTGATCCGGTTTCAGGCAGGCTCCCGATCCGCCGATTTCGCCAGCAAGCCACGAATCTCAGGTATACAAGAACCACAATTGCTGCCGCACTGCAGCCGCTGACCCAATGCTTCAACGCTGGCGGCCCCATCTTCGATTGCCTGGTTGATCTGGCGCTCGCCTACCTGGAAACAGCTGCAGACCAGCGGCCCGGTCGGTTCTGCATCGATCGAACCTGCAGCCAACAAGGATCGGCGCTGCTCCGGTGTCAGGTTCTCGGAGCCAAAACAGTCATCCAACCAGCCGAGGTCCGGCATGGTTTGCACACAGGACTCTACCAGCAATACGCCATCCAACCGGTTGCCGGTGAGCCAGGCCGCACGAAAGCGACGCCGGGCACTATCTTGCATAACCAGCTCCGGTTCCCTGGCGAAAATCTGCTGGGCCCATTCACGCCAGTCCATTGACCGGCGACCGGCCAGCCACCAGGACCGGCTATGAGGCAGTGCCTGGTGGCTCCAGTAGTCCAGCGACGTGGCGTCCAATGCGGTGCCCCCGGCCGCGGGCAGCATCAGCCGGGCTTGCCATCGAGTGATTAGTGGCCGAAGGGAGGCTACGCCAAATTTGGCTTCCGGTTGCCCTGAAATCGGGTCGACGACGGGGGCGATCAGGTCGGAGGCCAGGGCTGAGGATGCAAACTGCCGATTCCAGTGAATGGGAACGAATACCTCTCCGGGTCTCTGTGCCGGGCTGGCCCGGACCCGGCCGGTGAACCCCTTTCGGGCATGCCCTGTCAGCGTGGCCAGTGCACCTTCAATCAAACCAAAGGTGGCGATGTCCTTCGGGTGAACCTCGATAAAGGGCTCACTGCGATGGGCAAACAGTCTGGGCGCCAGTGCCGTGCGCGTCATGGTGTGCCACTGGTCCCGAATACGACCGGTATTCACGATCAGGGGATGCCGGGCATCGGGCTGCTGTCCGGGCGGCAGGTTCGAAACCGGTACCAGGCGGGCGCGACCATCGGGCGTGGGAAAGCGACCATCGGAGAACAGCCGGCGGGTCTGCAGCCAGGCACCGGGATTGCCCCCGGTAAGCGGCCACTGCACGGGTTGAAGCCGGTCATATTCCGTGGAACTCAGCTTGGCCAGGGCGGAAATATCAAACACTCTCTCACCGCCGTTACCGTAACCGGACAGTGCCGCGTGTTCTCTGAAAATCTCCGCAGGCTCCTGGTAGTCAAAGGCGTGACCATAACCGAGCGCCTGGGCGATATCCCGGATGATTCGCCAATCCGGCCGGACACCCTCTGGCACTGGCAAAAATCGACGCTGGCGTGAAATGCACCGTTCCGAGTTGGTCACGGTACCGTCCTTCTCGCCCCAACCGGCAGCAGGCAACAGGATATCGGCAAACGCCGTGGTATCGGTCTGGGCCACGCAGTCTGAGACTATAAGGGTCTCGCATCGCGCCAGGGCCTCCCTGACCCGGGCGTTGTCGGGCAGGCTGACCGCAGGATTGGTGCCCATCACCCAGAGCACCCGGATGTCGCCCCGATGAACGGCTTCAAACAGATCCACCGCCTTATAGCCCGGTCCCGCTGCCAATTTTTCACTGTGCCAGAAGTCGGCAACCCGTTGCACCGCGCCGGGCGTGTCGTAATCCATATGGGCCGCCAGGGTGTTGGCCAGACCGCCCACTTCCCGCCCACCCATGGCATTGGGTTGACCGGTGAGTGAAAACGGACTGGCACCGGGCCGGCCAACGCGCCCTGTGGCCAGGTGGCAGTTGATAATAGCGTTGGCTTTGTCGGTGCCAGCCACCGACTGATTGATGCCCTGGGAAAAGGCGGTGACTGTCCGATCGGTCTCGGCAAACCACCGATAGAAGCGTTCCACATCCGCAGCCCGAAGGTCACATCCGCGGGCGACCGCCAGTATCGAAGGCGCACAGGCGCGGGCCACACTCAGAGTCTCCTCGAATCCATTGCAATGCTGTTCCAGGTACTGTGTGGCCAGGGCTCCGTGGTCATGCAGCCAAACCAGCAAGCCATTGAACAGCAGGGTGTCGGTTCCCGGCCGCAGTTGCAGGTGCAGGTCAGCCATCTCTGTGGTTGCGGTTTGCCTTGGGTCAATGGCTACCACTTTGCGCCCGGGCCGGTGGGACGCTTTTATCCGCTGATAAAGTACCGGATGCGTCCAGGCGGCATTACTGCCCGCCAGCACCAGCAAGTCCGCCAGCTCGAGGTCCTCATAACAGCCGGGCACGCAGTCCTCACCAAACGCCCTCTTGTGGGCTGCCACGGCAGACGACATGCACAACCGGGAATTGGTATCCACGTGCGGGGTGCCAATAAAGCCCTTGGCCAGCTTGTTGGCAATGTAATAGTCCTCTGTGAGCAGCTGGCCAGACAGGTAAAAAGCCACAGACTCCGGGCCATGGTCTCTGACCGAAACACGAATGGCCTCAGCTACCCGGTCAATGGCTTCCGACCACTCAACGGTATGCCCTGCCACACGGGGGGCCAGCAAACGGTCGTGTCCGGTCACGGTCTCATGTAACGCAGAGCCTTTGACACAAAGGCGACCATTATTGGCCGGGTGGCCAAGATCGCCCTGAACGGCGTCAGGTTTCGCCAGAACACCACAGCCCACACCGCAATAAGGGCAGGTGGTGGCGGTACTTCCGGGAGTGGTTCGGCGGTTTTTCATGATCAATCCTCTGCTTTACCCATAAAAAAGCCCGCCATCCGGGGTCTGTTTCCAGAGCCGGGGCGGGCTTCTTTGCCAAAATTGTCTGTTTTATGGAAAGCAATAACGGGGCCAGCGATTGCCAAAACAGCACTTGCCCGGCCGGCCTTGTGGCAACGCCCGGGCTACGGCCTTGTTCAGCAGATCCATCGGCTCCGGCAGGCCGGGATACACTTCTGCCTTGAGGTTTCACATTGGTGCGAAATCGCTCAGGTTGCACCAAAAACAGACCGGGCTCGATTGGCGTTTTCCTCGCTCAACACGGAAGGGAATATCAAGCCTTTGAAAACTATGAATATTAAAAAATGGCACGGCTTATGCTGAGGTAACAGCGAACCATCAAGACATCACATCTCTCGTTCTAAGGCATTGGCGCCTGCTCTCCGGAAACGGAGGGTGGGCGTTTTTTTTGTGCGCCAGAAAAGAGAGACACAGAGAGGTAACAGCATGAACACACGCCGTCATCAACTCAGAGGCTTGCTCACAGGCGCACTGATTGGGCTGAGCACGCTGGCCCAGGCGAGCATCGGGCCGGCCGAGAAACCAGACCTGAAACTGGGCTTCATCAAACTCACCGATATGGCGCCACTGGCGGTTGCCTGGGAACAGGGCTACTTCCTGGACGAAGGCCTGTTCGTGGAACTGGAGGCGCAGGCCAACTGGAAAGTGCTGCTGGACCGGGTGATCACCGGCGAGCTGGACGGTGCCCACATGCTGGCCGGCCAGCCTCTGGGCGCATCCATTGGCTATGGCACTCAGGCCAACATCATTACCGCCTTCAGCATGGACCTCAACGGCAACGCGATTACCGTGTCCAACGCGGTGTGGGACACCATGAAGCCCCACCTGGAAATGGATGGCGACAAACCCGCCCACCCGATCTCCGCGAGCGCACTGAAACCGGCGGTGGAGCAATCCCTGAGCAAAGGCGAGCGGTTCCGGATGGGCATGGTGTTCCCGGTGTCTACCCATAACTACGAACTCCGCTACTGGCTGGCGGCCGGTGGCCTGAATCCCGGCTTCTACGCCCCACAACGGGGTGATACCAGTGGCACCTTGCAGGCCGATGTTCATCTGTCCGTTACCCCGCCGCCGCAAATGCCGGCGACCATGGAAGCCGGCACCATTCAGGGCTACTGCGTGGGCGAACCCTGGAACCAGCAGGCGGTATTCAAGGGCATCGGGGTGCCGGTCATCACTGATTATGAGATCTGGCCAAACAACCCTGAGAAAGTCTTTGGTGTGACCGAGACCTGGGCAGAGAAGCATCCCCATACCCACCTGCGGTTGTTGCGGGCACTGATCCGCGCGGCTTACTGGCTGGATGAAAACGACAACGCAAATCGCCAGGAAGCGGTAGAGCTGCTTTCACGCTCCAGCTACGTGGGCGCAGACAAAGACGTGATCGCCAACTCTATGACCGGCACATTCGAATACGAGAAAGGGGATGTGCGGGAGGTTCCGGACTTCAACGTGTTCTTCCGCTATCACGCCACCTACCCCTATCCCTCGGATGCCATCTGGTACCTGACCCAGATGCGCCGGTGGGGCCAGATTCCGGACGCCAAGCCGGATGACTGGTACATGCAGACCGCAGCAAGGGTATACCGGGGTGATCTGTATGCTCAGGCCGCACAGTCACTGATCGATGATGGCGTGATGAATGCCAGTGACTTCCCGGACTTTGACGCCGAGAACTTTGAACGCCCCTACCAGGGCGAGCTGATTGACGGTGTGCCTTTCACACCTCGCGAACCGAACGCTTACATAGAACGCTTTGATATCGGGCTGAAAGGCACCGAGACACCGTAAGGGGGCACAACATGAGCACATTAAGCATAAGGATTGGTCAGTCGATGGCCACCAGGAGCCGCAACCTGCTCTCCCGGCTGGGCCCGAATGAATTGTTGGCGGCCGGCAAACAGACTTTGCTGCCCTTGATCGGAATTCTCGTGTTTCTGGGATTCTGGCATCTGGCAGCTCCCCAGGTGCAGACGTCCCTTGGCGCCTTTCCGGGGCCGGCTCAGGTCTGGGAGCAGGCGGGGCAACTCTGGCAAGAGCACGCCAACCAGCGGGAACGCGCCAGCCAGTTCATCGCCATGCAGGAGCAGCGTAATGCCAGGATTCTGGCCGACAACCCGGAGGCGGAGGTGCGGATCCGGTCTTATCCCGGCGCACCCACTTTTATCGATCAGATCGGTACCAGCCTGGTCACGGTGTTGTCTGGATTTGCCCTGGCCACGCTGATTGCGGTGCCCCTGGGAATTGTGTTCGGTCTTAACCGGTATTTTCAGGCGGCGGTCAATCCGCTGATCCAGATCTTCAAGCCGGTGTCGCCCCTGGCCTGGCTGCCACTGGTCACCATGGTGGTGTCAGCCACGTACGTCAGCGATGACCCGATGTTCCAGAAGTCGTTTCTGACGTCGATGATCACGGTCACCCTTTGCAGCCTGTGGCCCACGCTGATCAATACCAGCGTGGGCGTGGCCGCGGTGAATCCGGACCTGCTGAACGTGTCGAAGGTGCTGAAGCTGTCGTTCTGGACCCACGTTCGCAAGGTGGTGCTGCCGTCGTCGGTACCGATGATTTTTACCGGGTTGCGGGTGTCTCTGGGTATTGCCTGGATGGTGCTGATTGCGGCGGAGATGCTGGCGCAGAGTCCCGGGCTTGGCAAGTTTGTCTGGGACGAGTTTCAGAATGGCAGCAGTCAGTCTTTGAGCCGGATCATGGTGGCGGTGCTGGCCATCGGGTTTATCGGGTTTTTGCTGGATCGGGTGATGCTGTTGATTCAGAAGAAGGTGGCCTGGAATGAGTGATCAAACTTGGGAGCATGCCGCACCGGGTGGGTTACGCCGCCCGAAACACGCGGCGAGTACATCCATGTAGGCTCCGCAAAAACATCCATGTTTTTGAGGGTTTCGGGAGGCGTAACCCACCCGGCGCTCCGCTTACTTTTGAGGTGATTTCCATGAGTAAAACACATTTAGAACTTACCGGTGTTGAGATGGCGTTTGACACGCCGAAAGGGCCGTTCGTTGCCCTGGACAACGTGAACCTGAAGATCCAGAAAGGGGAGTTTGTTTCGCTTATCGGCCACTCCGGCTGTGGTAAATCGACGGTACTGAACATTGTCGCCGGCTTGTTGCAGGCCACCAAGGGTGGCTGTGTGTTAAACGGGCATGAGGTGAACTCACCGGGGCCGGAGCGGGCGGTGGTGTTTCAGAATCATGCGCTGATGCCCTGGCTGACGGTGTATGAGAATGTGGAGCTGGCTGTTCGGCAGGTGTTTCGCAAGTCGATGAACCGTAAGGAGCGCCGGGACTGGATTACCCATAACCTGGAGCTGGTGAATATGGCCCATGCCGCCAATAAACGGCCGGGGGAGATTTCCGGGGGCATGGCGCAGCGGGTGGGGATTGCCCGGGCGTTGGCGATGAAACCGAGCGTGCTGCTGATGGATGAGCCGTTCGGGGCCCTGGATGCGTTGACCCGGGCACATCTTCAGGATTCGCTGATGGAGATTCAGCAGGAGCTGAACAATACGGTGATCATGATCACCCACGATGTAGACGAGGCGGTGCTGTTGTCGGACCGCATCATCATGATGACTAACGGGCCGGCGGCGACGGTGGGGGAAGATTTGCACATTGATTTGCCTCGGCCGCGTAATCGGGTGGCGTTGGCGGATGACGCCAAATATGTGCATTACCGGCAGGAGGTGCTGTCGTTCCTGTACGAGAAACAGCGCAAGCTGGAATCCCTGAGCAGCCGGCGGGCCGCCAGTGCCTCCACGCAGGGTGGGGAGAGTGCAAAGGTGGAGAAGGAGAAACAGCCGGCGTCTGCCTGAGGCTGCACGGCACCGGGGCTACTTTGCCCCCGGTGCCATCAAGGATGGTGTCAGCCCAGAACGCCGGCCATGGAGACCAGGGCTCTAGCCACATCAGGCAGGCGTTTGCCCTGATCCATGGCCAGCTTTCGCAGCAATCGGTGGGCTTCGTCGTTGCTGATGCCACGATGTTCCATCAGTAGCAACACGGCCTTTTCCTGGGTACGTCGGTCTTCCAGAGCTTCTTTTGCACTTTGCAGTTCTTCAGACATCTGGCGCAGGCGGCGGGTTTGCTCCTGAACCAGATCAAAGATGGATCTGCCTGACTGTTGCCCGACACCGTCACCGGCCCAGGCATCTGCCGTACCCGCATCTACTCCATTATCGCAGACCACCAATACCGGCATTGTCGAGGCGTTCCGTTGTTCCAGCGAGGCCAGCAGAGTTTCCTGGTGAGCCAGGGAGTGGCGCGCCTCGGTGTAGCGTTCCACGCAACGGTGGTGGAAGGCGTTTTCCACGGAATCTTCGATTTTCTTGAGATCATCCATACGGTCGGTCATCAGGTTAAACCAGCGATCGGCCATTTCCCTGTCCAGGGATTTATAGGGTCCGACCGACACCGCCTTCTGGCGCATCCGCTCTATTTCCAGTTCCCGCGGGTGAGACCGCAGCGCCTGCCAGAGAGCCAGGCTGTCTTCGCTGGCAAAGGCAACAAATACCTCGAAACACCGTTCCTGCGCTTCAACCAGGTGCATCATGCGCCGTGACAGTGCGTTTTCGAAGTGGCCACTGGAGAATCCCGCTGAGCCTGCCGCCCGCTCCTGGCCACAGTATTCCTTACCATTCATCACGTGCACCATGGCCACCAGCAGGCCGGCAATGGAGGGTTCAGCAACGGTTTCGGCGGCTTCAAAAACCACCGTAATCAGCTGATGGATGGTGTCGCAAAACCAGTCCGTAGCATCCACCACGCTGGCTTCCTGCCCGACCACTTTCTGCCTGAACTCGGCCAGCTGATCGAGGCTATGAAGGGCACTGGCAATATGACCCAGCAGCGGGCTGCTGACCGGATGGGTAGTCAGGTCTTCCTGTATGTCGGTCAGCGCCTTACGGAAGATGACAGCCAGTTGGTCATTCTCTTTCAGGATAACCGAACGCTCCCGGGCGAAACGCTGGCAACCGGACCCCAGATACAGGTTGGTAGCTCCCCGCTCCCGTTGCAGTCCGTGCACCAGGTTACCCACGCTCTGCACCAGCCGGCCCATCTGCAGAAAGTACTCCAGGTTGCGGATTTCGCACTGCCGGGAGGCCATCAGAAAGTCTGCGGCTGTGGCCGTCGCGGCCGTATTGGTCTGGCGTTTGCTGTTCATGGTGCAACTCCTGGTATCGGTACACAGCGGGTTCCTGTCTGACTGGACTGCAGCAATTAACAGGCCAGAACCACCGGCATCATCTTCGTGCGTTTCGCCCCATCCCGGGGCATCTTTTCTGCCCGGCACGGGTGCAATAGAGCCGCGATATCATCTAAGCAACTGAATTAAATGGAGTTAAAAAGTTGGCATGGAGATCGCTTTGTCCTAATCAAGGACGACTGTCCCGGCCATGGAATCAGGCCGGACCATCAGATCATTGTTGTTGGCATTGGTGCCGGACCATCTGTTCTCTTCGGAGAGCATGATGCTCCGGCTTTTTTCGTTTGGTTTTCGGCAATTCGTTGAGTAAGGGAGCGCACCTATGGAACACACACAGACCCCTGCGCTGGTGATCTGCGGCCATGGCATGGTTGCGCAGCGATTGCTGGAGCAACTGGTGGCCACAGGGCACCCGTTCAGCCGCATTGTGGTGTTCAACGGCGAGCCTTTCGCTGCCTATAACCGAATCCAGCTGTCGTCCTTGCTGGCGAATCAGGTCCGGGAGTCAGAGCTGGAACTGAAACCCCGGTCCTGGTTCCGCCAGCACAAAATCGAGGTCTATAACCGTGAGCCGGTCACGGCCATCGAACCGCATCAGCGCCGGGTGACGACCGCCAGCGGGCGCACGCTGGCTTACCACACCCTTGTGTTGGCCACCGGCGCCAGTCCTTCACGTCTTGGCCTGCCCGGTGAGGATCTGGATGGCGTGATGACCTTCCGGGATCTGACCGATACCCGCACCCTGATTCACCGGGCGCAGACACATCGCCGTGCGGTCGTCATCGGCGGCGGTTTTCTTGGCCTGGAAGCGGCCGAGGGGCTCAGGGCCCGGGGCATGGACGTCACGGTTCTGCATCGCAGCGGTCACCTGCTGAACCGACAGCTCAATCCAGCTGCCGGCGAATTACTGAAGCACCAGTTACAGCAACGGGGCCTTACCGTTCTGACCGGTACCGAACCCACAGCGCTGCTGGGCAAACACCAGGTCCGGGCGGTACAGCTCAGCGACGGCACCGTGCTGGCTACCGACCTGGTGGTGCTGGCAACCGGTATTCATCCGAACAAAGCACTGGCAGAAGCCGCCGGCCTGGCCTGCAACCGGGGCGTACAGGTGGATTCGCAGATGACCACTTCCAATCCTCATATCCACGCCCTCGGTGAATGCTGCCAGTTTCAGGAACACACGTTTGGCCTCGTGGAGCCCGGCTACGAACAGGCGGCCGTGTTGGCCCAGCATCTCTGCCAGGTGTCCGGAAACCCGGGTTTCACACCGGGAGAAATCGCCACACGCCTGAAAATCAGCGACCTCCCCATTTTTTCCTGCGGGCCGATCACTCCGGGTCCGCACACCGAAACCATTGAGTGGCAGGACTACGCCCAAGCGGTCTACGGCCAACTGCTGGTGGAACACAACCGCCTGACCGGCGCCATTCTGCTCGGCGACACCAGCAGCGCCCCCTGGTACAGCGAGTTGATTCGTTCAGGCACGGATATATCCCGCTACCGGGACACCATCGCTTTCGGCAAACCCTATTGCGACGCAGCGGCCTGATCCGCTGCCATGAGAGAGGACAAGACTATGAGCAAACAGACCCTGATCGTGATCGGTAACGGCATGGTTGGCCATCACTTCCTGGAACAGTTTAGCCAGTCTCCGGCCGCCGACGCCTATAACATCGTCGTTTTCGGCGAAGAAAAGCAACTGGCCTACGACAGGGTGCACCTGTCGGAGTATTTCAGCGGCTCAAGCCATGCGGACCTGGCAATGGGCACCGCGGACTGGTATGCCGACCAGGGCATTGATCTGCACCTGAATGAGCCGGTGACCGGCATTTATCGGGACGCCCGGATGATCACCACACCCAAGGGCGAGTACCCCTACGACCAGCTGGTGCTGGCCACCGGCTCTTACCCGTTTGTCCCGCCCATTGACGGTAACGATCAGGAAGGCTGCTTTGTGTACCGCACCCTGGATGACCTGGACGCCATTCAGGCCAGCGCCCAGAAGGCGAAGACCGGCGTGGTGGTCGGCGGCGGTCTGCTGGGGCTGGAAGCGGCAAACGCGCTGAAAAGCCTCGGCTTACAGGCCCACGTGGTGGAGTTTGCTCCGCGCCTGATGCCGGTTCAACTGGACGATCAGGGCGGCGCCCTGTTACGCCAGAAAATTGAAGATCTTGGTGTGCAGGTGCACACCGAGAAAGCCACCACCGCCATTGTGCCGGGCAGCGCCGCGCGGCTACGGATGAATTTCTCGGATGAAAGCCATCTGGAAACCGACCTGATTGTGTTCTCCGCCGGCATCCGCCCCCAGGACACCCTGGCTCGGGCCTGCGGCCTTGAACTGGGCGAACGCGGCGGGATTGTGATCAACAACCAATGCACCACGTCCGACCCGCATATCCACGCCATCGGCGAATGCGCGCTCTGGAACAACTTTGTCTTCGGCCTTGTGGCGCCGGGCTACACCATGGCCCGCACGCTATCGGCGGCGCTGAACAACGACGCCAGTGCGGCCTTTACCGGTGCCGACATGAGCACCAAACTGAAGTTGCTGGGGGTGGATGTGGGCTCCATCGGCGACGCCCATGCCAAGACCCCCGGCGCCCGTAACATTCGCTTTCACGATGAGCAGGCCGGCCACTACCGGCGCATGGTGGTGAGCCAGGACGGCAAGACCCTGCTGGGCGCCATCCTGGTGGGCGATAACGGCCCCTACGATACCCTGCTGCAATACGCCCTCAATGGCATTGAGTTGCCGGCCAATCCGGAAGCCCTGATTCTGCCGGAGAGCGAAGGCGGTGCCCCGGCCCTGGGTGCCGATGCCCTGCCGGATACCGCGTCTATCTGTTCCTGCCACAACGTTACCAAGGGCGACATCTGCTGCGCGATTGACGCCGGCTGCACTGATCTGGGCGGCGTGAAGGCCGAAACCAAGGCCAGCAGCGGCTGTGGTGGCTGTGCCGCTTTGCTCAAAAAGGTGGTGGACAGCGAGCTGGAGAAACGCGGCGTGGAGGTGTGCACGGATTTGTGCGAACACTTCCCCTACACCCGCCAGGAGCTGTTCCATCTGGTGAAGGTAAACGGCATCCGCACCTTCCGGGGCCTGCTCAAGCAATACGGCAAGGGCCAGGGCTGTGATATCTGCAAGCCGACTGTGGGTTCGATTCTGGCCACCTGCTGGAACGAGCACATCCTGGCCACGGACCACGTGCCGCTGCAGGACACCAACGATACCTTCATGGCCAACATGCAGAAGAACGGCACCTATTCCATCGTGCCGCGCATTCCCGGCGGCGAGATCACCCCGGATAAGCTGATTGTGCTGGGCGAGGTGGCCAAGCAGTACAACCTGTACACGAAGATCACCGGCGGTCAGCGGGTGGACCTGTTCGGTGCCACCCTGAGTGAGCTGCCGGAGATCTGGGAGAAGCTGATCGCCGCCGGTTTCGAAACCGGCCACGCCTACGGCAAGTCCCTGCGCACGGTGAAGTCCTGTGTGGGCAGCACCTGGTGCCGCTACGGCGTGCAGGACAGCGTGGGCATGGCGATCACCCTGGAGAATCGCTACAAGGGCCTGCGGGCGCCCCATAAGGTGAAGATGGCGGTGTCTGGCTGTACCCGCGAATGCGCCGAGGCCCAGAGCAAGGATTTCGGGGTGATTGCCACGGAGAAGGGCTGGAATCTGTACGTGTGTGGCAACGGCGGCATGCGGCCCCGGCATGCGGATCTGTTTGCCACGGATCTGTCGGATGAGGAGCTGATCCGCACGATTGACCGGGTGGTGATGTTCTATGTGCGCACGGCGGACCGGCTGCAGCGGACGTCGGTGTGGATGGAGAATCTGGAGGGCGGTCTGGAGTATCTGAAGCAGGTGGTGCTGGAGGACAGCCTCGGTATTGGCGAGGAGCTGGAGCAGCATATGGCGGATCTGGTGGATACCTATCAGTGTGAGTGGAAAACCGCCGTTGAGGATCCTGAGAAGCGCAAGCGGTTCCGGGAGTTTGTGAATGCGCCGGCGCAAAAGGACCCGGTGCAGCGTTGGACTTCGGAGCGGGGGCAGCGGCGGCCTGTTTTGGAGGTGGCTTCTTCGTAGCCTTCTGGTTTGGGGGCGGAGCACGGGGGCCGGGGTAATTTTCTTCTGGAAAAAATAACTCGCTTTGCTCAGACATCTTTTTTCCTGCCAGAAAATTACCCCGACCCCCGCGCTCGCAGACATAAGTGGGATAGGCAAGTTAAAGACATTGGGATTCAGGAGAACGTTTTATGAAAGCTCGGACTTGTTGGGAAGCGGTTTGTACGGTGGACGATCTGGTGGCTGACTCCGGCATTGCGGTTTGGACGGAGGACGGGCCGGTGGCGGTGTTTTATCTGCCGCATCGCTTGCCGGCGTTGTTTGCCATCAGCCATACCGATCCGTTCAGCGGCTCGAATGTGCTGGCCCGGGGGATTACCGGGGATATCAGCGGCGAGCCGGTGGTGGCGTCGCCGTTGTACAAGCAGCATTTCAGTTTGCGCACCGGGCGCTGCCTGGAGGACGAGCGCGTATCGGTCCAAGTTTATCCGGTTTTACTGGACGGGGATCAGATCCGGCTGGAAGTGCCGGTGGCTCAGGCGGCGTCGGTGGCCGCCTGAGATCTGAGAGACGCTTACGTCAGCTGATGAATTCGACGTTTTCTTCCAGCGGTGCCCTTGGGCTGGTGATCTGGTTCACCGGGCTGTCGGGGTTGGCGTAGCCGATGGCCATGCCGGCGAAGACTTTTCGGTGTTCGGGCAGGCCCAGGAATTCGCTGATGGTTTTCGGGTACACCGACCAGGATTCCTGGGCGCAGCTGTCGAGGCCTTCGGCGCGCAGCAACAGCATGATGGTTTGCAAGATCATGCCCAGGTCTGACCACTGGGGCGGGCCCATGTTGTCGTCGACGGTGCAGAACAGGCCGACCGGGGCGCCGAAGAACTCGAAGTTGCGTTTGAACCACTCGAAGCGGGCGGCTTTGTCTTCCCTGGGGATGTCGAGCTGTCGGTACATGAGTTCACCAATCTCGAAGCGGCGGTCACGGTAGGGTGACTGCAGTTTCGGCGGGTAGATTTCGTATTCCGGCACTTCGTTGAAGCCTTTGCTGACTTTCGCCTGCATCAGGGTTTTCAGGCGGGCCAGGGCATCGCCGGTAACCACGTGCAGGTGCCACGGTTGCAGGTTGCCGCCGGACGGGGCCCGGGTGGCGGTTTCGATCACTTTGCGAAGGGTAGCCTCGGAGACCGGGGTGTCCAGGAAATCCCGGACCGACCTGCGGGACTGGACGGCTTGTTGTACATCCATTGAAGACAGCTCCCAAAAACGTCGTTGTTGTTTGAACAGGCTCAGACTGTGGCCCAGTATGGAGGCCGTTTCATAGCTTGACCACCCTCACCGGCGGGTTTAGTCTCCGGCAACATTACAAGGCCAATCGAGGGTGTTCGGGTCATGGAAGATCAAAGTCAGTTTCGCCTGCTGTCAGAGCGGCGGTTCCTGCCGTTTTTTGTGACCCAGTTCGCCGGGGCATTCAACGACAACCTGTTCAAGAACGCCTTGCTTTTGCTGGTCACCTACACTGCCGGGGGCCTGTTCGGGTTGTCGGCGGATGTGGTGGTCAACCTCGCCGCCATGCTGTTTATCCTGCCGTTCTTTCTGTTCTCCGCCATTGCCGGCCAGGTGGCGGACCGGTTCGAGAAGTCTGCGGTGATCCGCTGGATCAAGTTTGCCGAAGTGGTGATCATGGGCGTCGCCGCCGTCGGGCTCTGGTTCGGCTGGTACGAGATGTTGTTCCTGCTTTTGTTCCTCACCGGGGTGCAATCCGCCTTTTTCGGGCCGGTAAAGTACGCCATTCTGCCCCAGGCCCTGAAGGATTCTGAGCTGGTGGGTGGCAACGCGCTGGTGGAGATGGGCACCTTTGTAGCCATTCTGGTGGGCACGCTGATGGCCGGCGTGATGATGAAAGCCCCGGTGCCGGGCCCGGTGATTGCGGTAGCCGTGGCTTTACTGGCCATCACAGGCCTGATCGCCGCGCTGCGTATTCCCAAGGCAGAGGCCGCCGCGCCGAATCTGAAGATCCGGTTCCGCCCGCTACAGGAAACCTGGAAGCTGATGGCCATCGCCCGGGATAATCACAATGTGTTCCTGAGCATTCTGGCCATTTCCTGGTTCTGGTTTCTCGGCGCCGCCTACCTGACCCAGTTCCCCAACTTTGCCAAAACCCATCTGCTGGGTGACGAAACCGTGGTCACCATCCTGCTGGCCATTTTCACCATTGGCATTGCCGCCGGCTCCATTGCCTGTGAGCGGCTGTCCGGCCACAAGATTGAGCTGGGCATTGTGCCCATTGGTTCCCTCGGGCTCAGTTTCTTCGGCATTGACCTGTACTTCAACATGCCCGAGCAGCCCATCCCCTCAGACTGGTGGATGATCATCACCGATCCCCATTACCGCCAGGTAGCCATCGACTTGCTGGCCATCGGCATCTTTGGCGGGCTGTTTATTGTGCCGCTGTATGCCTATGTTCAGCGAGAAGCCTCGCCAGACACCCGGGCACGGGTAATCGCCGCCCTCAACATTTTTAACGCCTTGTTCATGGTGATCAGTGCTTTGCTGGCGATGCTGATGCTGGGCGTGATCGGGCTGAGCATTCCCGAGTTTTTCCTGGTGCTGTCGATCATGAACCTGATCGTGGCCGGCTTTGTTTATCAGCAGGTGCCGGATTTTGCCCTGCGCTTTGTGATCTGGGTGCTGTCCCACACCGTTTACCGGGTCAGCCATCATCACCTGGACAGGATCCCCGAAGAAGGGCCAGCGCTGCTGGTGTGTAACCACGTGTCCTACATGGACGCCCTGGTGATTGCCGGTGCCGTGCGCAGGCCGGTTCGCTTTGTGATGGACCACAACATCTTCGCAACCCCCATCATGGGCAGCTTCTTCCGGCTGGCCAAGACCATCCCGATTGGTCCGAAATCCAGGGTCCCGGAAATCTACGAAGCGGCCTTCGACCGCATTGACGAGGAGCTGGCCGCCGGCCATCTGGTGTGCATCTTCCCGGAAGGCAAACTGACCAAGGACGGCGAGGTGGATACCTTCAAGCCCGGTGTGGACATGATTCTGCAGCGCCGGCCGGTCACCGTCGTGCCCATGGCCCTGAGAGGCCTGTGGGGCAGTTTCTTCAGCCACTGCGGCGGCCCGGCATTCAGTCACCTGCCGAAGCGCTTCTGGTCCCGGATACACCTTCTGGCGGACCACCCCGTTGGCCCGGAGCAGGCCTCCGCATCGTTTCTGGAGGAAAAAGTCAAAGCCTTGCGGGGTGACCACCGCTGATCCCAACTACCGCGCAGTCGCCTGGGTAACACAGAACCGGGTTAATAAAGTCAATAAAGCCTGGGCCGACTTGCGCTAGTATCGGCCCATAGATCAATAACAAGGATTGCGCTGTGAAACCTCTGAGCCCCACCGACCAATTGTTTCTCTGGCTGGAAAAACGCCAGCAACCCATGCATGTGGGAGGCCTGCAGTTATTCTCGTTTCCCGAGGGCGCGCCGGATGATTATGTGGCACAGCTAGCGGAGGAGTTGAGGCAGAAATTTGAGGTGACGCCGCCGTTTAACCAGCGGCTGAGCTACAAGCTGGGTCAGCCAATGTGGGTGGAAGACGAACACCTGGACCTGGAACACCATTTCCGTTTCGAGGCCTTGCCAACCCCCGGCCGTATCCGGGAGTTACTGGCATTTGTGTCGGCGGAGCATTCCCATTTGATGGACCGAGAACGGCCCATGTGGGAAGTACACCTGATTGAAGGGCTTAAGGATCGGCAGTTTGCCATCTACACCAAGATTCACCATTCCCTGGTGGATGGCGTATCCGCCATGCGCATGGCCACCCGGATGCTCAGCGACAACCCGCAGGACACCGGTCTCCCCCCCATCTGGGACCTGCCCCGCAAAGCCCGGCCAGACCGGGACGACCCGGGCAGCTCCCTATGGCACAGCATCACCCACCTGCTGGGGATGTCTGGCAAGCAGCTGGGCACCATTCCCACGGTGGCCAAAGAGCTGCTGAAAACCATCAACCAGGCCCGTAAAGACCCGGCGTACGACTCCATCTTCCACGCGCCACGCAGCGTGTTGAACCAGAAAATCACTGGCTCCCGCCGTTTCGCCGCCCAGTCCTATTGCCTCACCCGCATCAAGTCGGTGTGCGAAGCCTACGGCACCACCATCAACGATGTGGTCACCGCCATGTGCGCCTCGGCTCTGCGCACGTATCTGATGAATCAGGATGCCCTGCCGGAGAAACCGCTGATTGCCTTCGTGCCGGTGTCCCTGCACCGGGACGACAGCACCGAGGGCAATCAGGTGGGGGTGATTCTCGCCAACCTGCATACCGACGAGACCAACGCCGGCCAGCGCTTGCTGAAGATCCATCATGGTATGCAGGAGGCAAAGGACCGGTACCGGCACATGTCGCCGGAAGAGATCATCAACTACACCGCGCTTACCCTGGCCCCTGCGGCATTCCACCTGCTCACCGGCATGGCGCCCAAGTGGCAGACCTTCAACGTGGTGATTTCCAACGTGCCGGGGCCGTCCTCACCCCGCTACTGGAACGGCGCCAAGCTGGAGGGTATGTACCCGGTGTCCATTGCCATGGATCGCATGGCCCTGAACATGACCCTGATCAGCTACAACGGCCAGGTGGAGTTCGGGCTGATAGGCTGCCGAAGAACCCTGCCCAGCCTGCAGCGGATGCTGGATTACCTGGAAGACGGCCTCGCAGAACTGGAGATCGCCGCAGGCCTTTGATCAGCCGATCTGGTCGGCGTGGTTACGCTCGGAGATCTGGCTGTTCAGGGTCCAGAAGTCGTACAGCACACCAATCAGGAACAGGCCGCCGGTGAGCAGGTAGATGATGCCGGTGATCCACTTGCCCATGTACATGCGGTGTACGCCGAACACGCCCAGGAAGGTGAGCAGTATCCAGCTGATGTTGTAGCTGATATTGCCTTCCTGGAAGCGCTTGTCGGCCTGGCGATCCATGCTGGGGATCAGGAACAGGTCGATGATCCATCCAATGAGGAACAGCCCGAAGGTGAAGAACCAGATGGTGCCGGTGATGGGTTTGCCGTAGTAAAAGCGGTGGGAGCCCAGGAATCCGAAGATCCAGAGCAGGTAGCCGATGATTTTGCTGTGGGTGTCTGGTTGTCCGTTCATCTTGGTTCCTTTTTTTGGCTTTAACTCCGGCCCTAGCCTGTGGGTTTTGGGGGCGGGACTGGGGAGGTGGGATTATTTTTCCCTTGGAAAAAACAACTCGCTTCGCTCAGACATCTTTTTTCTGGCGGGAAAAATAATCCCACCTCCCCGTCCGTCACAATATCGGGGCATAGGCGGAGAAAGACAACTGCGAAAACGAATAAAGAACACTGAAAAAAACGTTCAAAAACGGCGATCTATCAATAGGTACGCCTTCTAACAGGCTAACAGGCTAACAGGGCGCGGGGTGGTCAGAGAATTTTTCCTGTGAAAAAGATGTCTGAGCGAAGCGAGTTGTTTTTCGCAGGAAAAATTCTCTGACCACCCTGCGACCACGCTCCCAAACCAGAGGCGCAACAAATCAGGGCCCCACCTCCGGAGCCGGATCAACCCCACCTTCCCGAAACTCGGACGCCGACTTCCCGGTCCACTTGCGAAAGGCCCGGCTGAAATTCGACAGGTCGGCGTAGCCCAGTTCATAGGCGATCTCGCTGACTGACTGATTGGTATAACGCAACAGCTGGATGGCCCGGTCTTTCAGTACCGCCTCGACGATTTCGCGGTAGCTGGTGTCTTTCTCCGCCAGTCGGCGCTTGAGCGTTCGGGACGACACACAGAACCGCTCCGCCATCGCTTCCAGGGAGGGCAAGGGCCCGGGCGTCATGCGCAGCATGTTCCGAATCGCGAGCACGATATCACCCTGTTCCTTCAGCGCCTTTTGCAGTTCAAACTCACACTGGTCCCGGGCCATGCGGGAGGCCTCGGCGTCGGCCAGGCGCATGCGCACATCAAGTAGTTTGCGGGGAAACACCAGCATTTCCTCCGGCTGGCCGTACTCAAAGCGCACCGGCAGTTGGCTCGCAAACCCAGAATAGTAGGCCGGCTCCGGGCCAGACAGGCGCACCGAGACCCCCGGCAACTTGCCGTCTTCCAGGGCAAAGCCGCGGCTTTCGGCATCGGCGCGGTCCAGGAGCTGTTCGGTTAACAGAATCAGGGTGGCGCTGACGGTTTCCGCCAGAAAACCGTAGAGCCCCGGCACATCGAATTCGGTGCACAGCTGCACCAGCACCTGATCACCGGCCAGGGATTGTTTCATACTCAGGAACGGGGCCCGCAACTGCAGATAGCGGCGGACCGAATCCAGTGCCCCTTCAAAGGTCGGGCTGGTCAGGGCAGCAAAACCGAGGGTGCCGTGAATGGTCAACCGCAGTTCCTTGGCCAGGTGGAAGCTGAGGCCATCCTTTCCGGCCAGCTCCAGGGCGCGCTGGGCCATCAGGATGGCATCGGTTACGAAGATGCGGCTGTCGTTGGCCTTGAGGTCGTCGGCCGTGAAATCCAGGCCCTGGTAAAGGGCCCGGTCGTTGTGGCCGAGCTGGCGAACCGTTTCACCCAGTACCCGCAGGTAAACGCCGGGTACCAGGAACAGCCCCAGCATTTGTCGTTCTTTGTCTGCACTGGTTGATGCCATGCGGTGTCCCTGATTGATATTTATCGTGTTTCTGACTCTATCAGAAGCCACCGCCACTGGCAGTGGGGCGGCTCGCACCGATTTACCTGTCTCCCGGGCCAATTGTGCGGCGCTTTTTGTCCCAATGTGAACGGTAGCCGTCCCAACCTCGCATTCTGAAACGCCGTTGACTCCTCCACACTGGACCCATGACATCAGCCAAAGCGTTCAATCGCAGAGGAGTACAGACATGCTGACAACAACTCAAACAGACAAGCAAAACAAGGTTTCACATACACCGGACAATGTCTCGATCAAGCCGCAGCGCATGGGCTTTGAATTTGGAGAACAGGTACCCCGGTACTGGTTGGATAACAATTACCTGATCAGCCATACCATGAATGCGCTGTCGGTGCTGTTCCCCGAGGGCGAGCAGTTCTTTGTGGATTCGGTACGGGCGTTCCGGGGCCAGATTCAGGACCCCAAGCTGAAAGAGGAAGTTCGCGGCTTTATTGGCCAGGAAGCCATGCATTCGCTGGAACACATTGCCATGAACCAGCACGTGCGGGACCAGGGCATGCCGGTGGAGGAAATGGAGCGTGACCTGAAGGTGATTCTGGACGTGGCCCGCAAACTGCCCAAGCGCCACCAGCTGGCCATTACCTGCGCCCTGGAGCACATCACCGCCATGATGGCCGACATGCTGCTGGAGCGGGATGACGTGCGCGAGGATATGCACGAGAGCATGCGCCCGCTTTGGGTATGGCACGCCATCGAGGAGACCGAACACAAGGCGGTTGCCTACGATGTCTTCCAGCAGGCTGGCGGCACCTACGCCGAGCGGGCGTTCTATCAGGTGTTCAGTACTGTCGCACTGGGCATTGTGGGTACCTGGTACACCGGCCGTATGATCATGCACGATCGCAAGCATTTCTCGTTGAAGGATGCCGCCAAGGGCATGTGGCGCATGTGGGGCAAGGACGGTGCGTTTTCCAGCCTGATTCCGACCTGGCTGGAGTACTTCAAGCCTGGTTTCCACCCCTGGGACAAGGACAACAGTGAGGTGATCGGTCGGTTCAAGGCGGAGATCGAGGGTTACATTGCGCCGCAGTATAAGAATGGGAATCGGCGGACCTTGCAGTAAGGTCTGCCGCTCAGCGTGACTCCGGGGGCTCTGGGTTACGCTGAGGGCTCTGGAGTTACGCTGGCGAGTGGGTGGGGTAAGCTTTTCTTCCGGAAAAAACAACTCGCTTTGCTCAGACATCTTTTTTCCTGCAGAAAAGCTTACCCCACCCACTCTCCTGCTTGACTGGACTTTGTACTTTGGGCTCTTTCGGCCCAGAGTCTTACTTTCCTCCTGATGCTATCACTTCTCCCTTTTTCCACAGCCGCCACTCGCCTGGCTGGTAGACATCCCATTGTTCATCACTGGTCAGAGGTTCGGTGACGATCACACTGACAATGTCGTTGGGGGTGGTTTCGGATTCGAAATCGACGGTCACGTCGGCATCTTTTAGGCGGGCCGGGCCGAAGGGGGCTCGGCGGGTGATGCTGGCCATTTTGGTGGTGCAGTAAGTGAACAGCCAGTCGCCGTTACTGAGCAGCAGGTTGAACACGCCTTCGCGGGCGTAGGCCTGTGACAGGCGCACCAGCCTCTCTACCACTTCCTTCAGGGGCGTTTTGCGGTCACAGTGACTGCGCAGGTGGTTGAGGATATCGCAGAACAGGGCTTCGCTGTCGGTGTCGCCCACCGGCTCGTAGAATCCCACTGCGGCCCGAAAGTGGGAGAGCTGGCCGTTGTGGGCGAAGACCCAGTAGCGGCCCCAGAGTTCGCGGATAAACGGGTGGGTGTTGGCCAGGCAGATTTCGCCAACGTTGGCCTGGCGGATGTGGCAGATGGCCACTTCGCTTTTGATCGGGTGGGTCTGGACCACTTCGGCCAGGCGGGAGCTGGCACTGGCGTCGGAATCGTGGAAGCTGCGAACGCCCTTGCCTTCATAGAAGGATACGCCCCAGCCGTCTTTGTGGGGTCCGGTTTCGCCACCACGGCGGGTCAGACCGGTGAAGCTGAAACACAGGTCGGTGGGGGTGTTGGCGCTCATGGCCAGCAGTTCGCACATGGTGAATTCGGTCCTTGGCTGTCGATGCTGTCCGCCTTAGGATACCCGATTCAGACCGTACCTCCAGCCACGGTTTTTTCGCTCCGGTCACGGTGCACCGGCCCCGCAGGGGCCACCCGATTCCGACCGGCGCGTTTGCCGGTATAAAGGCAGCGGTCGGCGACACAGAACAGGGTTTCGGCATCCTGGCCATGGTCAGGCCACTGGGCAATGCCGAAGGACGCCGTCACCCGGATACCGGCCTCACCGTAGTGTAACTCCCGGCCGGCAATGCGCTCTCGCAGTTCGTCCATCAGTTCAAAGGCGTCTGCAGGTTTTACGTCCCGCAGGATCAAACCGAACTCTTCACCACCGAGCCGGCCCACGGAGTCGGTGGTGCGCAGGCGTTCGGTCAGGCACTGGCCGATGTTGCGCAGCACGTGATCACCGGCATCATGGCCAAGGGTGTCGTTCACCAGCTTGAAGTGGTCGATGTCCATCACCACCAGCGCAAAGCCGCTGCCGTTGCGTTCGCATTCGGCAATGGTGCGGGCCAGGGTGGACTGGAAATTAGCCCGGTTAGCCAGGCCGGTCAGGGCATCGGTCTGGGCCATGTCCACCAGCCGTTGCTCGGCCTCCTCCCGGCGCTCCTCGTACATATGCATGAACACTTGCATAAGCACGCCGCACAACACCATGTTCAGCAGATCAATCATGCCGTGGGCGGTGCCAACGGTTTCCAGGAAGAAGTAGTAGACAACAAGGCCAACAACCATGAACGGCACGCTCAGGATCATCCCTTCGCATTTTCCCAGCAGCAAATAGGCCAACACCGGCATCATCAACACCCAGACAAACGCCGCGATGGAGGCATCCGGCAACAACATGATGACAATAAAGAATGAGAAGAGGGCCACCAGATAGGCGTAGATCCACTGCTGCAGGTGGGGCGTGGTCTTCAGCCGTTGCGCGCCGAAGAACAGAAGGCCGCTGGCAAGCAGTTCAATGGCAGACACCCAGGGGAATCCGTTGAAAAACTGAAGCACAGCAAACACCACCAGTGCAGAACCGGTGACAAAGAACAGTAATCTTGCGAGTGTACGGCGGTGATTGTCCCGCAAACCGGAGCGGCTGTGTTCCAGCGCCGCGCCCAGATCGGGATGCTTTGGCGTATTCATGCTGACTCTTCCCTGGATCAGCCTCAGAGTATAGCCCTTGAATACTGGTTGTAAAATAAGCAATCGGTATTCAAGGGCCGGGGGTTAGAACCGATCAGACGTACAGGTTCTTTCTGGAGAAACGCTCCACCAGTGGCTGATAGGCAGAGCCCAACAGGCGGTTGATGGCATCAATACCCCAGGCATCCGGGCCCACCAGGATGCGGGATTCGTTCTTCAGAATGCCTTTGACGATGATTTCGGCCGCCTTGTCCGGGGTGGTCATGGCCAGCTTATCGAAGCCCTTACGCTGGGCGTCGGCGTTTTCGGACTTGCCCATACGAGCGGCGTTGGCAATGTTGGTACGAATGCCACCCGGGTGCACACAGCTGACATGCACTGGCTGGTTCTCCAGCTTCATTTCCTGGCGCAGGGATTCGGTGAAGCCACGAACGGCAAACTTGGCGGCGTTATAGGCGCTTTGCTTGGGCACACCAATCAGGCCGAATACGCTGGAGATGTTCACCACGTGGCCGTCGCCGGAGGCGATCAGGTGCGGCAAAAAGGCCCGTGTGCCGTGGGCAACGCCCCAGAAATCGATGTCCATGACCCACTTGAAGTCGTCGTCAGTCATTTCCCGCACCGTGGCAGACAGCGCTACACCCGCGTTGTTGATCACCAGGTTTACCTGGCCGAAATCTGCCTTCACCTGTTCGGCGTGGGCGTAAATCTCATCACGGTCAGACACGTCCAGGCGGTAGGTTTTCACACGGTTCTTGTCGAGGGTGGCGACGGTTTCCGCCAGGCCAGCTTCGTTGACATCCGACAGCGCCAGGCGGCAGCCCCGGGCTGCCAGGGCGTGGGCCAGGGCACGGCCAATGCCGGAACCAGCACCGGTTACCACGGCAACTTTGTTTTTCAGATCTTTCATGGCGGGAGCCTCTTGTTGTGGTCTTTCCAATTAAAGCAGCGTCTAGGTACTTCGCCACTTTAGAGAGCCACCCGGGCCAAACCTATGGCAGCGGACTCCGCCTGGTGCCGGCAGCGGGGCCAGTCAACCGGCTATTCCAGCAGATTATCCAGGGGCTGGTCGTAACCCGGTGCAAAGACCTCCAGAAAGTAGCGCACCTCCAGCAATCCGTCTGCGTCCAGCCGGGCGCGGATCTGGGCTTCGGCGGGCACGAATTCCGGGTTGCCGGCACGGATTTCCGCCCGGCACTTGAGCCAGGCCGAGAGCCGGTCAGCCGCCTTGATCAATTCCTTTTCCTGCTCAGCCAGCCGGGACTCCCGAACATAGGGCGAGAAGTCATCCCGGAGATCGGCCGGTAACAAGGCCAGTAACTCCGCTTCTGCCTTGTGTTCGATATCACCGAAGGCTTCCCGCATCACTTTCGAGTGATATTTCACCGGTGTCGGCATGTCGCCGGTGATCACCTCGGTGGCATCGTGGTAAAGCGCGGCAGCCGCGATGCGGTCCGCGTTGACCTGACCGTCAAAATGCCGGTTGCGGATCAGCGCCAGGGCGTGGGCGATGGTCGCCACTTCCCAGGAATGGGTGGCGACGTTTTCTTCGATGGCGTTGCGCATCAAGCCCCAGCGCTTGATCCAGCGCAGGCGGGAAACATAGGCAAAAAAGTGGCTGGCAGTGCGCTGTGTCAGACTGGCCATAGAACTACCTGATTCGATTAGGATTAACGAACGTCCAGCGTGAACTGCACGGTGACAAGCCCCTGTTCATCGGTGATGGCCTGGCGGGACGGCTCCAGGGTGAACAACTGGGCGGGGTCTACTTCGTGGGTTTCCTGCAGCAGGCGGCGAACCGCCAGACCCCGGTTGGTAGCCAGTTGCCCCAGGGCCTCTGGCGGCAGCGGGCGCTCACCCTCGCGCCAGGCTTGTTGTGCCTGGGCCCAGGCTTCGTCGGTCAGTTCCTCGCCCCGGGCTTCCATCCGGGCGCGCAGTAGCGCCAGGGCGTCAGCTTCCGGGTTTACGCCGCCGCGAACGTTCAGCACCAGCTCAGGGCGCTCCCTCAAAGCCTGTGCCAGGGCCGACAGTTTGGCGGCCTCACCCTCCGCCAACTCAACGCTACCCGGCACAAAACTGACCTCGCCCAGGTCTTCATTACTGAAGCCCGCCAGATCAGCCAGGGAGCCCAACATGCTGAAGGGGGATGCCGCGGCTTTCACCAGCAGGTTCACAAACGCGCGCATGACGATCTGGCCGACCCGAAACTCCGGATCGGCGATATCACCCTGCACCGGCAAGTCGACCTCAATGAGGCCACGGCGGTCTGTCAGCAGCGCGAGGCCGAGCTTGACCGGCGCGCTGATGGCCTCATCACTCGGAACGGCCTGACCCAGCTCCATACGGTCCAGCACTACCCGGTTTGAGGCTTTCAGGCGGGTGCCGGTGAACGCATAGTCCAGATTCATTTTGAGCTTGCCCGAGTCGACGGCGTAGCCCAGGTATCGGCCGAAGTAGGGTGACAATACCGGCAATGCCAGATCCTCCATGGCCAGGCGAATGTCGCTGGTATCCTCGGTGCCCAATGCGCCCAGCGTGCCTTCAAAGGTGACGGGGGCAACGCCTGCGAGCCGGCCCTTGAGGTTCACCCGTCCTTGCTGTGGCGGCACATTACTGATGCCGCTGACCGCACCGGTGAGATGATCAAAGTTGGTACTGAACGGCGGCTCCAGTGTGCGATCGGAATAACCGACGGCTCCGTCTTCAACCACCAGTTGATTGATCCGGAAAACAAACTCCGTTTCTCCGGAGCTGGCTTCGGGGCCTGTCGATTGCGCTGATGCAGGCTCACTGCCGGTATCTGGCTGCCCGCGAACGATCCGGGCCAGATTGTGCACGCCATCAAATGAGCGAACGACGTTCAGCGAGGGCCGTGCCAGGGTTACCGTGCCGATTTCCAGCCTTGGCGGGTAAACATTGAATTCGATTGGCGCCAGGCGCAGGGTACGCCAGCCCAACATGGAGGCATCGCCATCAGGCAGCCTTAAATCCAGGTTTGCGACCTCGCCGGTGCCGCTGAACGTGCCGGTCATCGGATCGTCCTGGCTGTCCAGGTCCAGGTTGCCATCAAAACTCAACTCACCGCTGGCCAACGCCAGGTTGGCCGCTTGCTGCAGGTATGGCTCAATCACCGCAAGCACAAGATCGGAACCGGATACTGCCGCCTCCAGCGTGAACGGCGCCGGTGTCAACTGGCCGTTGGCGGCGACACGGCCACCACTGGCAAGCGCTGAACTCAGCCGGTAGCTGACGGGTTCATCCAGGCGATCCGATAAACCGCCCAGGGTTATGTCCAGATCCACCAGTTCCAGCTCCGCCGCTTGCTGTGGCACCTGATCCCGCCAGCGCACCCGCCCGTCAGCCAGCTCAAAACCCTGAACCGACCAGCGAAACGCCGGTACGCCGGTGTCCGGTGGCTCGCCCTGGCCTTCATCGGCAGTGGCTTCTGGCATAGTTGCCAGCCAGTCAATTTGACCCTCGTTGTTGCGGACCGCGGCAACAAAGGGTTGATCGAGTGTGATCATACCTACGCGGACTTCTCTGGCTGTCAGATCAAAGCCGATACCATCAACCTGGATACCGGAAGTGGTCAAGCCCGGTTCCTCATCCCCGGCATCCAGGGCCAGGGCCAGGTTCTGCACAGTCAGCTTGCCCTGGGACGTGATCAGCTCAAACGGCTCGCCACCCGCCAACTGGTAATAGGACTCTATGGCCACGGTGCCATCCCGTAACTGCCATGGCAAAAACGGCGACAGAAAATGCGCCAGGGTGTCATGGCGCAAATCAGCCACCTTCAGGCGGCCTTCGGAGTAAAGTGGCGCTATGCTCAGCTCACCGTCCCACTCAATGGTCTGGTCACCCAGGGCAGCGATCACTGAATACTGACTGCCACCGGTCTCCCTTGGCCAGGTGGCCAGCTCGTTGATGGACAGGTCGAGCGGGGTAATACGGAACTCTGCCGGCTCCGCCTGGCTGAAATCCCGGAACAGCAACTCGCCGCCATCGATCGCCAGGTGCTGGAAGTACAGCTTGGGTATCGCGCCTGCCTCATCCCCGGCTTCGGCTTCGGCTGCGGCTACGGGTTCCTGTGCGAGCTCATCTGGCCGGGAGGCCTGCCAATCGCGGGCAAAGTTGATCCTGTAGTCATCCAACAGATCCAGCCGGATGTGCGGTTCCTGCAGGCGAATGTCCTGGAAATGGACGATCCCCCGGAACAGGGGAAAGAAACCCAGATTTACAAACAGGCGATCAAACCCGACCACTTTTTCGCCGGCACGGTCGTCCGCAGACAACCCCGTTATATCCAGGGTCAGGGTGAAGGGGTTTACCTGAACTTCCGACAACTCAGCCTGCCAGCCCATCTGCTGATTCAGCTGTTCCGGCAAAGTCTTTTCGAGCCACCAGGGCAAAGCCAAAAAGCCTGCGAGGGCGTACAAGCCAAACAGAACGACCGCTACAATAGCCAGGTTTCTGGGCAAACGACTGGGGGAATGACTCCGGGCCACGAAACTCTCCTTGATCGAGGGCGAACACACGGGGCTGCCTGCACCCCCTGCCTGACACTAGGATAGTCCGCCCGGTAGTCCTTTGTCAGCCGCTGACACGCCAACGTGAACCCGTTATGCTTGAGTGCCGTACCTGTAGACACTTAGCGGGTTACGCAGCAAGACGAGGAGAGGTGAATGGACATCGGCGATATGCGTCGGGATTTTGAAAGTAAGGGGCTGGACAGGGAACACCTGAATGACGACCCAGTAGCCCAGTTCCAGGCCTGGTTTAACGATGCCCGTAGTGCCGGGATTCTGGAACCCAACGCCATGTCACTTGCCACCACCGGCTCTGACCAGATGCCGGACTTGCGCACCGTGCTACTGAAATACTTTGATAGCCAAGGCTTTGTTTTCTACACCAACTACGGCAGCCGCAAGGCCAGAGAACTGGACGAAAACCCAAGGGCTGCGCTGCTGTTCCCCTGGATCGGTCTGAACCGCCAGGTACGTATTCAGGGAAAGGTAGAGAAAGTCAGTAAGGCGGAATCCCTCAGGTACTTCGCCTCCAGACCCCGTGGCAGCCAGCTCGGAGCCTGGGTTTCTGAACAGAGCAAGGCGATTACCTCAAGGGGGCTACTGGAACAAAAGGTGGCGGAGATGAAACGCAAGTTCAGCTCCGGTGAAATACCCTTACCCAGCTTCTGGGGCGGTTATCGGGTGGTACCGGAACGCATCGAGTTCTGGCAGGGACGGCCAAGCCGACTTCACGACCGTTTTGAATACGTGAGAGAGGCCGATGGCTGGACCATCCAACGACTCCAACCCTGATCGTCCCAGTATCTGGCTGTGCCACCAGATCAACCGGGATGTTCCCGAAGCTCCTGCCTGGATGACCGGTTTCGAGGCTGAAACACTGGCTCGGCTGGCGGGTACTCGCCGTCAGGAGTTCCTGACCAGCCGCTGGCTGCTCCGGCAAAGCCTTGCGCAAACCAGTGACCAGGCACCAGAGTGCTGTCTTCCCGTGGATGGGCGACCAAACAGTGCCGTTAATCCGGAAGGCCGATTTCTGTCCTTGAGCCATAGCCGGGGGCTTTGCGCCGTGGGCACAGACACCTATCAGCTGGGTATCGACATCGAGCCAAGCCAACGCAGGCCGGATTGGGTCGCCGTTGCCAGACGCTGGTTCTCCCCCATCGAACAGGAGTGGCTGTTTCGCGCTGATGATCCCTTCGATTTCCTTAAAGTATGGACCCTGAAAGAAGCCTGGCTCAAGGCAACCGGTCGTGGCATTGCCGGCAACCTGCAAACCCTTGAAGTTCGCAACCAGTTTGAGCTCTATGGCGATCAGCCCGACCAGACCTGGCTGGCCAGTTGCTTCTACGTGGAGGGTTTTCTGGTAACGTTGGTCTATCGAAACAGGGATCAGGGCGGCCCGAGCAGTTGGCCCGGCATCACCCTGCTGGAACCACCTCCGGATGACTATAACCTGGCACTGGCGGGTACCCAGGAAGCAAGTTGGGAGCCCATGTTCCACAGGGTCATCCGGTCAAAGCGATAACCGGGATTCACTGTTATGACCCAATACACCGAGCGCTGCCCCTGGTGCGGCACCGACCCACTCTACGTGCATTACCACGACACCGTCTGGGGCCGCCCGGAGTACGATGACCAGGCGCTGTTTGAAAAGCTGTGTCTGGACGGCCAGCAGGCAGGTTTGAGCTGGATCACCATCCTGCGAAAGCAACAGAGCTATCGCGACGCTTATGCCAACTTTGATCCGGAAACCGTCGCCCGCTTTACCGAGCAAGACCAGCAACGCCTGCTGCAGAACCCGGGCATCATCCGTAATCGACTGAAAGTACGTTCGGTGATCAACAATGCCCGACGCTACCTTGAACTGCAGGAACAGGGCATTGGCTTTTCCTCGTTTCTCTGGCAGTTCGTTGATCACCAGCCAATCCAGAACACCTGGCAACGTTTCGAGGAAGTTCCGGCGATCACCAAAGAATCCGAGGCCATGTCCAGGGCCCTGAAGAAAGCCGGCTTCACGTTCGTTGGCCCGACCATCGTCTACGCCTTCATGCAGGCTACAGGCATGGTGAATGATCATCTGGTTCAATGCCCGGCCTATCAGGCCTGCTTTGAGATGTCACAATGATCTTACCGGAGCGGTTGCACGTAAATCCCTGGGTAACACCATTTCGGGAGCCAATCCGTGCGCATCACCCTCAACCAACTCAGGAACCTCGAGCAGCCGGTTATTGAACTGCTGGAGATCATTTCACTGGAAGGCCAGCATTACATGGCCAGACTGCACGGGCCGGATGGCCTGATGCTGTTGTCTGACGACAAAGGGCAAACACGCCTGTTTCGCAGCGCCTGGCAACTGCAGGACACCCTGAGCGATCTGGACGTGCGTGAAACCCAGATTGTTCACCCGTCCGCCTACCATGAAATGGTGGGCATGGAGCCAACAGAATTCGAACCCATGCGGATACAGGTTCAGAGGCAACGGTCGTGATTGCAGTTGCCCGTCTCGCCATCCTGGTCGGCATAGCCGGCCTGATACCGTTTCTTGCAGGAACCGCCGGCCTGTTTGCAATGCCGGGGAAAAGCATCATCATCCTGAGCTGGTTCTACGCGTACAGTGCGGGCATTCTCGCGTTCATGGCCGGCATTTACTGGACCATCGCACTGCAACTGGAGAACCGCTCCTACCCCCAGTCACCACTGGTGTCGATGTTACTCAGCCAGCTGTTTTTCGTCGCCGCCGGAGTAGGGCTGCTATTACAAACGCCCCACAAGATTGCCCTGTACACCACCGCCTACCTGCTGCTGTACATCGTCGACGCTCGCTGGATGCGGCCCTACTGGCCGGCATGGTATCTGCGACTGCGCCTGGTGCTGACCACCGTGGTACTGGCGTGCCAGGTGACCGTCGGCGTGTGGTTCTATCTTAGTCACGGTGCCTGAGGTCAGGCACCGTTGTTCGGCTCCGAAAACCACTGTTGCAGCTTCTTTAACGCGGTCTTCTCTATCTGGCGTACCCGCTCACGGCTGATTCCCAACTGATCCGACAGGGTTTGCAGCGTCTCCGGTTCGGATACGCCCAGTCCGTAACGTCGGGACAGAATATCCCTCTCCCGCTCAGTCAACTCACCCATCATGGCCTGCAAGGTAATCTGCCGGTCCCGCTGCCGCAGAGGATGGTCTGGAGACATGGTTTCGCCACTGGCCAGGCTGTCGCCCAGGGTAATGGTACCGTCTTCAAGCAAAGGCACATCGGTGGACACTTCCCGGGCGGCCAGCGCTCTCAGTTCGCCGATGCGCGAGGGCGAGGCCTCCATGGCTTTGGCCAGCTCGGTCTGCGATGGCGTGCGCCCCAGGGCCTGGTGTAATCGCATGGAGGTTTTTTGGAGCTGACGTATTTCCTCGACGACGTTCTCCGGTGTGTGCACTACCCGCACGCCACGCTGCAGGCAACGGCGCACCTCCTCGCTGATCCACCAGTAGGCATAGGTTGAAAAACGAAAACCCTTAGCCGGGTCGTATCGTTCAACCGCCTTGATCAAACCCACATTGGCGTCCTGAATCAGGTCTGACATGGGGATACCGTGCTGGTTGTAACGGCGGGCAATGTGCACCGCCAACCTCAGGTTGCACTGAATCAGCCGGCGCCGGCAGGCCATGGCTAGGTGATAGGCCCGGCGACAGCGGCTGGAGAAGGCACAGGCATCACCCAGGCTACCAACCACTTCCCGAAGGGTTTGTGGGGTGTCATCGGGCAAACAGAGTTCCTGGCTGATCACTCTTAAGCTGCGAATCAGCTGCCGCGCCAGACGGCGCTCCGCATCATCGCTGAGAAGTTCATGTCGGGACGCATCCCTGAAGTACAACCCTACCAGGGAATCCCTTTCACCATCGTGGGGAAGAGTCGGAGACGGTCCCTGCCGATCATGTATCTGCATTGGCTAAGGTACCCGTTGAAACTTTGTCGAATATACGGTGAGGTCGGGCGGGCAGATTGCCCTGGAAGGCGTGGAAAACCGAGACAAACGAGCGGGGAGGTGAGGAGATCGGTCACGCCCGGCCATGTTACTTACCCGGTGAAAACACCGGGCAAAACGGCCGACCGGGCGCCCGATCAGGAGGCAAGACGTCCTCCATTACCCACCGGCAAAGCGACCGGTTTTGCCGGTGGGTAATTCTTCAGGTGGTTGAAGCCGCTACAATGGCGTACTCGTGATTGTGGGGTTCAATCAGAGCACCGTGCAGGGCCACAATCGCCTGGTTGTAGTGGTCTTCTTCAATCACAAACTGGATATCCACCTGACGCATGCACTGGTGGATGGCCAACACGCTGATGTCCTGGTCTGCCAATGATTTCACCGAACGGGCCAGGATGCCTGGCACCTTCATATCACTGCCAATGGCAGACACCAGGGCCACTTTGCGGGTACTGATCTCGGCATTGGGGAATTCTTCCTCCAGCGCCTTGACCACACGCTTCACGTGCTTGAGCGTGGTGTCCACATAATGGGTAATGGTGTTGGCGTTGGTGTCCTTGGACATGAAGCGCACCTTGAAGCGGCTGAGCACTTCCAGGATTCGGCGGTCTGAGCCCGGCTCACCCTGCATGTCCTGGTCAAACACCTCAATGGCGAACACGCCCTTGGCACCGGCCACGATTTCCACCTGCGGCTTCTCGCTGACGTAATCGCCAGTGATCAGCGTGCCGGTGTGCTCCGGTTCAAAGGTGTTCATCACCCGCAACGGAATCTCGTTTTGGCGCAGGCCCTTACCGGCACGGGGGTGAATGGCTTCCATACCGAGGTTGGCGAGCTGGTCGGCCACGTCGTAGTTGGTTCGGCCCAGGGGCACCACCTTCTCTTCACCCACAATATTGGGGTCAGCAGAACTCAGGTGGTATTCCTTGTGAATGATCGCTTCACGGGCATTGGTGATTACCGCCACCCGGCTGAAGGTCATTTCACTGTATCCCCGGTCAAAGGTTCGCATCAGGCCTTCCTTGCACTGAGCGTAGCCGGTGACAATCGGCAGTTCGCGAGTCAGGTCAACGCTGTCGAACGCCTGCTTGAGCTTCTGGTCGAGAGGCAGCAGTTCGCTGTCGCGCCAGCCGGTCAGGTCGACAAAGCGCGCATTGATGCCTTCCTGCTGCAATTTCAGGGCGGTGTTGAACGCACTGTGGGCTTCACCGATTCCGGCGAGCATTTCCCGAACGGTCAGCAGATGCTCTTCCAGCTGGAACTGGCCATAGGAACACAGACGCTGGAGGTCGATCAGACAACCCCGCACCCCTTCAATTCGGTCGGTAATGAACTGGTCAGCCTGCTGTTTGAGCATGGGGTCTTCAAACAGTTCGCCGTTGATGTCGGTCAGGAACTGGATCAGTTTGGTGAGGTCGTCGCCCCAGGCCCAGTCTGATTCAGCGTCTGCGAACAGGGCGTATACGCCCGGCTCGCCGGTTTTCTTGTGCTCCAGCAGTTCGTTGGTGACACCACCGTAGGCTGACACCACGAAAATCCGCTGGTAGAGGTCGCTCTTCTTGCGTTTACCAATAATGATATTGTCGCGAACGGCCTCATAATTACTCATTGAGGTACCGCCGATCTTCTCGACGGTATGCTGTGCCGTAGTCATATTTTTGCCTTCGCTATCCTGCGGAATGAATGGTCTGGATGACGGGCGCCTTACGACGCCTCGCTGACACCTTCCTGCATGATTTCATCAACCGACTCGGCCAGCAGGCTGGCTCCCAGGCGCAAGTCCTCCTCGCTGGTGGTCAGCGGCATCAGGCACTTGATGACTTCGTCGTTCGGACCACTGGTCTCGATGATCAGGCCCTTCTGGAAAGCACGCTTGGTAATGGCACCGGTGATGTCCGCATGGGTCGCTTCAATGCCACGCATCAGGCCCCGGCCCTTCATCTTGAACTCACTCGGGTACTTGTCGCAGATCGCTTGCAGGGCGTCGCCCAGCACCTTGGTCTTGGCCTTCACTTCGTTAGCGAAACTGTCGTCTTTCCAGTAGGTTTCTACCGCGGCACGGGCCGTGACAAACGCCATGTTGTTACCACGGAAGGTACCGTTGTGCTCACCGGATTCCCAAACATCCAGCTCCGGCTTGAACAGCACCAGCGCCATCGGCAGACCGTAACCGGACAGCGACTTGGACACGGTCACAATGTCCGGCTTGATGCCAGCAAATTCAAAGCTGAAGAATTCACCGGTACGGCCGTTGCCCGCCTGGATATCATCCAGAATCAGCAGGATATCGTGCTTCTTACACAGGTCAGAAAGGCCTTTGAGCCATTCGGCACGGGCTGCGTTAAGACCGCCCTCGCCTTGAACCGCCTCAACAATCACTGCCGCCGGCAATTCAACACCGGAAGAGCTGTCGGACAGCACCTTGTCCATGATCATCAGGGTGTCGATGTCTTCACCGAGGTAACCATCGTAAAACTGGAAATCAACGCTGCCCAGCGGTGTGCCGACACCACCACGGTGGTGCTTGTTACCGGTTGCAGCAACCGCACCCATGGTGACACCGTGGAAACCGTTGGTGAACGAGATAATACCGGTGCGGCCTTTGACCTTACGGGCCAGCTTCATGGCCGCTTCCACACAGTTGGTGCCGGTGGGGCCAGTGAACTGCATCTTGTAGTCCAGGCCGCGGGGATCCAGGATGTACTTCTTATAGGCTTCCATGAAGTCATGCTTGGCGGTGGTAAACATATCCAGGCCCTGGCTCACGCCGTCCGCTTCGATGTACTCAAGCAGCGCTTTTTTCAGAATATCGTTGTTGTGGCCGTAGTTCAGGGAACCGGCACCGGCCAGGAAGTCCAGGTACTGTTTGCCGTCTTCGGTGTACAGGTGCGCGTTCTTGGCACGGTTAAAAATCACCGGGAAGGCACGGGAATAAACGCGTACTTCAGATTCAGTGGACTTAAAAATTTCCATTGTCTTGCCTCTTAGCATGTCAGGTTCGAGGTAATTGCGCGGGGAGCCTGCTGGTAATACGTGTCGGTCGCAACAAGCCCGCCGTGCGTTGATGTCAGCCCTTTGGCAGGCCCACCTCGGGTAGCCCGCCGGCTGTTTCTAGTCGCTATCGGCGATTCACATTGGTGAATCAGGGCACTCAGACAGGCTTCGTGAAGGGCCCGATGCGCAGCAGGAACTCGGAGTCGTGCTTGCCGCCAAAGTGGGTCTCTTTCTCGAAGTGCTCGTGATAGGTGAGCTCGGCTCCCAGATCACGTGCAAAAGAGCGGAACAGCGCCCAGGAGGCTTCATTGTCTTCGGTAATCGTGGTTTCCAGATGCGTGACATTCTTGCACGCTTCGCGACCCACAATTTCCTTCAGCATCCGCTTGGCGAGGCCCTGTCCACGACCTTTCTCGTGAACCGCCACCTGCCAGACAAACACGGTCTCGGGCTGTTGGGGAGGGATGTATCCGGAGATAAAGCCGACCAGATCGCCGTCCTTCTCCGCCGCCACGCCGGTCTCGGCAAAGTGGCTGCACTGCAACAGGTTGCAGTAAATCGAGTTGGGGTCCAGCGGCGGACATTCCGCAACCAGCTGGTGGAGCCTGAAGCCATCATCCTTGGTAGGTTTGCGCAAGGTGATGGCGGTGGTATTCGATCCTTCTGATGTCATAACGTGATCAATTCGCTTCAAAAGTTAGAGTTGAATTATATAGACCACAAAATATATTTCAAGTCGCCCCCAACAGCCACCAAGAACTACCGGGGTTCGATTCTTTCAGAATAGACCGAATTGAAGCATTCGCCAGTGACAGACTGGTTACGGAATGGAAGGAAAAACCACATTGCCAGGATCCAGACTGGTTCCACCCACCAGGCGGCTCCGATAAGACACTGCCGCAGGCGAGCCTTCCGGCCACAGCCGGTCAAACTGTGACAGCCAGGCATTCACATCGTAAGCCACAGGCATCAGGGAAACGTGCAAACCGGGCCGCGCCAAGCCCGCCACAGGCTCAGAGAAGGGGCTCGTAAAGCCAAGACGGGTAATCAAACCGCGTGGGTCAGAGCGCAGGTTACCCATCCCCGCCGCGCCGTTATTGGTCACCAGGCAAGGGCGCCCATCCACTTCTCCAGACCAGAGAACCGGCAGGCAGGTGTGAGTGCACGCGATCACATCGGCACCGGTGGTGCGAAACCAACTGACCAACTGCCGGTCGTTACCGGCGGTGAATGCTTCATGGGACAACCCCCAGCCCGCCAGCGACTCAGGGTCACCATGCAACACCAAAATCTTTAGGCCTCCAAAGATCAGGCAGCGGTATCTTGGTAATAGCGAGAGTTTCTTTTGGATATCGGGGTGTTGGTCCGCCAGCGCCTGCAGGCGTTCCATCATCTGGTTCGAACGCGCCACCACACCTTGATCCACGTACTCCGGGTAGGCACAACCACAGCCCGCTCCGGCATTGGGAAGCGATAGCTCATAATCCACATTGCCGAGAACCGCGGTATGGTCCAGAACCCGGCTGTTGATCTCCCGGAACAAGGTGTCGTCGGCGTTGAACCAGTTAAAATCGCCATTGAACACCAGTTTGACCCGGTGACCATGGCGCTCCTCCGCCTGCGCCATGGCTTCGATTTCGTCCAGGGCAAAGGGGTTGCCGTACAGCCCGCCGACGATATACAGCACACTCTCGGAGGCATGGGAGGGCTCCCCGCAAAGCGCTTCCGGCCGGTAGCGGTAAGCCAGCGGGCAGCTGCGCCCTTCTGTGTCAGCCATTGCCTGATCCCTCCCGTTTTATCACGCGCCCTCAGCAACCACAGACTTTCCGGCCAGGCGCCGCAGCAGCAAAGGCAGGAAGAAACACGCCGTACAGATCAGAAAGCCGTAGGCATTCACACCCAGCAACATGGCGTAGGCACCATCACCAATCGCCCAGCTGGAGGGAATGAGGCCCGCCGCCAGCAGAACACCCAACCCGAGCCCGGTCCAGAAACTGAGGTGAAAGCTCCAGGGCGACCACTGGGTAAAGCCATAAAACAGGAACACCGGCGCCAGGCCCATCACCATGGTGCCCGAAATAGTTGTGGCCTTGAGGATGTCAGTGCCTGCGAACATCGGTAGATTGCCGAGCAAGGCAAACACAACCATGACCACAGCTCCCATGCGAACACTCGGCAACTTATCCTGAGCACGACGGGCCAGGCGGGGCAGATCCACCGCCAGGGATTTCGCCAGCGAACTGAAGGTGGAATCCAGCGTTGAACCGGCCGAAGTCATCATGATGACGCTCATAAAGAACAACGCCGCCAACCCGAGCGATTGCCCGACGGCGGCCGGCGCATTACCCATGGCTTCAATGCCATTGAGACGCGCATGCACGCCCACCAGACTGAAGATAAACACTGCCACAAAGCCAAGAAGACCCGCGACCACGAAGCTCTTGAGCATGGTCTTTTCCTTGTTCACAAAGCCCCGGTCGGTCAGCACCGGGTCATGGAACGGGTAACTGAACAGCTGCAACAAAGCCACCAGCAGCAGATCGAAGCCGGCGTTCAGGCGGAACTCGCCGTTGGTCAGCAGCGCGCTGGTATCGTTGGCCGGAATAATCAGGAACAACACCGCCCCGACGAAGAACACGAACACAAAGGCCTGAATCACATCGGTAAAGATCGAAGACCGAAGCCCGCCTTTAAGGCTGTACGCCAGGGTAAAAACGGTAAACAGCATCGCCGCAGCGTAGTATTCCCACTCACCAGGCAGGCCGAAATACCCACCGACCACGGCGGTGTTACTCCAGACTTCGTTATACAACCGGATGAGGATCGCCGCCGCAAACGCCAGCGCTGCGAACCGTCCAAACCGGGAGGTCAGGAAATCCTGCAGGCTCCTGGCCCCGGTCTGGGTACGGATCAGGTAGATAACGTAACCCGCCACCGGAATCGACAACCAGTAACTGGCGTAGGCCAGGCCACCGACCACGCCATAAGCGGCGCCGAGGTTGGCGGCGTTGGTCACCGATTTGGCAAAGATCCAGCTGATAAAGATACTCGCCGTGAGCGACCACTGGCCCACCGGGTTGCCGTGGTCATCTGCGCCTTTGTAAAACGAATTGGCGTTCTTGCTCTTGGGCGACAGCACGTACATAACCACGCCGTAGACCAACAGAAATCCCCAGAACAGGGAGGCTTCAGTAAAGTTCATTTTTTTATTCCATTGTTTTGGTGCAGGTCATTGAGCGGTGGAGGGGGTTCCAAAACGAAAATCGTGGATTTTCTAATGGTTTTGGAACCCCCTCCACCGCTCAACGCCCCCGACATCGATAACAGCTTTCCGGTACACCACCGGTATTCAACAAGGCTGTTGGGGTTGGGGGATGCCCTCCAAAACCATTAAAAAATCCACGATTTTTGTTTTGGAGGGCATCCCCCAACCCCAACAGCCGTAACTCCAAAGCTCCAGAACCCCAGAACTCCGAAACAAGACATCAACCGGGCGCCGAACAACTAGCCCCAAACCGGTAACAGGAAAAACACCGGTGATGCCGCAACATAATCCGCTCGTCCATGCTCTCAGCCAGCGTGCCGCCCAAGTCGTACTGCGGGTCATCATCCACCAGCGTGCAGGCATACACCCGAACCTGATCGCCCTTCTTCACCAGCATCCGCGTGTAGGTGCACATGAAGTGGGAACGGGCCTCTTTGGTCGGGTACTTCTCCATGCAAGTCTCGGTAATCTCCGGGCTGCCGTCTTCAGATCCCGGCGTGCCCAGGTCCGGAAACGCGGTAAACGCCAGGTTCTCCGGAATGTTCCACTGACGGAAAATCTCACGGAACGCGGCTTCCACCTCCACCGGGTTTTCGCCGGGGTCGGTCTGCCGGGCGATGGACACCTTGAAACCTTGTTCGATCAGCCATTGGATACCGTCCAGTGCCTGGGCAAAGCTGCCTTCGCCGCGATCTTTGTCGTGCCGTGCGCGATCCGGAAAATCCAGGCTGACCCGGAAGTGAATCGGGTAGGGGTTGTCCAGTAACGGCAACACCTGGTGTTGCCGTTTATGCAGCGGCTCGGTGGCGTTGGTCAGCACAAAACAGGGCCGGTGCTGGCTGGCGTAATCCAGGATATTCACGAAATCCCGGATCACGAACGGCTCTCCGCCGGTGAAGGAGAACTGCTCCACGCCCATGTCGATGGCTTCGTGGATAAACGGTTTCACATCGCTGAGCTTCATGCCCGGAATGCGACCATCGCCGGGGTGTGAACCTTCCAGGCAGAAGGGGCAGGCCAGGTTGCAGGCGGTGCCCGTGTGAATCCACAGCTCCTTGAGCTTGTCCGCGTCGATGTATCCCCGGGGGTCGCCGTTGCGGGTGTGGGTCCAGCTGTCGAATGCCCGGGGTTCCAGCACTTCCACGGCCGGAATGCGTTTACTGCGTGCCGGTCGGGTTTCAGTCAGGGGCATAGGTGCTCCTCAATGCTTTTGTATTTTTGCCACCACGGCGCCAGCCGTGGAGCTTCTCCAGCAGCCTCAGAATGCCTTCGGGCGCATGGGCCCGCTTCCATTCACCCGCCGCGTACTTGGCTGACTCGTTCCAGGTGGGGTACGGGTGAATGGTGCCCAGAATCTTGTTCAGCCCCAGGCCATGTTTCATCGCCAGCGTGAACTCGGCAAGAATTTCTCCTGCATGGGCACCCACCACCACGGCCCCCAGAATCTTGTCTTTGCCCGGCGGCGTGAGCACCTTGATGAAGCCGTGGTCTTCGCTCTCGGCGATGGCTCTGTCCAGATCGTCCAGGGCATAGCGAGTCACCTCGTAGGCAACCCCTTGCTGCTGAGCCTCCGCTTCACTCAAACCAACCCGGGCCACTTCCGGAGAGGTAAACGTCACCCAGGGCATTACCCGGTAATCCACCTTGAAGCGCTTGAACTGGCCAAACAGACCGTTCACCGCCGCGTACCAGGCCTGATGGGCGGCCGCATGGGTGAACTGGTACGGGCCGGCCACGTCGCCGCAAGCAAACACGTTGGGATAACGCAAGCTCATGTCGTCTTCCACCGGCACAGTTCCGTTCGGCAAGGTGTCCACGCCAATCGCTTCCAGGTTCAGGCCGGAGGTATTCGCCGCGCGCCCCACCGCCACCAAAACTTGATCAAAGGGAAGCCGTATTGTCTCGCCTTCATAATCGCAATAGGCGACCTTCTCTCCATCCTCTATACGAAACTCGGCAGCGGAATGTTTCAACCGGACGTCAATTCCGTCGGATTCAAACTGTTTGAGTACCAGCTCCGAGACATCAGCATCTTCTTTTGCCAGCAATCGCTCGCCTTTTTCCACCTGGGTCACATGGCAGCCAAGCCGGGCGAACGCGTGCGCCAGTTCCGAGCCAATGGGGCCACCACCGAGCACGAGCAGGCGTTGCGGTTGCTCCTCCAGTTCCCACAAATTATCGGAGGTCAGCGGCTGCATGTCGTTCAGGCCGGGAATGGGTGGCACGGCAGGTTTGCCACCGGTGGCGACGATGATGCTGCGGGCAGTGAGGCGTTCGGTGCGGCCATCATTGTGTTTCACCTCCAGCTCCCAGGGCGACACGAAACTCGCCTCGCCGGAAATGCAGTCCACACCCAGCTTCCGATAGCGTTCCGGGGAATCGTGGGGCTCCACTTTTGCGATGACATCCTTGACCCGATTCATGATGTTCTTGAACGAGCCTTTTACCGGCACCGACTCCAGCCCGTAACGATTGGCATGGCGCAGGGTATCCGCCGCCTTGGCACTGCGGATCAAAGCCTTGGAAGGCACGCAGCCGGTGTTCAGGCAGTCGCCGCCCATTTTGTGCTTTTCAATCAGCGCCACTTTGGCCTTCACCGCGGCCGCAATGTAGGCCGACACCAGCCCGGCCGAACCACCGCCGATCACTAGCAGGTTGTAGTCGAAATGATCCGGCTTCTGCCAGCCGGCATAGACCTTGCGGCGGCGGATAAAGCCCACCACAAACTTGGCGATCAGCGGGAACAGCCCCAACAGGGCAAAGGACAGCAGCAGGTTGGCCGACACAATGTCACCGGTGGACTGGATCTGACCCAACTGGGTGCCGGCATTCACATAAACAAAAGTGCCCGGCAACATGGCAATCCAACTCACCAGAGCATAGGTGCGCAGCTTCATCGCGGTCAGGCCCATGGCCAGGTTGATCAGGAAGAAGGGGAACACCGGCACCAGGCGCAGGGTGGCCAGATAAAAGGCGCCGTCTTTCTCGATGCCACGGTCCATTTTGGATACGGTTTCCGCGTAGCGCTTACGCAGGGTATCCCGCATCAGGAATCGGGCAACCAGAAAGGCCAGGGATGCGCCCACGGTCGACGCAATGGAGACCGCCGCCAAACCGTAAAGGTTGCCGAAGAAGGCTCCGCCGGCCAGAGTCATGATGGTGGCTCCGGGCAGAGACAGGGCAGTCACAACCACATAGATAACCGCGTAACCTGTGACGGCCAATACCAGATTCTGGTCAATCCACTGCCCGATGGCACTCTGGTGCGACTGCAGGTTTTCCAGAGTCAGAAGTTTGTGACCGTCGAGTCCGAGAAAGCCCCCCACGATGACGGCGATAATCAGAAGAAGTAAAAGCTTGCTGCGATTCATATCCATGCCTGTAAGAATTGAATAAACCAATACGCTGTTATAGCCAAGACACGATCACCGGCTGGATGTTACACCGCCCCTGAACTATTATTTTTGAGCATTCGCTACAGAATACCGGAACTTTTACCGATTCCGAAACACTATACAAAGACAAACAGCCATACTGACAGCAACAAGGGACGGAAACCCATGGACACAGCGGCACGCCCTGAAGTTGAAACATCACTGATCGACGACCTCAAGCAGGGCGAGCCCAGCGCCTATCGCCGGGCAGTACGTGAATACTCACCGGGCATGCTCGCCGTGGCCCGGTTTTACCTGGACCACTCCAGCGCGGAAGAGGTTGTCCAGGACTGCTGGGTAACCGTGATAGACGCTATCCAGAAGTTTGAGGGCCGTTCTGGCCTGAGAACCTGGCTGCACCGCATCGTTGCCAATCGGTGCAAAAACAAACTGCGCTCAAGCAATCGGGAAGTGGCCACGGATTTCTCGGAAAGCCTGGAACCGGAACTGGCCGACCGTTTCAACGCCAAAGGTCGTTGGGACCTGCCCCCAAAGCTTCAGTTCCATGACTCAGCCGACAATCTGATGGAAAATGGTGCCCTCAGCGATTGCCTGGACAAACATTTGTCCGCCCTGCCGGAAACCCAGCGTTCAGCGCTTATGCTCTATGAAGCCCACCAGCACAAATCGGATGATGTCTGTAACATTCTGGATGTCAGTGCCTCTAACCTGCGTGTGCTGATACACCGAGCGAGGCAGAAGATCTTTCTCATGGTGGAGACTTTCCAGGAGACCGGCGAATGTTAATGTGCAGGGGCCTGGCCGAAATCGCCAGTGATTACATCGATGGCGAACTCAGCGGCCGCCAGAATCTGACGGTGAAAATGCACCTGATGATGTGCAAGGACTGCCGGACGTTTATTGGCAATTTGAGGGCCAGTAACAACCTGCTGAGGGCGCACTCCTCGGGGCGCGCAGACGAGGAATTCCTTCGCCGGATTGATGAGCGGGTTTCCGAGGCTCTGAAGACTCAAGCCACAGGCCCAAACGACTCGAACGACACGCCTCAGTCATAGTGATATCCTAGGTTTCACTGATACGACACGCTCTTGCTTGAGTAATAAGCCCCGTTATCCCAGAGCTAACCCGCCACTTCCTTGAAGGTTGTTCAATGACTCTCAGAATCACAATTCTGGTCGTGGTTCTTGTTGCGCTGACAGCATCCTGGTGGTTGTTACAGAACCTGGGTATGCCAACGAACCTTTCTCCGGATGTACTGTCCGCCTGGCTTGGTAGCCAAGGCGCAATCGGTCCTCTCCTGCTGATGATGTTGATGATCATCGCGGTGGTGGTGGGCCCCATCCCAACCCTACCTGTCAGCGCAACCGCCGGACTTGCCTTCGGCGTTGTGTGGGGCACAGCGATCGCGGCGACCGGCGCGCTGGTCGGCGCCATGGCGGCCTTCTGGATTGCCCGAAGCCTTGGCCGCGATGCCATCTGCAAACGGTTCCCCGACAACCCCGTGCTGGCTCAGGATGGGTCTCAGCGTTTTCTGACCATCGCAATTCTGCTGACCCGGCTGATTCCTGTATTTTCCTTTGCTTTGATCAGCTATGCCGCCGGCGTTACTGCCATTAAAGCCTGGCGTTTTGCCATCGCGACTCTGCTCGGCATGCTCCCGATGACAGTGGTCTTCGCCGGGCTGGGGAACACCTTTAGGCTAAATCCCATACTGACCGTGCTGGCCGGCGCTGCAATTCTGGCCGCCATGGTATGGTTACCCTGGTCGATCAGCCGACGCCCCGGCTCAAGGCTGGCCCGTTGGCTGCAACTAAATCAATAACAACAAAAGGGTGGGCCCAGCCTCACCATCCCTGACTTCTGGCTGGACTCTCCAGTCTGCGGGCGTAATCAAGGTAGTTCAATTGAAACGGCCATCTACCGGCTTGTTGGCGATGTGATTGATGTAGTTACTCATGATTTTCTGGGACAACGTCATGACCACTTTCAGTACGTGCCGGTTACGGTAGCTCAGCTGTTTTTGATCAGTCACTCAAGCTATAATTGAGTGAACATTCAAAGCTCACACGAAGGCGGTGTTGTTATGCCAAGACCTCCAAGCTATGACCGGGATACAGCCCTGGCCAAGGCCGTCAGTCTGTTCTGGCACAAGGGCTATCACGGCAGTTCAATGAAGCAGATTGAGCAGGCGCTGGATATGCGCCCGGGCAGCATCTACGCCACGTTTGGCAGTAAAGATGGCCTGTTTTCTGAAGCCCTGGCCAGTTACGCCCAACAGGGCGGGGTTGATCTTTCAGAGCACATGGCCGGCTATGACAGCATTGTCGAAGGGTTGCAGGCGTATCTTCGGAAAATCGCGAGCAGCTGCACAGACGTTGACTGCGCCCCCGCACGCGCCTGCCTGATCGTGAAAACCCTGCTGGAGGCCAGCAGCACCAACCCGGCACTGTATTCACAGGCCCAGAGTGTGCTGGCCGCTATTGAAACGTCCTTTGCCGAGCTGCTGGAAAGTGCGAGGACTCAGGGAGAAATTGCCGCCAAAACCGATTGCCGGCGGCTGGCGAGGCTGCTTCAGAGCCAGATTATGGGGCTGCGCTCCATGGCTGAGCGCAACCTGTCGGCCACCGAGCTGGAGCAGCTCGGCGACGACATGGCGGCGATTCTGGAAGCTTATAAAGCACAGAACTGAACAACAGCCTGGCGTCTGGCAGCGAACGTTGTTGAGGAAATCCAGCAGGTAGTCGGCCTGGCAATCGGCCGTTCCCAGATGAACGTCGGAAATGAATACGCTGCGATACGCTCGCATGTTGCCTCCCGTGGTGTCAGGCCTGCCTTCGGTTTCCTGTAACAACCTTGGCAAGCTCCGGTGACACCCGGGTGACAATGGCAAGTCAGTTTTATGAAGCCGGGCGCTAAACCATCAGCCCGGCAACCAACGGCATTAACGCAGGTCCGGATTCAGGGTGTAAGTGCCGGTCACCCGCGCACTGGCCAGCACGTGCCCGGCCATGGCCTGGCGTACATCGTTGCCGTCAAATTCACCCTCCAGCCCCAGGCTTTCGACATCCAGCGCGTGCACTTCAAAATGGTAGTGGTGGATGATCTCGTCGTTCCAGGGCGGGCAGGGGCCGTCATATCCGGCATAGGTGCCCGCCATGTCCGGGTTGCCGGCAAGGAACTGGGTGTAATTATTCACGCCCCGAACGCCAATCGGACCCGGCCCATGGTCCTTGCCCTTGGGCAACACGCCGTCACTGTCCTCGCCTTCCGGGATGCGGCCGATATTGGCTGGAATGTCTGTCAGCAACCAGTGGAAGAAATCCACCCGGGGCAGGTCGGCGGGCACCGTTTTGCCTTCCTGATTCACATCATCGGCTACGCTGGGCACGTCCGGGTCAAACATCATCACCACAAAACTCTTCGTACCCTCCGGTGCCCCAGACCAGACCAACTCGGGGTTTCGGTTGGGGCCAAAGCTCATGTGGTCCTGCTCGCTGAAAACCCCAAAGGCAAACTTCTCTGGAATGGGTTGTCCCTCTTCTACACCACGAACCTCTAGTTTCACGATCGTCTCTCCTGTCGAGCGGCTTTTGATTAATTCAGCCATCGCCGAATGATACGGGACCGGCCGGTGTTCCGGTTTTATCAACCACGTCAGGTCTTTGTCCAGATTAGCAAACTAGCGGCGGAAAACACGGCTTCTGCGCTCAGGTGTAACCCAAAGCACCCGCCAGGCAACACTTCTGTCCAATTGTCATCCCGGGCCGTCAACGTTAGTATAACGGAGTTAGCAGCCTACCTTTTGTGTTCACAGGTCAGACTGATCAGAGCAGACAGCCAAGCGTTTTCCCGCGAGAGCGCTTGGCTCTCATCTTCTGAAGGTCTGACTGTTATGGAAAACCTGCATCACATTGTCGTCGTCGGCGGTGGCGCCGGAGGCCTGGAACTGGTCACCAGCCTCGGCAACAAACTCGGCAAGAAGAACAAGGCTCGCATCTCCCTGGTCGACGCCGGCTTGACCCACGTCTGGAAACCTCTGCTGCACGAAGTGGCCTCCGGCTCACTGGACGCCAGTGCCAACGAAATTAATTACCGGGCCCACGCACGGAAACATCACTATGAATTTCAGCTGGGGCGCATGAACGGCCTTGATCGGGCGGCCAAGGAAATCATCATCGCGCCGTTCCTGGACGAAGAGGGCCACGAGGTGGTGCCCGAGCGTCGGATTCAATACGACACCCTGGTGATCGCCGTGGGCAGTACAGCCAACGATTTTGGCACACCCGGCGCCCAGGAACACTGCCTGTTTCTCGACAGCCTCAGGCAAGCAAGGCGATTCCATAACCTGATGCTCAACGCCTTCCTGCGCAAGAACCACGAGGCCAATCAGGGCAAACCCCATACTCTGAACATCAGCATCATCGGCGCTGGCGCCACGGGTGTGGAGCTGGCTGCCGAGCTGCGACTGGCATCCAGGGAATTGCCGGTCTACGGCATGAACCACCTGCAGTCCTCGGATGTTTCCATCAGCGTGATCGAAGCGGCAGACCGGATTTTGCCGGCCCTGCCCGGGCGCCTGTCAGCGGCAGCCACCCGTGAACTGGAACGCCAGAAGGTGAAAGTACTGACCGGGCAGCCAGTCAGCGAAGTGCGCGAAAACAGCCTGGTCATGAAAGACGGCACCGAATTGCCATCCGAAATGACCATCTGGGCCGCGGGCATCAAGGCCCCCCCGTTTCTGGCGGAACTCGGCGGCCTGGAAACCAATCGCAGCAATCAGCTGTTGGTGAAGCAAACCCTCGAAACCACACGGGATACCGACATCTTTGCCTTCGGTGATTGCGCAGCCTGCCCGCAGCCCGATTCCGACCATCCCGTGCCACCACGGGCCCAGGCCGCCCATCAGCAGGCCGATGCCCTGTTCAAGACGCTGTGCAACCGCCTGGAAGGCAAAGACCCAGTGGCCTTTGTCTACAATGACCATGGCTCACTGATCAATTTCAGCCGTTACACCACTGTCGGTAACCTGATGGGCAACTTGTCAGGCCGAAGTATGTATATCGAGGGCAAGGTCGCACGGCTATTCTACGTATCGCTGTATCGAATGCACCAGGTCGCCCTGCACGGGTTTGTGCGCACGGGCATTATCTGGCTGATGGACAAGATCAGCCGAGCGATGCATCCTCGCCTGAAGTTGCATTGAGCGAACCACTGCTTAGCGTGTGAGGCTGGAGCGGGCGATGGGAATCGAACCCACGTCGTAGGCTTGGGAAGCCTCTGCTCTACCATTGAGCTACGCCCGCCTGCATAATGATTGCCACAGCAATATAGGCCCGGACCAGCGTCCGGGCAAGTCCCTTTGGTCAGGAGTCTGATGGATCCCACGTTTACTCTGATTGGCGCCTTGATGCTTGTGTTCAGCATCGTTCTCAGCCCGCTTTCAAGCAGGGTCGGCATGCCGGTGCTGCTGGTTTTTCTGGCTGTTGGCATGATGATGGGCGAAGACGGACCGGGCGGCATCCAGTTCAATAACTTTGAGCTGGCTTTTCTTATCGCCAATCTTTCACTGGCCGTTATCCTGCTGGATGGCGGCATGCGCACCCGGGTAGAGACCTTCCGGGTAGGTCTGCGGCCAGCCCTGGTACTTGCCACCCTTGGCGTTGCCCTGACCGCGGGTGGCGCGGCCATCGTGGCATGGTGGGTATTCGATTTGCATTGGATGATGGCTTTGTTGATCGGGGCCATTATTTCCTCAACCGATGCCGCCGCTGTCTTTTCTCTGCTGCAGGGCCGGGGCCTGCACCTGAACGAGCGGGTCAGTGCCACCCTTGAGATCGAATCTGGCAGTAACGACCCGATGGCCATTTTCCTCACCCTGATGCTGGTGACCTTGATTGGCCAACATGAGCAGGGGTCCATTCTCTCGGGCCTGATCATGCTGGTACAACAGTTCGGCATCGGCGCCGCAGCCGGCGTTCTGGGTGGCTTTCTGGTGGTGGAACTGGCCAATCGGATGCGCCTGACCCCCGCGCTGTACCCCCTGCTGGTGGGTGCGGCCGGCATTTCGGTGTTTTCAGCCACCAACGCTGTCGGAGGCAGCGGATTCCTCGCCATTTACCTGTGCGGTGTGGTCATTGGAAACCGTCATGTCCGGATGATGCCGATGATTCTTCAGGTGCACGACGGCATGGCCTGGCTGGCACAGCTGTGCCTGTTCCTGATGCTCGGCCTGCTGGTGAGCCCATCAGACCTGATCCCCCTGGCAGGCGCCGGTTTGGTGCTGGCTCTGGCGCTTATCTTTGTTATTCGGCCATTAACCGTGCTGATCACGCTCTGGCCATTCGGCTTCAACCGGCGGGAGCTGGGCTTTATCAGCTGGGTGGGCCTGCGAGGCGCGGTGCCCATTGTTTTGGCGCTGTTCCCGATCATTGCCGACCTGCCGGATGCGCAACTGGTGTTCCATGCGGCGTTCTTTATCGTTCTGGTGTCGCTGATTGTGCAGGGCACCACCATGGCACCTCTCGCCCGCAAGTTGCGGCTTGAAGTTCCCGCTGGCGAAGATCCCTACCGTCGGCTACCACTGGATGCACCTGCCGCTGGCGACCATGAGCTGATGCTGTTTCCGCTCCGGGGAAAGGGTTGGGACAAGCCCAGAGCCCTTGGCCAGCTGCGCCTGCCGGAAAACACCGCCGTGGCCGGGGTGTTTCGCGACCGCAAGTGCCTTCAGCCCACAAAGGACCTCGAAGTGACCGCCGGCGATATGTTGGCCATGTTCGCCACGCCGTCGGTTCTACCCGATCTCGGCAAGGCATTGAGCGGGCGGCAAGCTCCGAAACACCTGGCAGAGCGAGCCTTCTTCGGCGACTTCGTGCTGAACGGAGATGCCCTGCTCGGCGATGTGGAACAGGTCTATGGTATCGAGTTCGACGAGTTGCCTCCCGAGTTGTCGCTGGCCGAGTGTTTCGCCAAACGCACCAAGGGGCATCCAGTTGTTGGCGACACCGTCATATTGGGGCCAGTAACGCTCGTGGCCCGGGCCACCGAAGCCGACCGGGTAACCAAGGTTGGCCTGAAAATGGATGCGTGACGCCCGTCCGGTTTGTGCAGGAAAACCAAAAACCGTAACAAAACCCCTTATCAATCCCCTTGCTGGCTATGTTATAAACACACGTGAACAAAGTTTAACCATCCAGCGACCTGTGCCAGCATCATGATCTTCAGAGTTTTTCTATCACTGTTAGTTGTCTTATTGCCTGCCATGGCCAGTAGCTCGGAGTTGCTGGCCCGGGCTGATACACGCATGGCCATGCCTGGCAGCGAACCAACGCTGGAAGACCACCTGAACATCACCAAGGTTCTGGTGCGCAAAAGTGAGCGCAGGCTTTATCTGTTGAGCGGTGAGCACAAGGTGCGCAGCTATCGGATTTCACTGGGAGGCAATCCGGTAGGACACAAGCTGTATGAGGGTGACAAGCGAACGCCAGAAGGGGATTACATTCTCGATTGGCGCAACGCGAACAGCGATTTCTACAAGTCCATCCATATATCCTACCCGAACGCCCGTGACCGGGAGCTGGCCGAAGCCTGGGGGCTCAATCCCGGCGGCAGCATCATGATCCACGGACTGCCCAACGAAGCGGGCGACCTTGCCTTCGCGTATACCGGCCTGGACTGGACCGAAGGCTGTATTGCGGTCACCAATGAAGAGATGGATGAGATCTGGGCACTGGTCGATAACGGCACCCCCATTCGGATTCTTCCCTGATCGCAGAACCCACCCCGTTCATGACGGGAGTATTAAGTTGTTGTCATAGCCTAAGAAAATTTACGTATCCTTAGTTAACATTTTGTCTCTGAGTGTTTTACACTGTTTGACGACTCCGGTAGTCAACGCCTATCGGGCTTAGCTGACAGGAAGTCGTCTTAATGACTTCTGGATCACAGGAAATAAAACGACCAATAAGGGGATTTACCATGCGTAAACTGACGATCGCCGGGTTTGCAATGGCCGCTGCTCTGACTGCAGGCTGTGCCACCACTGAGCAGGGCGCTATCGACGAGGCCAATGCGACTGCAAGCTCCGCCGAGCAAACTGCTAACAACGCTCTGAACACTGCTAACAGCGCTGCAAGCTCCGCTCGCACTGCTCAGCAGACTGCTGAAGAAGCCCTGGCTGCTGCCCGTGCTGCTCAGAAGTCCGCTGACGAAGCGAACGAGCGCGCCAAGCGCATGCTCGAGCGTGCCAGCCAGAAGTAAGGCTGCCGTTTAGCAAAAAAGGCCGGTTCAACCGGCCTTTTTTGTGCTCGCTCAAAATGTTTTGTCTTACCCCTCCGGGTTGCCGGAAGCCTTCTGTTGCTGGTTTTGCATAAAGGTTTTCATCATGTCCATCGGTAGCGGGAACACAATCGTGGAGGAGTTGTTGTTGCTCATGTCTGACAGGGTCTGCAGATAACGCAACTGCATGGCGCCGGAATTCACAGACATCACCTCTGCGGCCTCGACCAGCTTTTTGGAAGCCTGCAATTCGCCCTCTGCGTGAATGATCTTGGCGCGACGCTCGCGCTCTGCCTCTGCCTGGCGGGCAATCGCACGAATCATCGACTCATTCAGGTCAACGTGTTTGATTTCCACATTGGCCACCTTGATACCCCAATCCTCGGTCTGGGAATCAATGATTTCCTGAATATCCGAATTCAGCTTGTCTCGCTCAGACAGCATTTCATCGAGATCGTGTTTGCCGAGCACAGAGCGCAAGGTTGTTTGCGCCAACTGGCTGGTAGCAGCGCCATAGTCTTCGACCCGGATAATCGCCTTCTCGGGGTCAACCACGCGGAAGTACAGCACTGCATTTACTCTGACCGTCACGTTGTCTTTGGAAATAACATCCTGGCTTGGGACATCCAGGGTGATCACCCGCAGATCCACCCGGACAATTTGCTGAATTCCGGGGATGACGATGATCAGGCCGGGGCCTTTGACACCCTGAAAGCGGCCCAGGAAAAACACCACACCGCGCTCGTATTCCGGCAGGATCTTGATGGCGGAACCGAGAATCAGAAGCAGCACCACAGTCGGTGCAATATAGGGAATAATGTCACCCAGGTTCATACGGCCTCCTTGATTTGCCGTTGGTTAGTACGAATTGCTCGTTCAATGACCTTGATCAGAATCAGGCCTGGCTTCAACCAGAAGGGTCAGCCCCTCCATACCGTTTACCTGCACCTGCGTGCCCTTGGTGATCTGATGCGGACAACGGGCATTCCAACGCTCCCCACTGACTCGGACATGGCCCTTGTAGCCGTCATAAGAAGATTCAAAGTCGTCCAGTGCCACGCCTTTTTCCTCAGCCATGTGTTCGCTGCCACTGACCGGCGTACGGCGTCGCAAACCGATGAAGCGGGTAACCGTCCAGAGAATAAACCCGCCCGCCACAACAGCCGTGCCGCCAACGGTGGGCAATGAGATATCCGAGTGGCTGCCATCCATCAGAATCACCGATCCCGTGACAAAGGCGACTATGCCACCGACACCAAGAATGCCGAAACTAGGCATGAAGGCTTCCCCCACGATGAACGCCAGCCCCAATAGGATCAAGGCAAGGCCGGCGTAATTCACCGACAACACCTGAAATGCAAACAACGCGAGTATCAGACAGATAGCACCGATCACCCCGGGGAACACGGCACCGGGATTCGACAGTTCAAAGATAATGCCGTAGAAACCGATGATCATCAGGAAATAGGCGACGTTCGGATCGGTGATCACCGACAGTAACCGGGTTCGCCAATCCGGTTCTGAACGGACCAGTTCCAGGTCCGCCGTGACCAGCTCCCGCTCGCCGGTGGCCATCTGCACGGTGCGACCATCAATGGCCTCCAGCAATTCGCGGAGGTTAGGCGCCACGACATCGATAACATTCAGTTCCAGCGCCTCGGTTGCGCCGAGGTTGACGGCTTCGCGGACGGCCTCTTCCGCCCAGTCGGCATTCCGACCATGGCGCTCGGCCAAGCCACGGATATAACTGACGGCATCCTCCAGAACCTTACGCTCCATCGCCGTGTCGCCCCGGCGTTTCTGTGGTTCGGCGGCCGAGTCGTCGGCACTGGTCTCTGAAGCTTCGTCGTCCCCGGCGGGCTGCTCCGGTTCTTGCTCTGGCGAGCCTGGCAGGCCGCCCATCTGAACCGGCGTTGCCGAACCGAGGTTGGTGGCGGGCGCCATAGCCGCAATATGACTGCCGTAGAGGATGAAGGTACCGGCACTGGCGGCGCGGGCGCCCTGGGGTGACACGTAGGTTGCCACCGGCACCTCGGAGGCGAGGATGGTTTTGATGATTTCCCGCATGGAATCCATCAGGCCACCCGGCGTATCCATTTCCAGAATGACCAGGCCAGCATTCTCCTGCTCGGCCCGTCTGATGCCACGGGTGACATAATCCATTGTGGCCGGGCCGATAGCACCCTCGACCGTCAATACCAGTGCCGTTCTCGGCGTGTCCTGCTGGGCAATTGCCTGCCAGGAAGCCCCGATCAGTCCCAGCAGCCCTCCCAGGAAAAAAATCAGGGACCAGAGGGGCAAGCGGAGGTTCTGACGTTGCATCGGGTTTGGCGTCATGGCGATCTCCCAGGCAGAGTGATCAGAATATTCGGGCCAGTACGGACTCCGGCAGTCGCCTCAGTATGAAACCAATGGGCGTCCAGGGCCAACCTGGCACAAAACGTTCGGCCTTGCCGGACTCAATGGCACGGACCATGGCCCGGCATCCGGTCTTGGCGTCCACAATGAAAGGTGTGTTCTTGACCTTTTCGTTGATCTCAGTCCGGATATACCCCGGATAGAGCGTGGTCACGCGAATGGGAGACCGGCGCTTTTTCAGTTCGACACGCAAACCCTCGCAAAGTGCCGCCAATCCGGCCTTGATCGCCGCATAGGTGGTGACGTTGCCCGGCATCCCCCGAACAGCCGTTACCGATGATACGGCAACCAGGTGACCATGGTTCTGTGCCCGGAAAATCTCCATGGCGGCTTCTATCTGGGCCAGGGCGGAAACAAAATTGGTTTCTGCGGTCTGCCGGTTGGCATCAAAGCGCCCGGTGCCCAGCGGCTGCCCCTTGCCAATCCCGGCATTGACGATGATCCTGTCGAGCTGACCAAACTCCTCCCGGAAAGCCTGAAAAACCTCGGCCACTTGTGCGTGATCATTCACATCCAGGGCCCGCACACTGATCTTCACTCCCGGATAGGTGCCCTCCAGCTCGGCCCGGAGCTGGTCCAGCCGCTCGGTACGACGGGCACACAGGGCAAGGTGATCACCCCGGGCAGCAAACTCCCGGGCCATGCCTTCACCCAGTCCGGAACTGGCTCCGGTAATCAGTATAGTACGACTCATGAGTACTCCTGCCGTTTGGTTTTTGTTGGTTGCGGCGCCGGGGTCAAAAGTACAGCTTTTGCTCCGGCTCTGCAGGCTCTGCCGGGTTGCTTTCCGTCTGCCCCTTATCAGAAGCCACCCGGGTCAGCCGCTCACCGACCATAGTGGGAATGCCATCGGCCTGATCCACCACCAGCTCGATGGACCGGCGCTGGACTTCCACGTCCGGGTGTTGCTGGCGGAAGGCTTCCAGTTTTTCCAGTGTTACACGCCATAGCTGTTCGCGATCCTCGGGCGAGTAATCTTCATGGGGCCGGTGTACTTCAAGCCAAACCTCGCCGCCAGACAAGCCAAGCTTGACAGGTTCGCGAATAATCTGGACCGACGTGCCCTTCTGAACCTGATAGACAAACCGGGAAATGTCTTCGTTGTACATACGGAAACAGCCGGCACTGACCGGCAAGCCGATACCGAAACGCTTATTGGTTCCGTGGATCAGATAGCCTTTCTCGCTTAACATCAGGGCATGAGTGCCAAGCGGATTATCCGGGCCGGGCGGGATCATACGCGGCAGATACTCTCCGCGGGCCTCATAGGATGCCCGGATACTGGCCGGCGGATACCACGCAGGCGATTCCAGTGGCATGGTTACCTCGGCGTCGGTTAGCGGTGACGGATTCTCTTCACGCCCAATGCCCACCGGATACACCTGAACGCCATCGTTGGTGAAATAATAGAGCCGATACTCGGCCAAGTTAATCACGATGCCTTCCCGGCGCGCATCGGGCAGAACATACATACGCGGCAGGGTAATGGTCGTGCCGTCTCCCGGTAACCAGGGGTCAACACCCGGATTGGCCTTCACCAACTCCAGGTAACCCAGAGCCTCATCATGGCCAATAGCAGCAAAGGTATCCTCATAGCGGGTCGTGAAAACCTGCAGCTCCCCCGCCAGATCGCCGTTAAGAGCGAAAGTTGGTACCCGGGGCGAACGATCGTTTTCCACCGTTGCAGTGTCTGACGGCTTTTGGTTCTGCGCAGCATTGACAGCTGACGCCAGGAACATCAGGCACACCAGAACGGCGACACATTTTTTCAACCACATATCAACCAGTTCCCATAAACATTCATTCCGGGCCTCTGCTCTGAAAGACACGGTTCCGTGTCAGGAGTTCACCAGGGTGGTCCAGACCGTTACCACCGCCAGCACCACAAACAATACGCTGGCACTGATCCTGGCCGTCGCCAGCGGCATTCGCTCCATTAGCCAGCGCCCTGCCAGGATCACCGGAATATTGGCCAGGAGCATGCCTACCGTCGTGCCGATGATAACCCATAACGTTTCCGTATACCTTGCCGCCAGGACCACCGTAGCCACTTGGGTTTTATCACCTATCTCCGCCAGGAAGAACATTACCGTAGTAGCCCAGAAGGCGCCCATGCCGAGAAACCGAGATTCGGCACTGTCGTCTTTATCCGGTATCAGCAACCACAGGGCGATGGCGACAAAGCTCACTGCGAGAATCCAGGGCAGCCACTGGGACGGAATCCAGCTGGCCACCCAGGCCCCCAGCCACGCTGAGAGCGCGTGATTGAGCACGGTCGCAACCAGAATACCAAGAATGATAGGGGTACGCTTTGCGTATCGGGCAACCAGGAAAAGAGACAGGAGCTGGGTTTTGTCGCCAATTTCGGCAACGGCCACGGCAAGGGTTGAAGCGAGAAACGCATCCATTCGAAGAGACCTCAGGGCGGAAATCGTCAGACATGAGACAGCTCACCTTCCGCCCAGTGGAGGTGATCTGCCTCAGGTCTTGCCAATTCCGCGATCAATCACGGAACACGGTAGCCATGGAGAATGAGCTCCAAGTATGTTGACTACCGTCCGCTCCTGTTACCCAGAAGCGAAGGCTACTCCCCCGAAGTTGGCCACATGCTAATGAATCCCGCCGGAAATGGCAACTGGCCACCTTACACCCGCATTTTCCAGACCGGCACGGCAGCCAACGCCACAAACACCGCTACCAGCCACCAGGCTGCCTCGAACGCAGCCACAGTAGGCACACTGCCCTGGTGTTCACCGAACTCGATGGTCAGTGCCACCACATTTACCCCCAGGGCACCCCCGAGTTGGCGGGCGAAATTGATGGTGCTGGACCCGGCGCCCAGCTGTTCCTTGGGCAGTGGATTCAGCGCACCGGTGGACAGGGCCGGCAGCATAAAGCCAATCCCAATCCGGCCCAGCACTGCCCAGAGTACCAGCCAGCCAAACCCAGCGTACTGGCCGGTCAGAGCAAACAGGACCGCAGACAGGGCGAACACCGCGATTCCAAACAGCACCAGGCTGCGGGCGCTGCGCTTGTCTGCCAGCCGGCCCGACAGTGGAAAAACAATGCCCAGCACCACCCCGGCGGGCAGCATCAGCAGACCCGCCTCCGTCGCGGAGAAGCCCAGCGTGGTCTGCACAAACAGAGGAATCAGGTAGGTTGAGCCAAACAGCGCCAGCCCAAGCGCCATGGCGCCCAGCGTGGCGAACAGAAACACCGGTTGGCGCAACAGTAGCAGGTTAACCAGGGGATGCTTCGCCGTGCGTTCCCGAAAGACAAAGGCGAACAGAAGGCCAAGGGCCAACGCCCATTGCATCACGATTCGCAGTTCCTGGCCTGGCCAGGCCTGCATTCGGGTCAGGGTATCGAGGGTCAGGGCGATGGTTGCCCCAAGCAGTAACAAACCGGGCAGATCAAAGGGATAAGGCGCAGGGCGGGAGCGGGGCAGCGGCAGGAACCGCCAGGCCATCCAGACACCCAGAAGGGTGACCGGTGCCGGCGCAAACATCACATAGCGCCAGTTGAACTGGTCCACCAGAAAGCCACCCAGCACAGGGCCCAATGCCGGTGCCAGAATCACCCCCATGCCATAAATGCCCATGGCTTGACCACGCCTGTCTGCCGGAAATATCCGGAACACCAGGTACATGCCCATGGGTTGCATCAACCCGGCCATGGCGCCCTGGCCTATTCTGGCGGCAATCAGCTGTTCAGGAGACTCGGCAAAGCCGCCGACAAGGGATATGACGGTGAACACCGCCATGGCAACACCCAGGGTCAGGCGCACACCAAAACGGTCCAGCAGCCAGGCGGACGCCAGCATGGTGGTGGTCATGGCGGCGATGAATCCGGTGGCCAGCCAGTGCACCTGGCCCTGGCGAATGCCGAACTCCATCATGATGTCATGGAGCGCAACATTCACCACCGTGGCGCTGAGCACCGTGGCCATGGTGCCAAGGACAACCGTAGCAACGGCCAGCCAGCGCCAGCGTTCGCCGTAACGGGCGGTCAGGCCCTCGACAGAATTATCGATCAAGCGTTACTTCTGCTTCTCGGCATTATCCATAATTTTGTGGAACACCTTGAGCGCGCATTCGATTTCCTTGTCAGTCACGCCCTCCAGCATCTCTTCACGCAACACAGCGGCACGCTCGGACAGCTCATCCATGAACTCGGCACCGGCCTTGGTCAGATGCAACCGGCGGGCGCGTCGATCGTTCGGGCAGGGGCGTCGCTCAATCAACTCCTGCTGCTCCAGGCTATCAAGCAACCTGACCAGGGTGGGATTTTCAATGGCCATCAGACTGGCCAGTTCGCGCTGGGTAAGGCCTTCACCACCCTGCTGCAGATACACCATGGTGCTCCAGCGAGCCTGCGTGACTCCCAAGTCTTTCAACCGCTCATCCAGCATCTTGCGCCAGCGGCGGGTAACCCGGGCAACGGCAAACGGGAATTGATCTCTCATGGTTAAACACTCCTGATGGTGATCCGGCATGGGACAAGCAAACGCCACCCCGAAAACCGAGAAAACACTTACCTTATTGGAAATTCACCAATAGTAAGCTAACCATTGAAATAAAAACAGATATCAGGGTGAAAATATAATTGGGGAAAACCGAAAGGCGCGTCAGCCAGCCTGACGCAACTCTTCCTGCATTTCCTCCACTTCCGGAGATTCGTGGAACTCGGTGTTACGCGGGTCCAGCTCGGAAAGCACCGGAGACGCCTCCGGCATGGCCGGGACAAAGTGCTCCTGCTCCTCCACCGGCACGTCGTCGGTGTGGCTGATCCGGTAGCTAGTGATCACTGCCAGCAACACCAGGAAGCCGGCGTTGCCATAGAACAAGCCGGAGGGCCCCATGATGTTGATTAACTCCGCCATGGTGATCGGCCCGATCACACTGCCAATACCGTAGCTCAGCAAAAGCGTGGCACTGGCGGCGACAATCCGGTTGCTGTCCATGCGGTCGTTGGTGATGGCCACCGCGATTGGGTACAGAGTGGCCGACAGACCGGTAAAAAGTCCTACCAGCAGGGTGAGCAACGCCAGGCTTGCCGCCCCGAAAACGCCAACCCCAACGGCCGAAGCGGAAGCAATCAGTGCCACCCAGAACATCACCCGGCGTCGGTCAAATCGATCGCACACCCGGCCCAATGGCCAGGCCAACAACATGGCAGCAATGATGGCGCTGGCCATGAAGGTCGAAGTTCTGGCCACGTCCAGCCCCACTAACGTGGCGTATACCGGCCCCAGTGCATAGAAGCCGCCAATCATGACGCCGCTGATCAGCGCGCCAGCGACACCGGAAAATGATTCCCGCCCGAGTTTGAAGATCGACATCCGGTGCACCTGCTCAATCGCCGGCGCTTCCATTCGAGTGAGAGCCAGAGGAATCAGGGCGAGAGTCAGCAGGATGGCCGCCAGCGAAAACGGCAGGAAACTGCCCGGGTCACCCACGTTGACAATCAACTGGCCGCCGGCGGCCGACAAGTAGAAAACAATCTGGTAAACGGCAAACAGCGCACCCCGGTTGGCGTTAGTGGCACGGCTGGAGAACCAGCTTTCAATCACCACCAACACACCGGCGATGGTGAAGCCAGACAGTACCCGAAGGACCGCCCAGAAAATCATCGACACCGCCATCGGATACATCAGCGACACCACGGCAGCCATAGCAGCAAATGCCGCAAAGGCGCGGATATGGCCTACCCTGCCAATAATCTTGTGGACATACAGGGTGCCAAGGACAAAACCGATGGAATAGCACACCAGCACCCAGCCAATGACATTGGGTGAGACTTCTTCGATACTCAGGCGAATACCCAGCAGCGTCATCAGAAACGCATTGCCGCTGACCAGCAACACAATGCTGAGGATCAGCGCCGAAAGGGAGGTGACCATTCGGGTCATGAGTGGCTCCGAGTATTGGGTTACATCAGGGTGACAGTAAAGAAAAGATAGCAACGTTATGGGTTGTCTGCTGGTGAGTATTTAACCAGCCATCGCCAGACGACTCCATTAAGCAGTTGCCGAGACCTCGAACCCAGTAGTGGCGCGGTATTTGACAATGTTTTACATTAATGGGCCGTAACAGAACCTGATAGCCGTAGCGGGTAACATAAACATCAAGCTACTTACTCGGACCGTGAGCGCCTGGTTATGAAGAAAACGGACTGGCCCATTCGCTGGGATTTACTGCTTCGCTATCGACTGATTGAAATCATCGCCTTGTGGGAAGGACGCCTGACCACCAACCACATCTGCCACAGTTTCGGCATTGGTCGCCAGCAGGCATCAAAGGATATCAACACCTACTTGCGGGAACTGGCTCCCGGCAACCTGGTTTACGACCGGCACCTGAAAGGTTATGTGCCGGCAGCCGGTTTCAAACCGGTGGTAACACGGGGCCAGGTTAGCGAATATCAAGACCTGCTTGCGCGGCAACAGAGCCTGAGCGACACGTTTTCTGACCTGGAGCTTGGACTGCCGGGCAATGCCGTCATCCCGGAACCGTCCCGGCGCATCGCCCCGGAAACCATGCGGGCTGTGGTTAACGCTACCCGTTATCACCGCCAACTCAAGGCCAGTTACGTGTCCCTGAGCCGACCGGAAGCCGCCGACAGCCTGCTGGAGCCGCATTCACTGGTATGCACGGGTAACAGCTGGCATGTGCGGGCCTGGTGCAATGCCAACCGGGAATTCCGGGATTTCGCCCTGAGCCGTTTTCAGGGCCAGCCGGAGGCACTCCGGCAGAAATCCAGGCACACCGCGCAGCAGGATGAAGACTGGCAACGCCTGGTCACCCTGGAGATCGCACCTGATCAGCGCCTGACCGAGGCGCAACAACAGATCATTGCCAACGACTACGGTATGGAACAGGGCTGCCTCAGCATCGAAACCCGTGCAGCGTTGGCGCCCTATGTCCTGTCCCGGCTCGGAATTACCTTTGACAATAGCCACCCGGACCCACTGGTGCAGCAGCTGGAACTGGCCAACCCGGACCAGCTTGGCTTTGGCAGCAAGCGCGAACGGGCACTCAAAGCGGTGGCCGGTCTCTGCTAGACTGGCCCGGTGACGACACTTTCCAGACTTCTGCTCAACGCCGCCCTCGGCCTGGCTACCACGATCTGCGTCCCGACGCAGGCAGTGGCCGAGGCGTGCGGCGCGCCGGCCACTGCCATCCACGCCATTCAGGGCAGCGGCCCTGCTTCGCCCCTGGTCGGGCAAACCGTCACCGTCGAAGGCATCCTCACCCAGGACAGTCGCCACAAAGGTGGTTTTGGTGGTTTCTACCTGCAACAGGCTGATGCTGAAACGGACCAGAACCCGGCCACCTCCGAAGCCCTGTTCATCTACACACGCCAGGCAGCGGGCAAGCTCGGCCAGCGCCTGCGACTGACAGGGACCGTCAAGGAATATCATGGTCTGACGGAACTGGTGGATGTCGGCAAGCTGACAGTCTGCGGCGAGGGCAAAATGCCCAGGCCCATCGAGGTGTCACTGCCCTGGTCACAACCACCGGAAAGTCTTGAGAACATGCGGGTTCGCTTTGCCGCCCCGCTGACGGTTATTGACCACTACAACCTTGCCCTTTACGGCGAGCTTACTCTGGCCGCCGAGGATCAAGTCATCCCGACGGAATACCTGGCACCGGGGCCAGCAGCCGTCACGCAGGCCCACAACAACCATCAACACCGTGTGTTTCTGGACGATGGCCTGGCCGTGCGCAATCCCGATCCCGTGCCTTGGCCACCGGGCGGGCTTGATGGGCGGAACACGGTACGCGCCGGCGATACCGTCTCGCAACTGCAGGGTGTTCTCGATTTCCGCTTTGGCCAGTGGCGTGTCCAGCCAGACAGGCAACCGGTCTTCAAAGCCAGCAACGAGCGCCCGCAACCACCCGGAAAGCCCGATGACGTCGACCTGCGGATCGTCACCCTGAACCTGGAGAACTACTTCAACGGTAACCGCCAGGGTGCAGGCTTTCCCACTGCCCGGGGGGCAGAGAGCGTGGCAGCCTTCCGGGAACAGAACCAGCGGCTGGTGGCGGCTCTCACCCTGCCAGACCCAGACATACTGGCCGTCACCGAACTTGAAAACGACGGCTATGGCCCAGACAGTGCCGTTGCCGAACTGGCCGCGCGACTTGGCGCCGAGTGGCGTTTTGTGGCGACACCCGGCGATGACGGCTCCGACGCCATTCGCAGCGCCCTGTTATACCGGACAGACCGGGCAACCCCTGTTGGCGATGCCAGCCGGCAGCCGTCAGAGCCCATGGGCAGGCCTCCCCTGGCCCAGATGTTCCAGGCCCGGCATGGCGACCAGGTTGTTCGCATCGTAGTGACGCACCTGAAATCGAAGTCCTGTCGGAACGCCAGCGGCAAAGATTCCGATCAGAAAGACGGCCAGGGCTGTTTCAATTATCGGCGCAGCCAGGCTACCGAAACCATGCTCGACTGGCTTGGCTCACTTCCGGCACCGGACACACTCGCCGGCACCCTGATCACCGGCGACCTCAACAGCTACGCTCAGGAAGACCCGGTGCAGGTGCTTTATCGCCAGGGCTTTACCAGCCTGGTGCACCACTTCCATCCCTGCCAACAGGACCACTGCCCACACCACAGTTACCGATACCGGGGAGAAAAAGGCAGCCTCGACTATGCCCTGGCTTCGGCCAGCCTGCTGCCCCATGTCATCCACGCCCAGGCCTGGAACATCAACGCCGATGAACCCCGGGCCCTGGGCTACGACCAGCCACCTCGGATACCGGTCAGCGGCCCCTGGCGCTCTTCGGATCACAACCCGGTGATCACGGATATCCGGCTGCCATCGCCTTGAACCCGGTTGCCGCACCGACGCCAGATCGGGGCGGGCAGGCAATAGCACCCAACCACAGGGGCGGTAAACTGGAATTCGGATTTACCATCAAGAGGTTGTCGTATCCATGAAAGTCCCGACCCCGAACCTATGGCCGGTCGCCCGCACCGGCCAACGCTGGCTGCTGCGCGCACAACGGCAGGAAGCCATTGTCGACGGCCATCGCATGGTGTTTCTGGAACGTGGCAAACCGGCACCCGGGCGACCAACCCTGGTGTTGATACATGGCTTTGCCGCCATGAAGGAAAACTGGGCCTTCTGGATGCAGAAACTCCCTGCAGACTGGCACCTGCTGGTTCCGGACGTACCCGGACTGGGTGAGAGCCAGTACCATGCTGACGCCTGCTACCGCTATGAAAGCCAGGCCCGACGGCTGAGTGACTGGCTATCCGGCTACGCGACAGACAACCTGCACATTGCCGGCAGCTCCATGGGAGGCGCCATTGCGTCGATTCTGGCCCATAAGCTGGAGCAACCTCCCCGGTCACTGACACTGCTTAACAGTGCCGGTATCCCGGAACATGCGGATGTGGATATTGACGCTCCCTTTGAGTCTGATCGCGATGCCATCCTGATTCCCCAGGACTGGGCCGGGGTCTACCGGATGTTCAACAGTGTGGGCACCGGCAAACCAACGTTACCCGGGCTGGCCATGGCCGGATTACTGGGCCCGGACCTTCTGAACCGCCGACAAGCACTGAGACACATTTTCAACGACATGCTCGCTGACGCCCTGGCTCCGGCCCGGTATCTCGGCCCGGGCACACCACCGCTGCAGGTGCAGTGGGGCGAGAAAGACGTTATCACCCCGACCCGTTGCGTAAACTGGTTCAGAACCGCCACACCAGACGCCGATGTGCATGTATTCCGGGGCGTCGGCCACCTGCCCATGCTGGAAAATCCTGGCCGTTCCGCCAAGGTTCTGGAAACCTTCATCCGGCGCCATAGCCATTGAAATGACTGAACGGAGAGGTGCCGAATTGGCCTCTCTGGCCCATTGACCCGTCAATCAAGTCATGGGGCTGGCCCGGGCAAACGGTCATAATCAGCAATACTGAACACCCTTACATAACAAGAACAGTCGCTGACGAGGAAACCCATGCGCGTCTCAGTTTCTACTGCACAGGATCTGGGCATGCCGGCCATCTACCTGCATACCCTGGCCGAATTGCTGCATACCATTGGAGTGGACGAAAGGGATCTCATTCTTCGGGTCGGTCTTGACCCCACCCGCCTGAACTCAACGGAAGTAAGAGTCAGCCAGGCCCAGGCCAGCGAGTTTGTCACCCGCGCCATTATTGAGAGTGGCGAGCCGGGCCTTGGCATCATGCTCGCCCGGGAGCTCAAGCTCCCCCTGCACGGCGCCCTGGGAACGGCGGTCATGAGCAGCCGAACCCTGGAAGAGGCGCTGGAGCTGATGACCCGCTACCTGACGCTGCGAGCGCCCCACCTGAAAGTTCAGAAACGGGTATCCGGGCAGAACGCCTGGTATAACGTGACCTGCGACATCGAGCTGGGGCCACTGCAGGGTTTTGTGCTGGATGCGGTTCTGTTTGGCTGCGTCACCATGGGCGCCCAACTGACCGGCACCCTGGTGCCCGGCACACGGGTGCTTCGGCGCGGGCCAGAGCCCAACCACTTCCACCGCTTTCGCAATCGTATCGGGGTGCCGGTGGAATACGGCGCGACCGAGAACGCGCTTATCGTGCCCGTCAGCCAGCTTTGCCTGCCAGTGCGATTCAGCGACGACCAGCTTGCTGCCAGTTCACGGGCGCAGTGCGAGGAAGCCCTGAAGCAGTTAAAGGAGGATGCCGGCTTTGCCTGCCGGGTTCGACGGGTCATCGAGACCAGTCATCCGTTTCCTCCAAAACTGGCGCGGGTAGCCGCTACCCTGTTTGTGTCCGAGCGCACCCTGAAACGCCGCCTCCAGGAAGAAGAGGCCAGCTTCCAGCAACTGGTGGATCAGGTTCGCCTTGAGCGGGCCAAGGAACTTCTGGAAAACACGGGCATGAACCTGAGCCAGATTGCCGATGCCCTTGGCTATGCCGATGCGGCCAACTTTACCCGGGCCTTCAAGCGTTGGACCGGTCTGAGCCCCAGCCATTTCCGCACCCGGGAAACGGCCCTGCGCCGAACGGCCTGAAGCATGACCGGAGAGTGCCTGCGGGGCTCACCCGGGCATTCGGTCAGTCAATGCCCAGGATCTTGTGCATTTGCAGGGTCAGGCGCCATTGCGGATGCGCCAGGCAATACTCGGTCGCTTTGCGGGTGTTGCTGCGTTTGACCGGGTCATCATTCTGATCCGGCACAGACGGCGAGGCCATCGGTGACAGGAAATAGTGCCTGGCCCGAATACCCAGAAACCGTTCCGGCTGGGCCAAGGGCTGGGGATACACCAGTTTCAGCTCATCACATTCGGTAATCACCACCTCGGCGTCGGCCTTTGGGCTGACACACAACCAGTCAATTCCCTCCGGTGCCGGCAGGGTACCGTTGGTTTCCACCCCTACTTCGAAACCCGAAGCGTGGAAGGCATCAATCAACGGCTTGTCCAGCTGCAACAGGGGTTCCCCACCGGTGCAAACCACGTAGGGTCGGCCCGGGGCGTCGGGCCAAAGCTTACGAATATGTTCGGCCAGCTCCACAGCAGTCTCGAAACGACCGCCATTCTGGCCGTCAGTACCGACAAAATCGGTATCGCAGAAGTTGCAGACAGCCCCCGCCCGATCCTTCTCCCGTCCGGTCCACAGATTGCATTTGCTAAACCGGCAGAATACCGCTGCCCGGCCCGCCTGGGCACCTTCACCCTGCAGGGTGTAAAACGCTTCCTTTACCCGGTACATCAGGCGCGACTCTCGTAAGCCAGGGGATCTTTCAGGCCATGAGCCGCAAACGCCTCCAGGCGTTCAACGCAGGAGCCGCAGCGACCACAGGCCAGTTCCCGGCCGTTGTAGCAGGTCCAGGTCTGGCTGTAGTCCAGGCCCAGCTTCAGCCCCTCACCCAGGATCTCACCCTTGTCGAGTGCCATGAAAGGCGCCTCAACCGCCACCGGCTGGTAATTCGCCACCCGACACACGGCATCCATTTTCTCGATAAATTCCGGCCGGCAATCCGGGTAGATGGCGTGATCACCGCCATGGGCGCCAAACCAGACCGCTTGTGCACCGGCCGTGACCGCATAGCCGGTGGCCAGCGACAGCAGGATCATGTTGCGGTTGGGCACCACCGTCGACTTCATGCTGTCTTCCTGATAGTGCCCCTCCGGCACCGCAATGTCTGAGGTCAGTGAGGACCCCGCCATCACCTCACTCATGGCGCGGATATCAATCACCTTGTGGGGAATCGCCTCCGCCTGACACACCGCAGCTGCCGCCTCCAACTCCCTTACATGACGCTGCCCATAGTTAAACGACAGGGCATGCACCTTATGGCCACGGGCCCGGGCAAGATGGAGCAGGGTAAAGGAGTCCATGCCCCCGGAATAGATAACGACAACGGTGTCAGTCATGGGGTATTCACCAGGAATAGAAGGGGATTTGTCATTGGGCTTTTACAAACCATGGCTATATTGTAACAGCGCCAGAGCCGCTTGGGTTCGCGTCACGGAAAGATCAGGGGTAAACTCGATGGAAAACGACAAACAGCCAGCAACGATTCAATGAACTCAGACAGCAGCCCGGCATTCATCGACTTTGAAGCATCCAGTCTCGATCTGATCGCAAGCTATCCGATCGAGGTTGGCGTGTGCATGCCCGATGGCAGCCTGCACAGCTGGCTGATTCAGCCGCACGTACTTTGGCAGGACTGGTCAGAGAGCGCGGAAACCATCCACGGTATATCCCGGGCACGGCTGGAGCAGGAGGGCACACAGGTATCGGAGGTGGCCCGTGCCCTGAACCGCCTCCTGCCAGAGCAGATCTTCTGCGACGCCTGGACCTTTGACAGCTTCTGGCTGCACCGGCTGTTCCGGGCCGCCGGCGAAACCCCGGAGTTCCAGCTGGAATCGGTGTCCATGCTGCTGAACCCGGCCCAGGTGCGGCAGTGGTCGGGCACCCGCCAACAAGTCATTGCCGACCTGGGACTACCGGTTCACCGGGCCGCCAACGACGCGCTGATCCTGCACAAAACCTGGGAGCGGGTTACTTGCCTGGGCGAAGCCGCAGTGCGATAACTTCCAGGCCGTCACGAACGGTGTGCAGCGTCCAGTAAGTGGCCAGGGCCATCAGGGCTGCACCCACCACGGTAAACGACAGATTTTCTCCAACTGCCTGCCCCTGGGCCATCATCAGATATACGGCCACAGCGACAATCAACGCAAGCTCAACCATGAAATCGGAACGGAATTTGTTACGGGCAGATCCGGGTTCGTCGGGCATTTTCTTCGGTTTCAACCTCTGGGTTTCGGATAATTCAATGCATTAAGTTAGTGTACGAATTATCGCAAAAACGCCCCCAAGAGGCTGTACGGACTAGTGGCTACGAACTAACCGAAACCACCCTGGCCTGCCAATATCCGGGCAAAAAAAACGCAGCCAATTCGGCTGCGTAGAAAGGAGAGATCCATTCGATACCTGATACGGAGGTACCGCGGATTGCACAACGTAAAAACACGTGACGCTGGGAATTATCCCGATCGACCTTCGCCACGTCTGTACGGGTTTGCCGAATCACCGGGGCTATTGCAAACCGGCCAATTGCCTATACACTGGTAAGTGAACCGAATCCAAAGAGCTGATATGACCAGGATGATTACCAAGACCACCGCTTACTCCGCCACCGGTTGCCGTCACGGGCAGTCTGTGCGCGCCATGGTGAAAGACATCTAACGGCTTTCGGTCAGTCCCGGGAGCCATTGCGGCGACCGGGGCAGCTTCTCTGCCAAACCCCGGTTGCCTCAGGCCCCGGGGTTTTTTGTTTTTGCAGCCGCAAAACGACAAGGAGAACATCATGAGAAGACATCCGACAACCCGTGCAGCCAATCAGCCGATCAGCAATCGTCAGGCTCCGATCAAGCGCCCGGAAAAGCTGCCGCTGCTGGATGCGATTTGCAAGAAACTGAATCAGCGTGTCAACCTGGATGACGAACAGCGGGTGCTGGGCCTGTATGAACGAGGCTGGATTTTCAAAGGGGTTCTGGGCAATCTGGATGGATCCGAAGCGCGTTACGTGCGTGCCCTGGCCACCCGTTATAACTCCTGGATTGCACGCCAGGTCGCCTGATTGCATTGACGATGCGCTGAACCGGTCAGTGGCGCCGGTTCAGCCCCTGCATCATCGCCATATCGCCGCCATGCACGATGGCGTAGTTATTCACCACATCGTGAATTTTTTCCTGGGAGTAGGGCTTGACCACATAACCATTGGCACCGGCACTGATTGCCCGCTGAATGCTTTCAATGGAGTCATCGGCGGTGACCAGCACGATATGCTGATCCTCCCGAATCTGCTTGAAGCGCGTCATTAACTCATGGCCATCTCCATCCGGCAAACCCAGATCCAGCAGAACAATATGGTACTCGCTGGCATCGAAAGCCGCCCGGGCCGAGGCCGCATCCGGGCATTCAGCCACCTGCGTCGCCCCCGCCTTGTAGAGCATTTCAACCAACCGCTCCCGCATCACGGGCTCATCTTCCACTACCAGTATTCTCAGATCCGTCATCCATTGTCTCCTGTATTATCCGCTCCGATCAGTAGCCATCGTTGCCGGTTCGTCTGGGCAAATCCAGGGGCGCGGGCCGGGGACGACCATCTTTCGACGGCGACGTGGCTTCAGACACCTCCGCCCCTGACGGCCCCTGGTTGGTACGCACCAGAATATTGGCGATGCTCACCGCCGTGGTGTAGAGCGAAATGGCCACAATCAACAAGACCGGCTGCACAAACGCCACAAATCCCGGGACCTGTGCGTTGGCTGTGATACTCAGTATCAGGATAATCGCCGGGCCGAGCACCACGAACAACGTCAAGGCAATAAAGAACACAATACGCTCTTTGTAACGCCCAAGCTCTCGATTGGTCACCAGGCCAAGCACAAATTTGCCAATGGCCAGACCCGCCAGTATCGCCGCCGCGATGCTCAGGTCCGGGCGCATCAGCGTCTGGTACAGGTTGCCATCCCACAACCGCTGCATGGCAATCACCAGAAACGGAAACAGCACGAACAGAACGTCGGCGTAGGTACCATACATCATGCTGAGGGAATACTGTTCCTGTTGTTGTCGGTTTTCACTCATTGGCCTGTTCCTGTGTTGTAGCCCATTCACCCGGCGCTCCATGCAGAGCCCGTTCAATCATCTCATCCAGTGTTCTCAGTGCTTTGCCGATTCGCGCCCAATCTGGTGGATCTTCCCGCAGCCGGCTTTCCAGACTGCTCGCCTGGCGCGTCATCAAGGGGTAACCCATGGCCCCGGCGGTGCCTTTGATCTGGTGGCTTTCCATCTGTAATGCGCTCGCATCCCTGGCCCGGAAAGCCACTCGCATACGCTCCCGCCGATCCCCGAGCCCACTGAGAAACCGGGGCACCAAATGCGCCATATCATCGGAGGTGACCGCTGAGGCTGGTGACGCCACCAGGTATCGTTCGAGAATGGCCTGCAAATGCGACTGGTCGATCGGTTTGTTCAGCACCCCATCACAGCCCGCCGCCAGCAGAGCATCGTTCTCGGTCTGATCCCCGGCCGTGAAAGCTATGATCGGCCTGCGGAAACCGGCCTGGCGCAGCAGGCGGGTGGCGGCTACACCGTCCATTTCCGGCATGTGCCGATCCATCAGGACCAGATGCACAGTGTCAGCCAGCGCAAGCCGGACCGCGAGATCACCACTGGCGACCGGAACCGGCTCAACACCAAAGCGCCGTAACATCCGCTCAACCAGCAAACGATTGTCGTCGTTGTCTTCGGCAACCAGCACCTTGCCCGAGTACTGGCGCGTATCGCCCTGATAGTCCTCGGGGCAAACCGTCAGGTACCGGGCCAGCACCTCGTAGAAGCGTTGTTTGTCGATGGGCTTGGCCAGATGCTCATTACAGCCTGCCAACCGGTACTCGGAAATGTCTTCCGTCATTACGTTGGCTGTCAGGGCGATGATTGGGGTATTTACCCCGGCTTCTCTCAAAGCCTGGGTGGCATCCCGGCCGTTCATCACCGGCATCTGGATGTCCATCAGAATCAGATCAAATCGCTCCCGGCTGGCCAATTCCAGCGCTTCGGCTCCGTTACTGACGTGCACCAGCTCGGCACCGGTTCTGTCCACCAGCATGGATACCAGGCGTCGATTCACGTCATTATCTTCAGCACACAGAATCCGGCCTTTGAGCCTGGGGGCCAACACCATGGCAATACCCCGCCGGCGCTGGTTCAACTCCGAGGCGTCACGCAGGAAATGAACGTCGGCAAGGCCCCCGGTACGAATGCAGACGTCAAATTCACTGCCCTCACCGTAGGTGCTGGATACCCGGATGCTCCCGCCAAGCAGCTCGGCCAACCGGCGGGAAATGCTGAGTCCCAAACCTGTCCCGCCGTATTGCCGGGAGATAGCCGTACTGCCCTGGGCGAAGGGATCAAACAGCCGCTCCAGTTGCTCCGGCTTCATGCCAATGCCGGTGTCCACAACCCGGGCACAGAGGATTTCAGCTTCTCGGTCACAGCGCAAAATCAGAGAAATAGTGCCTTTTTCGGTAAATTTAAGTGCATTTCCACACAGATTAATGATGATCTGCCGAAACCGGGTTGGGTCGGTCAGGATCTGCTCGGGCAGGGGAAAGTCACAGATAATGTTAAAGTCCAGGCCCTTTTCCCGGGCCCGGGGTTCGAAAAAGGCGCGAATCTCATCCAGCAAATCCGGCAGCATGACCGGAACCACATCGACATCCAGCTTGTTGGCATCGATCTTCGAGTGGTCGAGGATGTCGTTGACCAGCTCCAGCAGATGCCGGCCACTGCGCACGACGGTCTCGGCGCTGCTGCGTTTTTCCCGTTCATCAAGGTCTGGGTCCAGCAGGGTTTCGCCATACCCGATAATGGCCGCCAGCGGTGTCCGGATTTCATGGCTCATGTTGGCCAAAAACTGACTCTTGGCCTCGGCTGAGTGTCGGGCCAGCTCTTTCTCCAGGCGCTCCTGCTCACGCTCACGCTCGATTCGCTGGCGCTGGTGACTTTCAGTTGCATCAATGCAGGTACCCTCAAGGTGCAGCGGCTCGCCATCCAGATCGTAGGCCGTGTGCAACGAGATGGTGGCCCAGCGTTCAACACCACTACGGGTGAAATAGCGGGCTTCAATACCCTTGACCATGCCCCGGACCTCCAGCTGTTCCACCACCAGGCGCCGCAACCGGTCATCGGCTATACAGGTTTCCAGCACATCCGGGTTGTCCTGCAGTAACTCGCGGCTGCTGCTGTAGCCCAACAACTCGGCCATCGCCGGATTGGCGGTGACAAAGCGCCGGTCTGGCGACATCTGGAAGACCCCTTCAATGGCGTTATCAAACAGTGACTGGTAGCGCTGGAGATTGGCCAGTGCCCTTTGGTTCCAGGCCAGCGCTTCGCCCTGAACCTGCTTGATGCGATCGGCAAGGGCGAAGGAAAACAGAATGATCTGAGCCACTAACCCAAACTGGGGAGCATAGGTGGTGAAGGTGTTCAGGGGCAGATACCCCATGACCGTCAGGGCATAGATCCCAAAACCGATCAGCGCCATGGTCCAGGCAAAGAAGTAGGACCGGGCCGCCGGGTTGTAATAGCGCCATGACAGGTAACTGACCACAATCAGGATCAGGCTCAACAGAATGGACCCCACCACAATCCATTCCATCGCCACCGAGTAGGGCATGAAGAACGACAACACGAAGGTGGCCGTCACCGAATACAGGCACAGGCGGATCACATGGTCCAGGTCCGGGGAACGCTGTTGGGTCTCGAGCAGAGAACGGGCCATCAGCAACCCGAAGAACCAGGTCAGGATGATCTGAAAATGCAGGTAGGCCTTGTCCAGAATCGGTGGCCGGTTGTCCAGCAACTGAACCCCGTGCACCTGTTCGGTGCCGATAAACACCGCCGCGCAGACCAGGTACAGCACATAATAGATGTTGCTGCGTTCCCGGACTGACACAGCAACAAACAGGTTATAGGCGAGGATGGCCAGGATGGCCCCCAACAGCACGCCCCTGACCGCTTCATCGATGGAGACTTTCTCAATGTAACTGTCCGGGTGCCAGAGTGTTACCGGCAACCTGAAGGTATTGGTGGTGGTGGTTCGCAGATACACGGTGGTGGTGGCATCGGGCAACAACTGCAGACGGAAGGTCGGGTTGGGCACGGCCAGATCCCGGTCGTCCCAGTTGTCGAGGTAGCCCGCACGGCGCTGTTCAACCACCCGACCGTCACGCACCACATACAGCCAGACTTCATCCACCAGTGGCAACGCCAGTTCCAGGATCCAGTTGCTGGCAACCTGGCTGCCGCGGGTGGTCAGATCAAAACGGGTCCAGTAGGCCGAGTCGGTATAACCGAAATTGAGCACGCCTCCCCGGTGCAGGCTGAACTGCTCCTCCGGCATAGCCAGGATGTCGTCAATGGCCAGCTCATGGCCGGCGTCTTCCAGATACCAGATACAGCCATCGAGATTACGCACACTGCTGGTCGTACTATCCAGCACCACCGACCCGGCAGGACAGGCGTTTTTCGCCTGCACCAGCGATGGCAGGGAAACAACAACCAGCATCAACAGGGCGACGAGCACCCGGTTGAGCGTTTCGGAAAACCGTTGCTGCAAAATGTGATCTCCGCGCGGGTAGCTGCGTGCTTTATCGTTTATTGTCAGCACAAGTCACTTTAGCCTTTCACCCGTTTTTTCGCACCCCGGGGCCACCTGAAATGAGACATTCCTGCCTTTTTGTTGCCGTTTCCCTGTCCGTCCTCACCCTGTCGGGGTGCCGGATGGAAAGTACCGGTTCCTCCGCGTTCAACCCGGCAACCAATGTTGACCTGGTGTTCTCAACCTTTGACCTGACCAACACCGAGCAGGCGCCGGATACCCTCAGCTTCACCCGGTTCAGCGATTTCTACCAAAGCATACAACCCACTGGCGACGACGCCGACAACGAGGACCACCTGGCTACGGTGGAAGAAATCCGGCGGCATATCGATATCTTCATCGGTGCACAGCCAGACGACACCGGCCAGGACTATACCCGGGTGCGTAACCCGCTGGACCTGATGAACCAGGTGATCAGCGTGGGCGGTATTACCAACTTTGATGAAGGCCGGCGTTATATCCGGGATCGCATCGCGCTGTCCCAGGCCGGCAACTACAACACCCGCAGTGCCGGCGCCCGTATTCGCTTTACCGACCAGGCGGCGTCCTTCAGTCTCCAGCCCCTGAACGACTACGAATGGAACTACCAGACCCTCGATTGGCGATATCTGCCGGAGGGTCCCGAAGGCAGTGACCTTACCGAAAAGGTCTATCGGACCATTCAGTATGTGGCCCGAAGCGTCAACGATGATGTCAGGGAAGAGCAGCCGGAGCTGCTGAGTGTGCTGGCCGGTTCCCGCTTTGACGCCTTGCAGTTTGTTGCCAGTGGCTACAACCAGCCGGAGTATGCCACCGCCGATTACGTCAGCCGGAATCACGGGGGCATTGAACTACGCCAAACCTTTGTAACCGACGCCCAGCTCGACACGCTGTTTATCAAGAATACCGATCAGACGGTACTTAACCTGGACCGATATGAAGAAGACAACACCACCCCTGACTGCTTGCGGGTGGAGATCAACTACGCCATGGATACCGTGCATATCTACACCTCGGATGGCAAGCCTGCCCGTGTACCGGACGACGGGGCGGAAGACGACGATGCAACAAAGCAGAATCCCGATAACTGCGTCTACCAGAGCGAAGATCTCGCCATCGCCACCTGGAACGCAGCGTCGGCCTCAACCCGCAAATAGGCTCACAGGTCCCAGTTCTGCAGAAAGCCTTTCTTCCGGCTGATCATACGCTCGTAGGTGGAGATCATGATGGCCGCATGGGGGGCTTTGGTCAGGCGCAGTGTTTCGATACGGCACTCAAGGCGCTGGACCTCGTCGCAGACCTGCTGTTGCACATGGCTGCGTACGCTGTCGTGCTGGTCCAGCTTGACGCGCTGAAGTTCAGGCGGGGGAAGTTCCGGTTTGTCCATGGTGCCTCATCCTTTGAGTCTGGTGAATAATCCGTTTCAGAATGCCTGATTTTGCAGAACTGTCAGACAAAGTGCAATTAGAATGAAAAAGGTTTCACTTTTACTGACTCAGGCAGCCACCAGCCTTCGCTTGTTTTCCGGCAACACCGGGAACTGCCTGCACACAGTATAGACAAATCTGGCCAGTGCAGGTAAGTGATGACCCACGATCGGAAACCCGGTGTTGAGCAGGCTCACGGAAATATCCCGGGCCGGGTCGGCCCAACACAACTTGTTGATCAGACCGACATGGCCAAAGGCATAACGGCTCTGCTGCCCCCAGAGTCCTACCGGGTTGCCGCCCAGCATCATGCCAGCACTGAAGCGCATGGGGATCATCATGGTACGGTCTATCTGCAATGAACCGAACTGGTGGATGGCACGGCGGATGGTTAATTCACTGCAAATTCGCTGACCATTCCAGACCCCGCCATTGAGCATCATCTGGAAGAACCGGCCCATTTCCTCCGCGGTGCCACAGAGATTACCGGCGGGTATGACCGCCTCCTGGAAGCGCGGGTCGTTGGTGACTTTCTCCACCGTGCGAATGTCTCCGCCCAGGGCCCGGCTGACGATCCACGACAGCGGAAACATCGGGGTCGGGCCGGTGGCATAATTGGTAGCCAGTTCGTGCAGCTTCTCCGGGGCGATTCCGTAAGTGAACCACTTCATACCCATAGGTTTGCGCAGGTACCGGTCCAGATAATTCTCGATGGTATCGCCCGTGACCTTCTCCAAGACCCGCTGCAACACAAAGCCACCGGTAATGGCATGGTAAGCCACCTTCGCGCCATCCACCTCGACCGGTTTGGCAGCGCACAGCAGGCGCCAGATTTCATCACGCTCCCAGAGCACGTCTATGGGGGTCTCACGGGGAATCGCCGGAATACCGCCCCGGTGTGAGAGAATCTGGTGCACGGTGATGGTGCGCTTTCCGTTCTTGGCAAACTCCGGGCAGTAGTAGGAAACCGGGTCCATCAGATTCACCAGGCCCTGCTCTGCGAGCATGTGCATCAGCAGCGCCGTCACCGCCTTGGAGGCGGAGAAATAGCAGATCGGGGTTTCCGTGGTCATCGGCAGCCTGGGCAGAGCGGCGGGATCATGGGGGCCGTTGCCCCGGGTATGGCCCATGGCGCCATGCAGCACCTGCTCGCCCCGGTAACGGAGCGACAGCTGGATTCCCGGGTGCACACCGGTCCGGTACAAGCCCTCCACACTACGCCATACGGATTCCACTACGTCCTGCGGTAAACCAACCCGATCCGGGTGTTCGGTGTCACGATTGCGGAAAGTGACAGAGGTCAGGTCTTCCGGAATATCGCAGGTGTGCAGGGCACGGCGGGCGAGTGAATGCATAACGGACGCCTTTTATCGTTATTGAGAACTGGCCCCTCCCGGGACACTTGCTGAGGCCGACATTTCAGCCTTTATCAGATTTCATTATGAACCGGCTCGATCGGCTGCGCCATGGCCACACAGTTGCGACCCTGCATTTTGGCCTGATACATCGCCTTGTCCGCTGCGCTGCAAAGTGTTTCCACTGTGTGACCATGAACAGGATAAACCGCGACACCCACGCTGATGGTTAATGGCACCGAGTGGCCAGACTCCAGCGGTATCGGCGCGTTACCTACCCGCTGGCGCAAACGCTCGGCGGTATCCCGGGCACCCTCCACATCCATTTCCGGCAGCACAATAACGAATTCCTCGCCACCAAACCGGCCGACGGAATCGACACTTCTTACCCGGTCGGTCAGGATCTCGCTCACCGCACAGAGCACGGTATCACCAGCAGCGTGGCCCCAGCTGTCATTGATGTCCTTGAAGTGATCAAAATCAATCCATAGCAGCGCCATCGGACGTTCATAGCGGCGGGCGCGCTCCAACTCTTCCTCCAGGACTCTGGAGAACTCCCGCCGGTTGAGCAGGCCGGTCAAAGGATCTCGGGTGGCCATCTCCTCCAACTCGGTTTCCAGCTGTTTGCGGTCGGAGATATCCAGCACTATCCCCTCCAGGAAAACACTGCCGTCATCGTGCTCGACACCGCAGCCACGCTCCCAGACCCACACCTTACGGCCGTCTTTGCGGGTAATAGCGTACTCCAGGGAAAAAGACCGGCCTTTGCGCACCGCAATGGCGACCTCTTCGGACACCTGTTCGATTGCATCCGGATCCATCAGGCTGGCATAGCTGACGAGCTTGTTGTTGATCAGGTCGTCGGGCAGATAGCCGGTCAGCTGCTCACAGCCACCAGAAACGAACATCATGGTCCAGCTGTCGTCGTTCCGGCATCGATAGGCCATGCCCGGGAGGTTATCCATCAATACCCGCAGTTGCTGCTCCCTCTGGCGCAGCGCCCGCCGCTGGTCCAGCTGAAGCGACAGCAACAAACGATCCTTGCTGAGCAAGCGCAGCATAACGGTGAATAACACCAGCGCTGTGACCGCGACAAACAAAAACCCTTTCCAGGTTTGCATGGCTGACAGGGACCGGGGGTCCGCAAACCAGATCTCCACCATCCGGTCAGAAAACGTAATCCAGATGATACCTGCCACCAGGTACACCAGGGTGGCCGACAGGGCACGGCGCAAAGGGCTTTGACTGTTACTCCAGCCGGTTTCTTTCCCTTGCTCTGGTTGTTCAGGCTGCATAGTCTTCCTTTTGCCTTGGGGAGCTGTCCTATAGGAAAAGTAGACAGTTTCACACGTTCAGTCGAGGCAAGGTTGCATTTTCCCGGCATTTCCACAAAACTAAACGTGACACATAGTTTTGTTTTGGGCAAAAACAATGATTCAACACCCTCTGCACCATACTCACGCCAGGCTGCTGGTCATTACCAGCCTTGCCTTGATCATTGGCGGTTGTTCACCCTCCGGCCCTTCTGAACAGGCCATCCGGGACTATGCCGAAACAGCCCGTCCTCAAGACCCTGAACTTTCCGGTATCTATCAGCGCTCCTGCATGGCCTGTCACAGCCGGGGCACTTCGGATGCCCCCCTGACCGGTGACAGCGAAGCCTGGAACAGGCGCCTGGAGAAAGGCATGCGCCGCCTGGTGGACAACGTGGTGTCGGGCATGGGTGGTATGCCGCCCTACGGCTTGTGCATGGACTGCGACACCGCAGAATTTCAGGCGCTCATCGAATTCATGGCGCGGCCGGCAGAAACCTGAGGTAGATTCATATGGAACGACGGCATTTTCTGCAATTGCTGGTCAGTACCGCCATCGTCGGGCACACCCGGTCGCTGCAGGCAGCACAGCAAGCGCCGGCACAGGCACAAAGCAACGCCGGGGGCAGCAAGTCCCCTTTGCCTTGGCGTAACTGGTCTGGCTCCCAGCAGTCGGTCCCTGCCATGCGTGTTGCCCCCCGGAGCGTCACCGAGCTGCAGGAACTCCTTGCCGCCCCAAACCATCGACACCTGCCCGTTCGCCCCGTTGGCTCTGGCCATTCATTCTCCGCCCTGGTACCCACCGACGGCATTCTGGTATCCATGGCTCGCCTGAGCGGCGTTCTGGGGCATGATGACAGCCGGTGCCAGGCCAAGGTGGCCGCCGGCACCCTGCTCGGGCAACTGGGCCAACCCCTGGAAGCGATTGACCAGGCCCTGTTCAACATGCCCGATATAGACCAACAATCCCTGGCGGGCCTTCTGGCCACTGCAACCCATGGCACTGGCAGCAAGTTGATGTGCTTGTCTGGCTACGTAACGGCGATGACACTGGTCACCGCCAATGGCGAGCGTATCGAGTGTAGCCAGACCCAGCATCCGGACCTGTTCCAGGCAGCGAGGGTGGGGCTAGGCTGCCTGGGCATTGTGACTGACGTCACCCTGCAAAATACCCGCCCATATCGGCTCCGGAAAACCACCGAATGGCTGCCCATCGAGGACATTCTGGCAACGGCGGACACCCTGGCAGACCAGCATCGCAATTTTGAGTTCTATTACATTCCGTTCTCCGGCATGGGCTTCACCAGCACCCACGACATCACCGATGACCCCCTATCGGCAACCCCAGAACTGGATCAAAACGACGGCGCCCGGGATTTGCAGAAAGCCCGCGACTACCTGGCCTGGTCCCCCAAGCTGCGGCGCTTGATTCTCGGGGGTTATATGCGCACCCTGGCCCGGGAGCAGAAGGTGGCGCCTTCCTGGCAGAACTACACCAGTGACCGCAATGTGCGCTTCAATGAGATGGAGTACCACCTGCCCAGAGAAAACTGGCAAAAGGCCTTCCGGGAGGTGGTGGATATGGTTGAAAACCGTTTCCCGGAGGTGTTCTTTCCCTTCGAGGTGCGCTTTGTGCAAGCCGATGATGCCTGGCTCAGCCCATTCTATCGGCGGGATTCAGTATCCATCGCCGTCCACCGGTTTTTCGAGGATGACTACCAGCCGCTCTTTGCCGCAGTGGAGCCGATATTCCGCCGGTATGGTGGCAGGCCTCACTGGGGCAAGCTGAACACGCTTACCGCCGCTGAACTCCGGGCGCTGTACCCGAAATGGCAGGCATTCTGTGAAGTAAGGAAAAGTCTCGACCCGAACGGCCGTTTCCTGAACCCTTACCTGGCCGGCCTTTTCAGCGACAATACCTCCCACGGATAACCCACCATGGCTCACAGCGAAGCGTTCCGTCAGCAAAGGCGCAAACTCATTCTGGCCGGGATGGCGGCCGGCGGCCTGGGTACAGCCGCATGGCTCCGGCCCCCGGCTATTCGCGATGGCCACTCACACTACTTCCGCGCCCTGTCCCGGGCGCTGGATGCCAGCGGGCTGGCCACACCCACTCTGGTGATTGACCAGCAACGCCTGGACCACAACATTCAGGTGTTGCTACAACACCTTGGCCACGACTTCGACTACCGGATTGTGGTGAAATCCCTGCCTTCGGTGCCCTTACTGGAGCACGTGATGGCCAAGACCGGCACCCGGCGGCTGATGCTGTTTCACCAGCCTTTCCTCAACCAGATTGCCAGCTCCATCCCTGACGCCGACATTCTGCTGGGCAAACCGTTACCGGTCGCGGCGGCTGCCCGTTTCTATGGTCGGCACCAGGCTGACCAGAACGACTTCCAGCCCCGACAGCAACTGCAATGGCTGATCGACTCTCCACGCCGGTTGGCGCAATACGAGCAACTGGCCCGTCAACGGAGCGAGCCTATGCGGGTGAACCTGGAACTGGATATCGGCCTGCACCGGGGCGGGTTCAACTATGATCAGCTGCTATCCCGGGCGCTGTTGGACATAGAGCAATCCCGCTGGCTGAGCTTCAGCGGTTTTATGGGTTATGAACCCCATATCGTGAAAGCACCGGGGCCAACCGACTGGTTGTGGCAAAAGGCCATGGCCCGTTACAACCGGTATGTTTCACTGGCCCGGAACACCCTGGGGCGTGATCTGGCAGGGCTCACCTTCAACACCGGAGGCTCCACCACGTACCAGTTATATAAGGGCCGGGCCAACACCATTACCGCCAACGAACTGGCGGCCGGCTCCGGCCTGGTGATGCCCACGGATTTCGACCTGGCCACCCTGGCGGGCCACCAGCCTGCGGCTTTCATTGCCACTCCGGTGCTGAAACTGCAGGAAGCCAACCGGATTCCCGGCACACCGGGCATTGGCCGACTGCAGCGATTGTGGAACCCCAACCGGGCCAGGGCGGTCTTCATTTACGGGGGCAACTGGAAGGCTCGGCCGGTGTCACCGGCGGGGCTGACAACCAACCCGGTGTTCGGACGGTCCAGTAATCAGGAGATGCTTAACCTGGCCGCCGGGGTGCCACTGCAGGAAGACGACTGGGTATTCCTGAGGCCGCATCAGAGCGAGTCTGTGTTTTTGCAGTTCGGCGATCTCGCCGTTTTCGATGCCAGACTGGGGGAAATTTCCCGTTACTGGCCGGTGGTGCCAGAGGGATGACGTCGCCGGCAGTGCATGCTTTAATTCCGTCCACCATCGATCAATACGGGACCCTGCATGACCCCTGGAATTCTTGCGGCCAAGAGGGCCAAAGTGAACTACACCATACATGAGTACGACCACGATCCGGCGGCCGAGAGTTACGGTGGTGAAGCAGCGGCGAAAATGGGTGTGGCGCCGGAGCAAGTATTCAAGACGCTTGTGGTGAGCCTGGATGACAAGGAACTGGCGGTCGGCATTGTACCGGTCACCGCCATGCTGGGCCTCAAGCAGATCGCAAGGGCCGCCGGGGCAAAGAAAGCCACGATGGCGGACAAACAGCTGGTCCAGAAAACCACCGGTTATGTGCTGGGTGGTGTCAGCCCTCTGGGCCAGAAAAAACGGCTCCGAACGTTTATCGACAGCACCGCCCACCACTTCCCGACGGTGTTCGTCAGCGCCGGCAAACGTGGACTCGAGATAGAGCTGACGCCGGACGATCTGGCACGCCTGACCAATGGCCTGTTAGTGCCTCTGCAGCAGGATTGACCGCAGGAGCAAGCACAAAAAAACCGGGCGACCATGGGCAACCCGGTTTTTGTCAATCACGGCCGGAGCAGGCTCCGGCCGGCTGAACCGCTGGCCTTACTTCACGGAGTCCCGTGCATCGGCCAGGATCTTGTTGAAGGTCGCGCTTGGCTGCATCACCTCACACACCTTCTCCATGGGCGGGTGGTAGTAACCACCGATATCGGCCGGGTGGCCCTGCACCACGGTCATTTCCTCCAGGATCTTGTCCTTGTTCTCTTCCAGCTGTTTCGACAACTTGGCAAAGAACTCTTTCAGCTCCTTGTCATCATCCTGCTTTGACAGCTCTTCCGCCCAGTAACGAGCCAGGTGGAAGTGGGAACCCCGGTTATCCAGCTCACCGGTGACGCGAGACGGAGACTGGTTATTTTCCAGCAGGCGCTCGGTGGCTTTGTCCAGGGTCTGGCCCAGCAGACGGGCACGCTGGTTGTTCTGTTTCTCACCCAGCTCATCCAGAGACACCGCCGTGGCCAGGAATTCACCCAGGGAATCCCAACGCAGGTGGTTTTCCTGGATCAGCTGCTGTACGTGCTTGGGCGCAGAACCGCCAGCACCGGTCTCGTACAGGCCACCGCCGTTCAGCAACGGAACGATGGACAGCATCTTGGCACTGGTGCCCAGTTCCAGAATCGGGAACAGGTCGGTCAGGTAGTCCCGCAGCACGTTGCCGGTGACAGAAATGGTGTCCAGACCACGAATCAGGCGCTCCATGGTCCAGCGGATGGCGCGAACCGGAGACTTGATGTGGATTTCCAGACCGTCGGTGTCCAGCTCGGCCAGGTACTTTTCAACCTTCTTGATCAGCTGGGCATCGTGGGCGCGCTCATCGTCCAGCCAGAACACCGCAGGCGTGCCGCTGGAGCGGGCCCGGTTAACCGCCAGCTTGACCCAGTCACGGATCGGCAGGTCTTTGGTCTGGCAGGCGCGCCAGATGTCGCCTTCTTCAACCTTGTGCTCGGTCAGTACGGTGCCGTCTTCGGCCACCACACGCACAATGCCGTCTTCCTTCATTTCGAAGGTCTTATCGTGGGAGCCATACTCTTCGGCTTTCTGCGCCATCAGGCCCACATTCGGTACGGTACCCATGGTGGTGGGGTCAAACGCGCCGTGGGTTTTACAGAAGTTGATCACTTCCTGGTAGATGGTGGCGTAGGTGGACTCCGGCATAACCGCCTTGGTGTCCTTGAGCTTGCCGTCACGGGCCCACATCTTGCCGGAGTTGCGGATCATCGCCGGCATGGAGGCATCGACAATCACGTCGCTCGGTACGTGCAGGTTGGTGATGCCTTTAACGGAATCCACCATGGCAATTTCCGGGCGGTGCTCATAGCACGCGTGCAGGTCTTCCTGAATCTGCTCCTGCTTGGACTCCGGCAGCTGCTTGATCTTCTCAATGACGGAAGACAAGCCGTTGTTCGGGTTAACACCGATTTCCTTGAACAGGTCGCCGTATTTGTCGAACAGCTCCTTGTAGAAAACCTTCACCGCGTGACCGAACACGATCGGGTGGGAGATTTTCATCATGGTGGCTTTAACGTGCAGGGAGAACATCACGCCGGTTTTCTCGCAGTCGGCAATGGCGTCTTCGAAAAACTTCACCAGAGCCTTCTTGCTCATGAACATGCCGTCCAGCACTTCGCCTTCCTGCAGCGGCAGGTCGGGCTTCAGTACCGTCTGTTTGCCCTGCTTGTTCTCAAACACGATGTGGGCGTTGGTGGCCTTGTCCAGGGTGACCGATTGCTCACTGGAGTAGAAGTCACCACCGCGCATGTGCGCTACGTGTGTACGGGACGCCGGGCTCCACTCACCCATGCTGTGGGGGAACTTGCGGGCAAAGGCTTTTACCGCAGCCGGCGCACGGCGATCGGAGTTACCTTCACGCAGTACCGGGTTAACAGCACTGCCCAGTACTTTGGAGTAACGGGCGTGGATTTCTTTCTCTTCGTCGGTTTCCGGGTGCTCTTTATATTCCGGAACCTTGTAGCCCTGTTCGTTCAGCTCTTTGATGGCGGCACGGAGCTGGGGAATGGACGCGGAGATGTTCGGAAGCTTGATGATGTTGGCGTCCGGATCCTTGGTGTACTCACCCAATTCAGCCAGGGCATCCGGAACGCGCTGGTTTTCTTCGAGGTAGTCCGGGAAGCCTGCCAGAATACGCGCCGCAAGAGAGATGTCGCTGGTTTCAAAGTCGATACCAGCCGGCTTGGCGAAGGTTTCCAGGATGGGAAGCAGTGACCGGGTGGCGAGGGCGGGGGCCTCATCGGTCAGTGTGTAGACAATCTTGGCTTTGGATGTTGTCATTTTCGTCCTCAGGCAAATGGGTGGGTTCAGGACGGTCATGGCACGGTCAGGCGTCTTGTGAACGGCTGGTTATGCCGATGACTGATTCGGAACTTTTGATAGACCTACTAAGATAGCATTTTTTACCAAACTTTGGTTACGATCTTAGTATAAGAACGGACTAAAAATGCCTGATCTTCGGTTACAGGACGATGAAATGGCGGGAATTTACGAAACTTTCTAACATTTATCAGGTGTGGTGTCAGCGTGCCAGGGGGAGGGTTTTCCAAAACACGCTGTGAATACTTCCCTGTAAGCTCTGCTCCGCCATCCATGGCTCCGCAAGGTTTTGGAAAACCCTCCCCCTGTCACTCTCAAACGCTGTACGGGTAGTCCGATGACATCGTCTCAGGGTTCGCAGACACGGGCTGTTTTGTCAACAAAACAGCCCGTGTTGGTGCATCTCTCGCTCACATTTATCCTGATTCAGTCGGGTAATAACCCCACCTCCACCAACCGCTCACGTATCCGGTCCAAGGCTTCCGGATTGCCAAGGGCATCCCGGTTGTCCGCTTTACTTGAGCCATTGACCAGCCGGGCCACCGCGAGTTCCACCTTTTTGCCACTGCGGGTGTAGGGAATGTCGGGCACTTCCACGATGTGTTTGGGTACGTGCCGGGGGCTGGCGCCTTCGCGGATTCGGGTTTTCAGGGTTTTGATCAGGTCGTCGGTGACGGTCTGGCCGTCGGCCGGGACTACGAACAGGACCACTTCCACGTCGCCGTCGATCTGGCGGCCGACCACGAGGCTGTCTTTCACCTCGCTGATGGTTTCCACCTGGCGGTAGATTTCGGCGGTGCCGATTCTTACGCCGCCGGGGTTGAGGGTGGCATCGGAGCGACCGTAGATGATGGCGCCGCCGTGCTCGGTGAATTCGATGAAGTCGCCGTGGGCCCAGACGCCGGGGAAGGTGTTGAAGTAGGCGTCTTTGTAGCGTTCGCCGTCCGGATCCTGCCAGAAGCTGACGGGCATGGAGGGCAGCGGTTGGCGGCAAACGAGTTCGCCCCGGCCTTCGCTGACCGGCTGGCCGTCATCGCCGTAGGCGACGGCGTCCACGCCCAGGAAGCGGCACTGGATTTCGCCTCTTCGTACCGGCAGCAGTGGCGTTGATCCCACAAAGCAGCCGCAGATGTCGGTGCCGCCGGCGATGGAGCCGAGTAATACGTTGGGAGCGCCATCACTATAGACCCAGTCGTAGTCTTCCGGCAGCAGTGGGGAGCCGGTGGAGAAGACCACGCGCAGGTGGCTCTGGTCCAGGGTTTTGGCCGGTTGCAGTTCGGCTTTGCGGCAGCCGGCGATGAAGCGGGCGCTGGTGCCGTAGTGGGTCACCCGCTCTTTCGCTACGGTTTCCCACAGGAAATTAAGGCTCGGGTAACCCGGGGAACCGTCGACGGTAATGACGGCGGCGCCGGTCATCAGGGCGGAGGCCTGCCAGTTCCACATCATCCAGCCGCAGGTGGTGAAGTAGAGGAAGCGGTCGTCCGGACCCACGTCGCCGTGCAGCATAAGCTCTTTGGCGTGGTTGACCAACAGGCCGGCGGTGCCGTGAACGATGCACTTGGGTTTGCCGGTGGTGCCGGAGGAATAGAGGATGTAAACCGGGTGGTCCGGGTCCACTGGGGTGAATGAGGGGGCCTGGCCTTCGCCCGCCTTCAGGGCGTCGTCCCAGGTGGTGACCATCCCCCCTGGAATCGGGGTTTCATCTGGCAGTTGCGCAACGCTGACCACCACTTTCAGGGACGGCAGGCCAGCGATCAATTCGGCAAAGTCATCCTGGCGGGCAAACACCTTTCCGCCATAACCGTAGCCATTCACCACGATCAACGCGGAGGGTTCGATCTGGCCGAAGCGGTCGTTGATGGCACCAATGCCGAAGTCCGGCGACGCGGAGCTCCAGATGGCGCCCAAGCTGGTGGCGGCGAGCATGCCCACAAGGGCTTCGTAGCCGTTGGTGACCACGCCAGCCACGCGTTCGCCCTTCTGGATGCCTCTGCTGCGCAGGAAGGCTTCCAGGGCGCCGGCGTCGGCTTTCAGTTCGGCGTAGGTCTTGCGCAGTACCGGGCGGGTTTCGCAGTAGGCCACCACGGCTTCTTTGTCAGCATGATCGCCGTCCGCCAGCCGCAGCAGGTTGGCGGCAAAATTCAGTTTCATGCCGGGGAACCATTCGGCGCCGGGCATCTCACGGCGGCCCAGCACCCGCTTGGCGGGGGTGTCGCAGACCAGGCCACAATAATCCCAGACTTTCTGCCAGAAGGTGTCCAGTTCGGTGATCGACCACTGGTGCAGGGCGTGGTAATCGGCAAACGGGCCAAAGCCCTGTTGCTCAAGCCAGGCCTGGAACTGGCCCATTCGGGAACCGGTGAGGGTTTCCTGGCTCGGGGTCCAGACAACCGGTGATTGTTCTGTGTTGCTCATCCGTCTCTCCAGAAAATTACTGCATGTGCCAGCCGTGGCTGACCACGATCGACTGGCCAGTGAGGGCGGCGGACGGGAAGGCCGCCAGGTGCACCGCCAGCTCTGATACGTCTTCGAGGGTGGTGAACTTGCCGTCCACCGTGTTCTTGAGCATCACCTTGCTGATCACTTCTTCCTCGGAAATGCCCAGCTCTTTGGCCTGCTCTGGGATCTGCTTGTCCACCAGCGGGGTGCGTACAAAGCCGGGGCAGATGATGTTGCTACGTACCCCATGCTCGGCACCCTCTTTCGCCACCGCCCGGCACAGGCCCAGCATGCCGTGCTTGGCGGCTACATAGGGCGCTTTCAGCGGCGAGGCTTCCACCGAGTGTACCGAGCCCATATACAGCATAGTACCCCCACCTTGGGTGTACATCTGGCGCAAGGCGGCGCGGGTCACCAGGAAGGCGCCGTCCAGGTGCACGTTCATCACCTTGCTCCAGTCGGCAAAGGCCAGTTTATGCACCGGGTCAATGTGTTGGATGCCGGCGTTGGCCAGGGCCACATCGAGCCGGCCCCATTGCTCAATGATGGCGGCAACCCCCTGGTCCACCGCCTGCTCATCGGTGACATCCATGGCCAGGGCCATGGCCGTGCCGCCCGCCTGCTCGATGGCAGCGACGGTGTCGGCGGCACTTTCCAGCGTCAGGTCCGCGACCGCTACCCGGGCGCCTTCGCGGGCGTAATGTTCGGCAATGGCCCGGCCAATGCCCCGGCCGGCGCCGGTGATGAGTGCAACTTGGTTGTGAAGACGCATCACACTGTCTCCTTGTTGATGATCGGTTTGTTATTGGTCTTGTACAGGGCGGTCATATCAACGACCTCCGTAGACTTCGTTGGGCAGCCAGGTGGCCAGGGGTTCGAACCAGAAAACCAACGCCAGTCCGAGCACCTGCAGGGCAATAAACGGCAGCACCCCCAGGTAGATATGGCGTGTGGTGATCCCCGGTGGGCAAACACCCTTGATGTAAAACAGGGAGAAACCAACCGGCGGGGTCAGGAACGAGGTCTGCAGACAGATGGCGAACATCACCGCAAACCACACCGGCTCCACGCCAAGGGAGAACACCACAGGGGCAACCAGGGGCAGAATGATCAGGGTGATTTCCACCCAGTCCAGGAAGAAGCCCAGCAGGAAGGTAATGAACAGCACGGTGATCAGAATGCCAGTGGTGCCGAACGGCAAACCGGTAATGGCATCGCGAATCACATCATCGCCGCCCAGGCCGCGAAGGACGGCAGCAAATACCGTGGCGCCGATAAAGATGCCGAAGATAAAGGCCGTGGTGCGGCTGGTCTGGTACAGGGATTCCCGCAGTACCTTGACGTTAAGACGCCGGCTCAGAAGCGCCATCAGCAGGGCCCCGAACGCCCCCACGGCCGAGGCTTCGGTGGTGGTGGCAATGCCAAAGAAAATGGAACCCAGCACCGCAATGATCAGCGCCATGGGCGGCACCACTGCCAGGAATACATCGAGAAGCGCCCTGAGATCCAGCGGCTCCCGGTTTTTCGGCGCCGGGGCCAGGTCCTTTTTGATGAAGGAGGCAATCAGGATGTACAGGATATACATGGCGCCGAGCATCAGGCCCGGAATCAGCGCTCCCATGAACAGCTTACCGACAGACGCATCGGACGTGCCCAAACGATCCGCCATCAACACCAGCATGATGCTGGGGGGCACCAGAATACCCAGGGTGCCCACGGAACACGCCGTACCCACCGCCAGGGATTTGTTGTACTGGGCCTGCATCATCGGCCCCAGGGACAACATGCCCAACAACACCACCGAAGCCCCGACAATACCGGTAGAAGCCGCCAGCAGCACACCGACAATTACCACGGTAATGGCATAGCCACCGCGCAGCGGGCCGAGTACCCGCACCAGGCTGTGCATCAGCTTCTCGGCAATGCCGGAGCGGTCGAGCATGATGCCCATAAAGATAAACAGCGGTAGCGCCACCATCAGTTCATTGGCCACCACTCCATACAATCGGGCATCCAGGACGCCGATGGTGCCGTTCCAGGTGAACCAGAGGTCGGCATCAAAATGTTCAATCAGAAAGTTCGCCAGTACGGCAAACACCAGGCCTATGCCCGCCAATGACCAGGCCACTGGAAAACCCAGCAGCAACAGCACCATGAAGGCGGCGAACATGGCAATAACCAGAAGTGTTTCCAAGCCCATGATTCTTGTGCCTCGTTACGGATGCGGGTGTTCGCCGTTGCCATAGCCCTCGGGCGTGGCAATCTCGCGGGGAAATCGGAACAGCAGCGTGCAGCAACGCAGGGCCCGGGAAGCCAGGGCAATACCCACCAGGGTCATGCCGATGGGCAGCACGCTCTTGAAGATGAAGCGATAGGGCAGGCCGCTGGGGGCCTGGGAACGCTCGTTGTACACATAAGAGCTGTAGGCGTAGGGAATCAGGGTTTCCACCATCAGGTAGACGATGGGCAGCGCCAGTAACAAGATGGCCGCCAGCTCTATTCTCGCCTGCCATTTCAGGGAAAACCGTTCCCGCAACACGTCCACCCGAACGTGATCGTCTTTCACCACCGCAAAGCCCAGGGTGAGCATCATGGCGGCACCGAAGAAGTGCCAGGACAATTCCTCAAGCCAGATCGATCCGGCATTGAGAATGAAACGGCTGAACACGTTGGCCAGCACCACCACCAGCACGGCAATCCATAGCCAGGAACTGAGCTTGCCAACGCCAGCCACAAACCGGTCCAGCCACCAGGACAACCGGTTGTAGGGCAGGCCAGACCCCGCCTGAGCAGGCACGGGCGCCTTGGGGGATTCGTGCTCGTGAGTCACAATCACCTCGACATAATCAGGGAAAATTCGGGGTGGATGCCGGCAACGCCGGCATCCACAGGTTCAGGACTCGGTATCAGTCGTACTGATAGAAGTCCCGGGGCAGGTAGCCCTTGGAGTGCCAGATGGAGTGGTGTTCCATAAACTCACGCTGGCTGGTCAGAACGCGACGGAACATTTCGTCTCCGGCTGCGATCTCGTCCAGTACTTCGTTGGTGACTTTCTGCAGCTCACGCAGTACCGGCTCCGGCAGAGTCTGGGCGTTTACGCCTTCCTTCTCGTAATCCCGCAGGGCGGTGGGCTGGGCCCATTCACTTTCGGCGAAGCCTTTCAGGGTTGCCGATTCGCAGCCCATTTCGATCACGGCGCGGGTTTCAGGCTTGAGCTTGTTCCAGACGTCCTTGTTCACCAGCAGGTGAGAAGTGGTCAGAGTCTGGTGCCAACCCGGCATGATGTAGTTCTTGATGATCTGGTCCAGGCCCAGCATCTTGTCGATGGCTGGCTGGGAGAACTCGGTGGCATCGATGGTCTTGCGCTCCAGGGCCTGATACAGCTCACCGCCCGGAATCATGGTGACTGATGCACCCAGCTTTTCCAGTACCTTGCCACCGATGCCGGCAAAGCGGATTCTCAGGCCATCAATGTCATCCAGACTTTCGATCGGCTTGGCGAACCAGCCGGCTCCCTCGGGGCCGATGATGGAACACAGCATGGGATGGATGTTGCGTTTGGCGTAGATTTCTTCAAGTAACTCGCGGCCCTCACCCTGGTAATACCAGGCCAGGTAGGCAGGGGGTTCCATGTTGAAGGGGGCGCCAGAGTACAACGGCAACGCGGGAATAGTACCCTGATCGTAACCCACCCAGGTGTAACCGGCGGGGTACTTGCCTGTGCTGACGGATTCCATGATTTCAAACGGGGGTACCAGCTCGCCCGGCTCATAGTAACGAAGCTGGATATTGCCGCCAGAAACCGCTTTCAGGTTCTCAGTCAGGTGTTTGACCGGGGTAGTCAGGCCTATCAGATGCGACGGGAATGCCAGGGGCACCTGCCAACGGACTCGTTCCGATGCCAGGGCATCGCTGCTGATCAGGCTGCCGGAAATCACAGCCGCAGCGGTAATACCATAGGTAAGACGCGAGAGCTTTTGCTTGATCGACATGAAATGGATCCTTCTTGTTGTTGTCATCCACCTTTCGGTCTTGGTGCCGAAAGGCTGGTCTGAGTTGAATCAGACAACGCACGAAACCGCGACTGACCGGTTCGGGTCCAACGAATGTGCGCCAGTGTTGTTTTCGAGCGTTGTTCTGACGTCCTGCATTCAGGCTATAGCAGACACCGTGCCATCCAAACAAAGTCTTTATTTATCAATTAATTATGATCTTCCCCCATATTCCAGAAACATCGGAGCGTCTGGCTGACCGGACACTTCAAGACCTTGGTCGGAGTGAAGTGTCCTAAAAACAGGACATATGTCTTGGATTCAGGACAGCTTCGCCAGTTTTTCATAGAAAACCGACCGGGAAATGCCCAGCAGACGGGCGGCCTTGGTACGGTTACCCCGGCAGGCCAGCAGCGCCTGCTCGATGGCCTGTGCCTCCGCCTCGGCCAGGGTCTGGGCGAGCGGCCGCACCGGCCTGGGCGCCATGGCCGGCACAGTGCGCTGGCTCGCCCTCGGCAATACCTTGAAGATGGCATCGGCATCCAGCAGGTCGCCATCCTCACTCATGGTCAACGCCCGCTCCAGCACGTTGCGCAATTCCCGGATATTGCCCGGCCAGTCATAGCTGCCAAGAGCCGCCACCCCGGCATCGGTAATTTCCCCCCGCAGCCCCTGGCCCTCGCAGATTTCACCCAGCAGCGCCTCGCACAGCACCCCGAGATCCGCCAAGCGGTCCCGTAGCGGCGGTATGTTGATTTCCAGCACGTTCAGGCGGTAATAGAGGTCTGACCGAAAACTGCCCTCAGCAATCATCGATTCCAGATTCCGGCTGGTTGCCGCGATGACCCGAACATCCACATTGGCCACCTTGTTTGAACCCAGGGGTTCGATTTCCCCCTCCTGGAGGGCCCGCAGCAGTTTCGCCTGCAACGGCAGCGGCATGTCGCCCACTTCGTCCAGGAACAGGGTGCCCCCGTTGGCCAGTTGAAACTTGCCATCACGGGTACGCCGGTCAGCTCCGGTATAGGCACCCGGCGCCACACCAAAAAACTCCGCTTCCAGCAGATTTTCCGGAATGGCCGCCACGTTCACCCCAACGAAGGGTTTGTCGGCCCGGGGCGATACCGCGTGGATCGCCTGGGCCAGAACCTCCTTGCCGGTACCGGTTTCTCCCAGCAGCAGCACTGGCATGTCCCGGCCAGCGGCCAGACGGGCACGCCGTTTGACTTCCAGGGCAGCGGGACTGCCACCAACAAAGTCTCCAAGGCTGTAACGGGTGCCCCGGGCCTTCTTCGCCAGCGCCTTGCGGGCGGCGGCGAGATCACGGTGCAGGCGACGGTATTTTGATACCAGTGGCGTCAGCGGTTGCAGGTCATCATAAAGGACGAAGGCAACCGCCCCCTCGATCTCACCCTGCTGGTCGTAATAGGGCAGCCGGGTAACCACCAACTGCTGCTGGTTGTGTTCCATGATGTCCAACAGCAGGGGTTTGCCGGTTTCGACCACCTCCGGCATTCGGGTTTGGGGTATCACCTGGCGCACCGGTTTGCCGATTGCCTGGGCTGGGTCGCCAAGGCCCAGCAGGTGGGAATAGCTGCTGTTAATCCAGGTAATCCGGGTATGCCGGTCCACGGCAATGGCACCGGCACTGGCTTCCTCAAACATGGGAAACAGCGCTTCTATCAGGTCTCTTGTCAGACCACTCTTGTTTTTATCGGTAAACAGCTCGGTCATGTACCGCGTACTCACGGGCCGGAATTGGTTCATGGGGCAACCCTGGGCGTCCGGATTTCCGGACGTAGTCACGGAAGTATAGAAAGCCCCCGGTCCGGGGGCAAATCGAAAGTCGGCAGCTCGGCCTCGATCAGGGCCAGATCACTATGGGTTTCATGATCGTTCCTTGTTTGTTGTTTTTGGAAACGCCTCACGGGAGGCAAACATGCCCTTGCGGATCCTGTGCCAACACCCCAACCGACTGTTTTTATTGATTTAATCTCAAAAAGCAAAGAGTCAACAGGTGAAAGCTTCCGGATTTCCGGACATGCACAGGCTCAAATCACCTTCGATCCCCGGCAATGCGGCCTTCTCAGACGTGTCCGGCTTTTCAGACAGCGTCCTGCGAACCGGACACATACCCCATCAACATCCATCTTCAGCGGCAGCTCGTATCATCGGAATAATTGGTAAGCCTTAAGGAGGCAGGGGGGTGATCGTTCGTAATGTCAGGTATATCAGCGCCATCATGGCTATGTCCGCCCTGTTCCTGACAGGTTGCGCCAGCCACCAGCCAACGCCATCACACTCCGTTACCCTGCCGGAAACCGGGTTCACCGTTCATTCCTCACTCCAATATTCACCGGATACCTGGCCAGAGCCGCTGTACGCCGATCTCTACGTGCCTGAGCGCACTGATCCTGCCCCGGTAGTTCTGATGGTTCATGGTGGTGGTTGGGAGCGTCGCTCCCGAAGCGATATGACCTGGGTGGCGGAGTCCCTGGCCAGCCAGGGATTCGCCGTGCTCAACGTGGATTACCGGTTCGCCCCGGATTTCACGTTTCCGGCGCAGCTGCACGACCTGCAGATCGCCCGCCACTGGCTGAACCGGAATGCCGGCCGCTATGGCCTGGACACCTCCCGGGTCACTGGCTTCGGCTTCTCCTCGGGCGCTCACCTGGTGGCCCTGCTGGCCACCGTGGCCAGCACCGACAGTGATCTGAACAGGCCCCATGGCGGCCCGGAAACAGCTCTAAAGGCTGCGGTGGCCGGCGGGCTTCCAGCGGACTTGCCCGCCTTTGGCTCTGGCCGGCTATTGCGTCAGCTTCTGGGGGCTGAATTGGAAGAACAACCCGATCGTTACCAACGGGCGTCTCCGGTTACCCATGTGAGTGCAGCAACGCCGCCGTTTTTCCTGTTTCACGGCACCATGGATATGTTGGTTCCGTTCAGTCAGGCCGAGCGTTTTGCCGAGGCCCTGGATGCCCAGGGGGTGTATCACGAGATCTACCGGATGCGCCTGCGGGGCCATGTCACCAGCTTTCTGACCGCCGGCAATGCGGTCGATCAGGCGGCCCGGTTCCTGGCTCGCCAGGGCGCCGGGCCACAATCAGCCCAGGCGAATGAACGGTAACAGGCTCAACCCGAGAATAACGGCAATGGCGATGAGTGCCGCCAGGAAGGTGACCGGCCGGCGTCGAAACTGATACCAGAGCCCGGTTTCACCACGCTGGCAACGGGCCAGGTAGTCTTCGCGCTGGGCCTGAAGGCGGCGTGCCTGGTAGTCATCTAACAGCGCCCGGGCGCGCTCCGCCTCGTCATCGTCATGCACCCAGAAACCGCCCATGCTGATGCCCCAGCGGCTGGGTGGTGTTTCGTAATAGCGCACCTCATGCTCTTCGAACAGGGCGCGGATATCGTCGGCCTCGTCGTCGGGTACGTTACGCAGGTTCATCAGGTGGTGGGGCATAGGGCGTTCCGGCTGGCTTAACGGGCGTTGTTGGCTATATCCTAGCAGGAAAGCATAACCGACCGAATGCAACAGGATTCTGCATGAGCCACCACCCCCTTCGTCTGCTGCTGGAATTTGATGACCGCATCCAGCGCGACAGGGAGCAAGCCCCCGCCTTTCTGCACCGCCGGGACCGGCGTTTTGCACTGGACTGCGAACAGCAGGGCATTCGGCCCAACGCAGCGGCCTGGCTGGCACACATGCAGCGACTCAGCGGCCCCGGCAGGGCAAGCCAGGCGAACCACAAGCTCGAGTTGCAGTGGCAACGGATTCAGCATGGTTTTATCGCAGCCGGGGCACTGTTTGGGGTGATTACCATGGCCGGACTGCTGTTCTACGACGGCGGCCAGCGCATCAACATCACGGTGTTCCTGGCATTTGTACTTCTGCAGCTGTTGCTGGCTGTCGCAACCACCCTCCAGGCGGTCGCCGGCTGGCAGCCCTGGGGTTGGTTGCAACGGCGGTTGCAGCCGCAGCTGCCGGGGCAAACCCTGGCACAATTGCAACCGCTGTTGATGGCCCGTGCCGCCCACGCCGGCGGCACCGCGTTCGCCACCACAGGGCTTCTGACCTTGCTGGTGCTGCTTGTTATTCAAGACCTGGCCTTCGGCTGGAGCACCACACTCGACACGGCCGCCGGCGGGTATCACACACTGGTGCAGGCGCTTGCCACCCCTTGGGGCTGGCTGTTGCCGGCAGCTGTGCCGTCCCAGGAACTGGTCGAGGCCACGCGGTTTTTCCGGGCGGCGCCGGACAGCCCCGGCACAGCTCCGGCGCAATGGGGCCAATGGTGGCCGTTTGTCGTCATGCTGTGGCTAACCTGGGTGCTCTTGCCCCGTCTGCTGCTGCTCGCGGCCAGCCACTGGCTGACCATTCACAAGGCCGGCCAGCTTCTGCAACAGCACCCCGGCATGCAGGCGCTGGCCTGGCGCATGGAAACCCCGACCCTGGACACCGGCAATCAGCATAACGATGCCGACGATCTCCCCGACACCACCACCCGGGCCCAGACCGTCGAACTATCAGACACGGACCATATTGTCTGTTGGGCCGGTGCCGGTGAGCCGGAGTTACCGCAACAACTGCTTGGTAACCAGACCCAGATCCTAAAGGCCGGGGGGCGCGCCTCCCTGGAAGAGGATGACCGGGTGCTGGCAACCCTGGCGCAGGCCCTGTCAGAGAGCCCGGAACCCAGCGTTATGGTGGTTACCCGCAGCTGGGAACCCCCCACCGGCGAGCTGCACGACTTCCTGGACCATGCCCGGGAGCAGTGGCCAGGGGATACCCGTGTACTGGTGCTACCGCTGGCCTCCGACGCCAACCGCGCACCAGCCGACCACTTGATCCAACCCTGGTTGCGATTTACCGAGCGCCTACCGGCGGGCTTTGCCCAGGTCACCGTGCTGCCGTCCGTGCCGGATAACCCCTACCAGACCGGAACCGAAAGCCCATGAGCCAGCAGCCGGTTTTCGCCGTGGTCGGCCATCCCAACAAAGGCAAGTCCAGCGTGGTGGCCACCCTGTCCCAGAACGACGCCATCGCCATTGCCCTTGAACCGGGCACCACCCGGGCCCGACAGGCCTACCCGCTCAGTGTTGATGGCCAGCAGCTGTACACCCTGGTCGACACCCCCGGCTTCCAGCGACCCCGGCGGGTACTGCAGTGGTTGGAAGCCCACAGCCTGTCGGCCTCCGACCATCCGGAAACCGTCCGGGCGTTCGTGCTCCAGCACCAGGGCGACGATCGCTACGTGGATGAATGCGAATTGCTGACACCCGTTATCGAAGGCGCCGGGATCATTTACGTGGTGGATGGTTCCGTGCCCTACAGTACCGAGCACGAGGCTGAAATGACCATCCTGCGTTGGACTGGCCGGCCAAGCCTGGCCCTGATCAACAGCATCGGTGATGACGACTACAGCGATACCTGGCAGGCCGCACTCGGCCAGTTCTTTCAGGTTGTCCGCAAGTTCGACGCCGTTCGCGCCCCATTCGAGCAGCATCTCAGCCTGCTCAAAGCCTTCGGACAGCTTGAACCGGACTGGGAGCAGACCCTCGCCCGGGCCACCGACCTGCTGGCCCAGCAACGACAACAGCGCCGCCACCAGGCCGCCGGCCTAATCGCGCGAGCCCTGGAAGACATGATGGCCTATCAGGAGAAGCGCACACTCACCCTGGATCAGGTGGCCAGCATCAGTGATGCTTCCCTGGCTGAAACCCTGCGGGACCGCTGGTATCGGCATCAGCGCCAGCGCGAACAGACCCTGCGGGTGAACATTGAACACCTGTACCAGCATCAACGTATCCAGCGCCAGGAGGCAGAGCTGGAATGGGCCAACCAGCACGACCTGTTCTCCGAAGACACCCGGAAACACTGGGCGGTCAGCAAGAAGTATCTGGCCGGGGCCGGCTTTGGTGCGGGTGCGGTCGGGGGTGCCGGCATTGACGCCGCGACCTTCGGCACCTCCCTTGGCACCGGAGCCCTGGTGGGTGGGCTGATCGGTGCCGCCGGCAGCTACTTTTACGGTGACCGGCTGCTGCTCCCGGCACTGAACATCGGCCCCCTGAAAGACGGTTTGAAAAGCGCCACGTTCGGCCCCGTACAGGACAGCCAGTTCGGCTATGTTGTATTGGGCAGGGCAGTAGATCACTGGTGGCACATCAGCCACCGGAACCACGCCGGACGGGACCTGCTGGAGCTGGAACCGGCCGATCAGCACTGGCTGGAGCGGCTCGATAAACACAGTCGCCGGGAGATCCAGAAAGCCTTCGACCGTTGTCGCAAGCGAAAATCTCTCGGCCACCAGCAACGACAGATTCTGGCAACCGCCATTGAGCATGCCATGATGGTTTACGACGATTGGCGGTTGAATCGGCCTTAACCGGCATGTTTATACTGTACGGCTATTCCATCACACAATGAGGAATGCGAATGAAAATTGTACGAGTGCAAGACATTATCGGTACCGAGCGCGAAGTCACCGGCCCAGGCTGGACCAGCCGCCGCATGCTGCTGAAAAAAGACGGCATGGGTTTCTCGTTCCACGAAACCATTATTCCCGCCGGTGCTGAGTTGAACCTCTGGTACAAGCATCACCTGGAAGCGGTTTACTGCGTTGCCGGTAACGGCAAAATTCTGGATAAGGCCACCGGCGAAACCCACGAGATCACCGACGGCACCCTGTATGCACTCGACAAGCACGACCAGCATACCCTGTACGGCGGCACCGAAGACATGCGCCTGATCTGTGCCTTCAACCCTCCGGTCACCGGCCGCGAAGTACACGACGAAGACGGCGCCTACCTGCCCGACACCAGCGAAGACTGAACCCGCTGGTCGTGACAACCCCTTCGGCAACAACTGCACCGCCATCGCCAGCCAGGCTGCTGCCGGTGGCGGTGCTGCTTTGGCTGGCCGGTGTTTACCTGAGAATTCCGGTACTGGTGGCACCGCCACTGGCGCCATTTATTTCAGATGAACTGGCGCTTACGCAGGCCCTGACTGGCGCCCTCACCACTTTACCCATCCTGATGCTGGCCATTGGCGCCATGCCTGGCTCCCTGGCCATTTCCCGCATCGGCCCCAGAAACACCCTGGCCATGGCCATGGTGATCATGGTGATCGGCTCTGCGGGCCGCGGCCTGGTGCCAGACACCTTCACCCTGATGCTCGCCAGCGCGGTCATGGGGCTCGGCGTCGCCATGATGCAACCGGCATTACCGGCTTTGCTGCCACGCTGGCTGGCGCCCCATCACCTGGCCATCGGCTCTGCCATCTACATGAACGGCATGTTGATGGGCGAATTCATTGGTGCCGGCATCACATTACCGGTGCTCATGCCATTGCTGGATAACAGCTGGCGCGCCACGCTACTGGTGTGGTCGTTACCGGCACTTCTGGTTGCCGCAGCCCTGTTTCTGCCCAAGCGGGACCTGGCACGGCCGGTGCGCCGCAGCGCCTGGCTGCCAGACTGGAAAAACCCGCTGACCCTGCGTATTGGCCTGCTGTTGGGCTTGTCCGGCTCCATGTTTTTTGGCCTTAACGCCTACATGGGGAACCTGCTGGCACAGCAGGGGCATTTTGAGAAGCTGGCAGACGCGCTTTTCTGGTATAACTTTGCGCAAGTGGTGGCCTCGCTGCTGATGCTCAAGATGGCCCGATTCTGGGTAGGTAAGCGCAGCATGATCATCTTGATGGCGGTGCTCAGTATTGTCGGCACCAGCGGCACCATTGTCCTTGAGGGGTGGCCAGCCATATTCAGCGCCACCCTGATGAGTTTTGTTGCCGGTATCCTGCTGATTCTGCTGGTTGCGCTGCCACCACTGCTGGTACGCTCGGAGGAAACCGGGAGGTTGTCGGCCGGCACGTTTCTGGTGGGTTATACCCTGGCGTTTTCAGTGCCCATGATCGGCGGTCTGATTGCCGACTGGAGCGGGGATATCCGCCACGCCATCATGGTGATGGTAGGGTACAGCCTGCTGGTGTTACCCATAGCCTTTACTCTGGATCTGCGCCGTCGACCGGCCTGAGTATCATCTGTCAGCAAACAAACATCGTATGGAAGCCGTTAAGCCCCATGCTCAAGCAAGGACTCTGTGTTGAAACTGGCCACCCTGATTAACCAGCTCGCGGATGAAGACACCAGCGCTCTGAAAACACTCAGCCTGGTGGTGGACTGGATTCGCCCGCAACGGGGCGAAACCGTCCACAACGCCGTTGACCGCATGAAGCAACTGGAAGGTGCCCTGACCGAGAACCTGGACGTACACCTGGCAGTGTCTGGCCGGCTGCAGGAATGGCTCGACCAGGCCCAGTTTTTCCAGTTGTTGTCTGGCCTGGGGCTCTATTCCCGCCGCGGCTTCCTGAAAGAAATCGGCGAGCGCCTGTACGAGCGGATCAACCCGGCCCCCAAAGACCGCAACAACGTCAAGAACGTGTTGTTTGTGGTGTTCCACCGCAAAGACGACGCCGAATGGATTCACTGCATACCCGATGAGGCTCTGATCCGCCTGTTGACCACCCTGTGGCACTTTTCACCCTCGGCTCTGGAACGCACCCGAAATCGCATTTACAGCCAGATGCTCAACGCCCTGGAGATGATGTCCATCTGGGTCGCCGCCGAGGAACTGGAGCCCAACATCCTGCGCTTGAACCCGAAGATCATCGACCGGGAATCCGCCTTCGTGGCCCTTCAGCGGGAAATTGCCGCGCTGGTGCAATCCTGGGGGCATGCCCTGCAGGAAAAGGAATCCGTTGAGCTGGACGATGCCCACGCCCGGGTACTGATTGAACAATGCCGTGAAGAGATTGACCGACTGCAACGCAAATCCGTCACCGCCGGCTCTACCATGGCGCTGACCCACCTGCTGGAGCGGCTGCACCAGACCCTGGACCGGATTGAACACCTGCTGGATATTCTGGACCCGGCAGACCCGGTGAAGCGACTTAACCGATCCGTGGAACTGTTCAAGACCCTGGTCCAGGCCAGCGCCGAACGCCACGGCGTCAGAGCCTTGTGGCGCGCCAACCTGAGGCTGATGTCCCGCAGCGTCACCGAGAACGCCAGCGACCACGGCGAACACTACATTGCCGGCAGCCGTAAAGAATACCTGGCCATGCTGGCCTCCGGCGCCGGAGGCGGGTTTATCATCGCCTTCATGGCACTGATCAAGATCCAGATCCTCCAACTGGACCTGACCAAGGGCTGGGAAACCCTCTGGGTCAGCCTGAACTACGGCATCGGCTTCATGATCATCCACATGCTGCACTGCACCGTGGCCACCAAACAGCCCGCCATGACTGCCGCCAGCATCGCCGAAAAAGTCGAGCAGGGCGAGCAGGGCCGCGCCAACGCCCGCAAACTGGCAGAACTGCTGGTCCGGGTTGGCCGCACCCAATTCGTCGCCATCATGGGCAACGTCGCCGTCGCCCTGTCTGTGGCTTTCGCCGTTGGCTCGTTATACAGCCATTTGCAAGGCGTTCCGCTGATCAGTACCGAACGCTACGATTACATGCTCACCGGCATCCACCCCTGGCAAAGCCTGGCCTTGATGTACGCCGCCATCGCCGGTGTCTGGCTGTTCTTCTCAGGCCTGGTGGCCGGCTACTTCGACAACCGCGCCGCCTACCTGAACCTGGCCGAACGCCTGGAACAACACCCCCTGCTGCGCCCCCTGATGCCGCCGGAAACCCGCGCCCGCTTCGGCGCCTACGTGGCTGAACACTACGGCGCCCTGATGAGCAACTTCGTGTTCGGCGTGCTGCTCGGCGTCACCGGCTACATCGGCTACCTCCTGGCCCTGCCCATCGACATCCGCCACGTCGCCTTCTCCTCCGCCGACGTCGGCTACGCCATGTCCGTGTTCATCCCCGGCGCCAGCGACTTCGCCCTGTTCACCCTGTTCGCCCTGCTGATCGGCGGCGTCAACCTCATCGTCAGCTTCACCCTGGCCCTGAACGTGGCGCTCAGAGCCAGAAACACCCGGATATCCAGCTTCCCGAAACTGATCAAAGCCTGGTTCCAGGTGGTCACTGAAAACCCCATGGCGCTGATTTACCCGCCAAGAGATCCGCTGCCCGAACCGGACGACCTCAATGAGGCCCAACCCGACAGCCCGCAAACCAAGGCCGAAAACAAAGAACAGCGCCAAAAAGCCCTGCAGAAATAAAAAAGGGCCGCCAAAGCGACCCACAAAACAGTAGCAAAATAAGACTTCCCGAACCGACCCGACAGGCCGTGGGGCGGGGAGGTCTTTTCCGCCGGAAAAAAGATGTCTGAGCGAAGCGAGTTGTTTTTTCCAGAGGAAAAGACCTCCCCGCTCCGCGGCCAGACTCCCAAACTCAGATGTAGTAGTCCTTCAACGGAGGAAAGCCATTAAACTCCACCGCACTGTAAGTGGTGGTATAAGCCCCGGTCGACAACCAGTACATCCGGTCACCAATCGCCAGATTCAAAGGCAACGGGTACTTGTGGTGCTCATACATGATATCGGCACTGTCACAAGTCGGCCCCGCAATCACACAGTCCTCGCCCTCACCGGTCTTCTCAGTCCAGATCGGAAACTTAATCGACTCATCCAGCGTCTCGATCAGCCCCGAGAACTTACCCACATCGGTAAACACCCATCGGTGCAACGCGGTACGGGACTTCCGGGAAATCAGCACCACCTCACTCACCAGCACACCGGCGTTAGAGATCAACGAACGGCCCGGCTCAATGATGATCTCCGGCAGATCGTCACCAAAATCTTCCCGCAGAAAACGGGCAATTTCCTCTGCATACACCGCCAGCTCATTGGTGCGGGTGATGTAGTTGGCCGGAAAACCACCGCCCATGTTGATCATCTTCAGCTCAATGCCGTCTTCTTCCTTCAGGCGCTCAAAAATCACCTTCACTTTGTTCAAGGCGGCATCCCAGGCGCCGATTTCCCGCTGCTGGGAACCCACGTGGAATGACACGCCGTAAGGCACCAGGCCCAGATCGCGAGCCAGGATCAGCAGGTCCATGGCCATATCCGTCTGGCAGCCAAACTTGCGGGACAACGGCCAGTCTGCGGTCAGGGTGCCTTCGGTCAGAATGCGCACATACACTTTTGAGCCCGGCGCCGCTTTCGCGATGTTGCGCAGGTCGGCTTCGGAGTCCGTGGCAAACAGGCGCACGCCCTTCTCGTAGAAGGTGCGAATGTCCTTCGCCTTCTTGATGGTGTTGCCATAACTGATGCGATCACCGGTCACACCCAGGCCCATCACCTTGTCCAGCTCATACACCGATGCGATATCGAAACAGGCACCCTTATCCCGCAGCATGGTCAGAATCTGCGGCGCCGGGTTGGCTTTAACCGCATAGTAAACCTTGGCGTACGGGAACCCTTCCACCAGCTCCTCGTACTGACGGTCAATGGTCTGGGTGTCGATGACCACAAACGGGGTTTCCTTGCCGTCGGCAAAGTCCTTGATCCGCTTGAAGGTCTCGGCGCTGTAATAATCGGCGATGTCAGCGTTGGGGTTCAGATTCATGGGTGGTGTGTCCCTCCACAGGGTAAACGGGCATAAAAAAAGGGTAGCACAGCCTCGCCGTGTTACCCGTGAATAGTCGCGATCATCAGGCTTTTTTCTGACCACCGCAAATGCGCATATATACCCATAAATCCGGCAACGGAAACCGGACCTCTGGCAGAGAATTCTGTATCACACCGCCACCGGCCAAAGCGGCGTCGGCTCTGTCGGCCCGTCCGGATCCTGGGGGCAGCTCTGCCGGTTCAGATAATCCAGAATGGCCTCTTTTAGATCGCTGCCCTGGCCGAGCCCCTGGTTGCCAAACAGCCGGTTGAATTCCAGAACGTAGGGGTAGCCGTCAACCAGCGCTAGATCAAAGCCAGCGTGGTCTACTCCCAACTCTCTCGCCAACCGCAGGGCCAATTCGGTGACCACCCCTGGCACCTCGCTGGTATCAATTTTCCCACCCCGGGCCACGTTGTTGTAGAAGCCCTGTTCCGCCTGGGTTCGCCAATAGGCCGTCAGCACCCGGTCACCCACCACCACAACCCGCACATCGCGGTCGATAGGCAAGTATTCCTGAGCATAAAGTACGTGGGTACGTTCGCAGTACCGGCGCCAGTCGTCGCGGTTTTCAATCAGCCACACTCCTTCGCCCATACTGGCCTTGGGCAGCTTCGCCACAAAGGGCAGGGCCATGGTGTCCCAGATCAGATCCCGCTCCTGGGGGCCGTTGGCTTCGATCAACGTCCAGGGGGTGTGTTCCGGCGCTACGGTCTGGAACGCACGGGTCATCTCCACCTTGTCATGACCAATGCGGTAGCTGGCCTCGCTTGGAAACACGCGGCACTTGAGCCCATGGACCAGGGCGTTCAGTTGCCAGTATTCCGGGAACAGCACCCAGTCGGCGTCTCGCAGCAGGTCCTTGTGTCGAAGGAACTGCTCCGGCTTGAGTACTGTGGTGTCAGGAAAGCCAAGGGTACGGAAGATATCAAAGGAAACCAGGTGCATGGTGTCAGCGGCACTCCAGATAGGTTGCGCGCATTTTATACAGAATCCGGTTCCGGACAAGCTACCTCAGGAAAAATAATTGACCGGCGTCATGGACACAACGAATATAAATGATAATACTTTGCATTATCATAAAAGGAGCTGCCCATGACCAAGAACCTGATGTTTGCCATCCTCACCTGCGCCGCCTTCGCATTCGGCGCCAACACCCACGCCAGTGACGTCGAGCACTTCAAGGGCAAGCCCTCTGACACCCTGGAACAAGCGGTTAGCAACTTCTCGGAATACAACAATAAGTTGGAAAAGGTATTGGCCGGAGACATGACCCCCGAGGCCATGAACGAAGTCCACGAACTGACCTATACCCTGGAAAACGCCCTGGGCAAGATCAATGAGGAACTGCGCCAACTGGCGGATGTGCTGGAAGAAGTTCACGTTGCCTCCGAGCACGCTGATGGCAACGCTGTTAAAAAGCACGGGCAGAAGTACCTTGAAGTCAGTCGGGAAGTGATCAGATAACGGATTGCATATCAGCGAGCAGGGCGTTTTTTCGTTCCCTGCTGGGCCTGGGCGGTGAGTGGGTCGTCCGGCCAGGGATGTTTGGGATAGCGGCCACGCATGTCCTTGCACACCTCGGGATAGGCGTTCTGCCAGAAACTGGCCAGGTCGGCAGTAACCGCTAAAGGCCGCTGGGCCGGTGACAAAAGGTGAATCACCACCGGCACCCGACCACCTGCCACTTTCGGCGTTTCGGTCCAGCCAAACAACGCCTGCAGCTTGGCCGCCAGCACAGGGCCATTTTCAGCGCAGTAGTCCAGGGTGACATTCTGGCCGGTGGGAATAGTCAGAGATCTGGGCGCGAGTTCGTCCAGTTGTTGCTGTTGCGTGTAATCCAGCAGGGCACTCAGGGCCTGAACGAGGTTGATGCCCGCCAGGTCAGACCAGCGCTTCATGCCCGCCATAAACGGCGCTAACCAGGTTTCCAGGGTATCCAGCAAGGACCGGTCGCTGACCTCCGGCCAGTCACCGGGAAACTGCGCAGTCAGCAATCGCACCCGGGCAACCCACTGGCGTGCTGCATCGCTCCAGGGCAAGCTGTCCAGACCTTTACGGCGCACCGCGTCCAGCAGGCCCTGCTGAACCAGTTCCGGGGCCACCTGATTCAGCGGTTTCTCCGCCAGCACCAGTGCCCCGAGCTTGCGGACCCGACGGGCTACGATGGTGCCGCGTTTGTCGTCCCACACGGCTTCCTCACGTTCTTCAATATGGTTAGACAAGTCCTGCTCCAGGTCTGCGAGGTCGACCGGTGCCGCCAGATAGATGGTTGCTTCCCGGGCCTTGCCATCCAGTTCCGCCGTCACCAGCCAGTCCTGCCGAGCCAGGGGATCGTCCTCCCGCAACACCGCACCCTTGCCGTTACTCAACTGATACCGGGGCATGGCCCCTGAGCGGCGGCGGGCAATACGGTCCGGATAGGCCTGGGCCAACACCCGCCCAACGTCGGTTTCCGAGGGTAAATCCTGTGCCAGCGGGCCACGGCACAGTCGTTTTGCCGCCTGCCGAACCGCCTGCAACCGTGCGGTGTCCAGGCCGCGATGACCGCGTTCGCCCCGCAGCACCCGAATCCGTTCATGCAGATCCGCACCGGAGCCTGGCCCGAGCAAATCCCGCTCCTCCAACAGCGCGGCCAGCTCGGCCGCCAGCTGGCCCAGCCCCAGGGTACGGCCTTTGATCACCATATGGGCCAGGCGAGGGTGGAGGCCCAGCTCCCGGGCCGCCTTTCCGTGGTCTGTGATGGCTCCCTCGGCATCCAGCAGATCCAGCCACTGCAACAACTCCACCGCCTGCTGCCAGTGCGCCTTCGGCGGGGCATCAATCCAACCCACCTGCTCCGGGGAACGGGCCCCCCACTGGGCCAATTCCAGCACCAGCGGCGCCAGGTCGGCTTCCTGAATTTCCGGCGGCGTGTAGTCCGCCAACCCGAACTGCTCCGACTCACTCCACAGCCGGTAACACACACCCGGCTCAACCCGACCGGCCCGGCCCTTGCGCTGCTCGGCAGACGCCTTTGATACCCGCCCGGTCACAAGGCGTGTCATACCGCTGTTGGGGTCAAACACCGCCCGGCGCTGCTGACCGGCATCAATCACCACCCGCACGCCTTCAATAGTCAGACTGGTCTCAGCAATCGCCGTGGCCAGCACAATCTTGCGGGTACCGTCCGGCGCCGGCGAAATCGCCCGGTCCTGTTCTTCGGACTTTAAATTACCGTACAATGGGGCCAGCAGTACGTTAGCCGGCAACTGCCCCGCCAGCTGCTGCGCCACTCGCCGAATCTCCCCGGCTCCGGGCAGGAACACCAGCAGGGAACCGGTCTGATCCCGCAGGGCCTCCTGAATCACGGCCACCACTTGGTCCACTATCCGAGCATTACGAGGCAAAGGGCGGTAAAACACCTCCACCGGAAACGCCCGCCCCTCGCTGGTGATCACCGGTACATCCCCCAGCACCCGGGCAATAGGCGCGGTATCCAGGGTGGCCGACATCACCAGCAATCGCAGGTCTTCCCGCAGGGCCTGCTGGCTTTCCCGCACCAGTGCCAATCCCAGATCGGCTTGCAACGACCGCTCATGAAACTCATCAAACAGCACGGCGGCATAGTCTTCCAGCATCGGATCGTTCTGAATCAGGCGCGTCAGAATGCCCTCGGTCACCACCTCAATCCTGGTGCTGCCTGACACTTTGGTATCCAGACGAGTCCGATACCCCACCGTCTGCCCCGGCGCCTCCCCAAGCTGCTTCGCCATATACCGAGCCGCCGACCTGGCCGCCAGCCGCCTGGGCTCCAACATCAGGATCTTCCGGTTGTCCCGCCAGGGGGCGTCCAACAGAGCCAGCGGGACCCTTGTCGTTTTACCGGCACCCGGCGGGGCCTGCAGTAAGGCTGTGGTGCCTTGGTTCAGGGTTTGTTTTAGCTCTGGGAGTATGTGTTCTATTGGGAGCATGGGGTGTGGTTGGGTTTAGCCTGGGAGTTTTGGGGGTGGCGCGGGGGTGTTTAGGTTTTTTTGGCCGAAAAAGAACTCGCTTCGCTCAGACACCTTTATTCGGTCAAAAAAACCTAAACACCCCCACACCCTGCATAACTTTAAGGGTATATCCAGAGGTTACCATGGTCTGTCTGAGGTTAAGCCTTTCACCCTCTGCATCTCACTTCAGGTTTCAACAAAACTCCGCTCTCCGGCGAACATCACTGGCGGTGAAACACCAACCCTTCAACCCGCACTCAGAGTATCCGTCAAACACACCCAGCAATTTTTTCTTCAGCGGAACCGCCGTGGTCAGCTAGAGCGGGGTGGTGGGGTATTTTTTTCCGCCGGAAATGAATGTCTGAGCGCAGCGAGTTTCATTTCCAAGGCAAAAATACCCCACCACCCCGATCAATCCCCCACAACCCACAGTCTGGGTCCACACCACATCAAGACCGCGAACGCCACAAGTCAGCCCGGGGCACAAAGAACGCAAACAAAAGCCCAAACGCCAGCGCCGCCACCCCAATACCGAAGGCAGACCCCAGGGTACCGCCCGCATCCAGCCATTGTTTGGTGAGCCACGGCCCAACCATCTGGGTGAAACCGTAAAGCGCCACCATCGCCGCCGACAACCGGGGCCCCTGATGAGGATGCAACGCCCGCCCGATACGCTGGGTCAGCAGCACCGTACCCAGGAACGTGCTGCCCACCAGCGCTGCACAAAGCACCAACCCCACGGGCCCCGGCCAGACTACTGCCGCCAGCACCCCTGCCAGCTGGATCAGAAAATTCAGCCTCAATGCCGGCAGATCCCCCATCAGGGCTCCCAACTTGTTCCAGAGCCAGGGTGCAGGAATGGTAAACAGGGCTACGATCACCCAGGTGCCGTTCAGTAGCCCGTGGCCCTGGGGCAAGGTCATCTTGGCCAGGAGCGGCAGGAAGGTCATGGGCAGGATGTACCCCAGTCCAGCCCCGGCATAGGACAGGAACAACGGAATACTCGCGCGATCCAGTAACGGGGTGTTGCTGACCACCTGCCCGGAATCGTCGTGCTGGCGCACAGGTACCTCCAGCCTGCGCAGCTGCATGGCGCCCCACCAGGCTATTGGTATCGACAACAGCGCCGCAGGCCACCAGCGCTCGGCGCCTTCAAGCAGGGTCGCAGAACCGGTGACCAGTCCGCTGGACACCAGCAGGCCGATGCCCACACCGATATAGACCAGGCCGCTGAGCGAGGCCCTGTTGCGCAACACCAGCCACTCCAGTATCAACGCGGGTGCCTGCACGAACACCACGCCGTTGGCCACGCCGTTCAGCCAGCGGCTTGCGGATATGACTGTGAGGTTGTCGGTCTGGGTTATGACCAGTGTGGTGACCACATGGATCGCCAGGAACAGCGGCAGCATGACACGGATCTGGTCAATCCGATGCCAGCGAATGGCCAGCATGGCGCCCATCAGGTACCCAAGATAGTTCCAGGTGGCGACGGCAGCGCCATCTGCTGCGCTGAATTGGCCGTCGGCCACCAGATAGGGCAACAGCGGGGTGTAAATAAACCGGCCGAGGCCATGCACCACCAGTAGCACCAGGGCGCCGGCGGTCAGGACGGTAAACAGCTGTCTTGGGTCAGCAGAGTGCGAGTTGGTCATAGCGCAGCCCGGAGGTCGTGTCGATCAATGAAACGGCCGAGCAGTGTAGGTCACTACCGATTAATTGTCAGTGTGACTTTGGCAGGATAAGGCCCAACCAGCAGGCCCGCAGGGCGGGCCACCAGTTCAGGAGCCGGGGTTGCGGGCCTTGGCCCACTGGGTGATGCGCTGGTAGGCCTGGGCCAGCTCCTGGGGCTTGTGGGGCGGCTGGATCAAAGCCTGAAGCTGGCCCTCGGGGTTAAGCAAGGCAAAGTGGCCACTGTGGTCCACCAGCAATTGCCCGTCCACCTCACGATGAACAAACACCGCACTGACACTCTTCGCCAGTTCACGCAGGGTCTCCAGGTCGCCGGTCAGGCCATGGAAGTTTTCACCGAAAAAGCCGGTGTAGGCTTTCAGCTGTTCCGGCGTGTCGTGTTCCGGGTCTGCCGTGACCAACAGGTAGTCCGGTTTGGGCACATCCGCAGACAACAGCTTATCGGTCTGGCGCAGGTTGGCCATGGCCGCCGGGCAGATATCCGGGCAGTTGGTGTAGCCCACAAACACGAACGTCCACTGGCCCTTCAGGTCATCGCGGGTGACGGTTTCACCCTGTTCGTTGGTAAGGGTGAACTCCGCCAGGGGTCTTGGCTGCTCGTACACATAAGTGTTGTACTGGCTCAGGTCGGGCGCCGCCACTGGCGATTCACCGGCTCCTTTCAGGAACACCTGCCGGCCAACTGTCAGGCCGAATACCAACATGACCACCAGGAACAAGACAAACAACGTGATGCGTAACGATCGCCCCATTGGGCCTCCACTTTATAAACCCGGAAACTGTCAATCAAAAATAGACAAAATGATCCACCAGCAGCACCACAAATAGCGCCATCAGGTAAGTGATGGAGTATTTGAAAGTGTTCAACGCCACCCGCCGGTCATCGCCCTTCAACAATCGGATGGCGTATTGCAGGAACCTCAAGCCTAGTGCCAGTGCACCGATCAGGTAAATACCACCTGACATCCCTGTGACAAAAGGTAGCAGGCTGACCGCCAGCAACATCAGGGTATACAGCAGAATGTGCAGCTCGGTGTACTTGTTGCCATGGGTCACTGGCAGCATGGGAATACCGGCCTTGGCGTATTCCTCTTTACGGTGAATGGCCAGGGCCCAGAAGTGCGGCGGTGTCCAGGCGAAGATGATCAGTACCAGCAGCAGGGCGTGCCCCTCCACCTGACCGGTAACGGCAGTCCAGCCCAGCAAGGGAGGCATAGCCCCCGCCAGGCCACCAATGGTGATGTTCTGTGGCGTGGCCCGCTTCAGGAACAGGGTGTAAACCCCAGCATAACCCACCAGTGAAGCCAGGGTGAGCCAGGCCGTCAGTTCATTCACCTGCCAGACCAGCACAATCATGCCCACGGCTGCCAGTACGGTGGCAAACAACAGGGCATCAATCGCAGCAATCCGTCCGGTGGCCACCGGGCGCTTGCGGGTGCGGGCCATCACAGTGTCGATCTTCTGGTCGACGACGTGGTTCACAACGGCGGCGGCCCCTGCCAGCAGGGCAATACCCAGGTTGCCATACAGCAGCACACCCCAGCCGGGCACGCCAGGCGCCGCCAGCAGCATGCCAATAACCGAGGTGAGGATCATCAGCGCAACCACCCGGGGCTTGGTCAGCTCCAGGTAATCCCGCCAGGAAATGGATTTGCTCAGGGAACTCGCATGCTCCTCGGCCGGCAGCGCTTTGACTTGCTCGCTCATGCCGTTACCTCCCGGTTTATGGTTGTTGTATGGGTTGCGGGGGATGTTTCAGGTTGTGGCAGCTGCCGGTGCTGCCAGATCAGGTGCACTATCGCCAGTAACAGGCCGGCGCCCATAGCATTATGGGCGACGGCGATAGCCAGCGGTATGTGCAACCAGACATTGGCCAACCCCAGGCCAATTTGCACCAAAAGCGCCGCCGCAACCAGCAGAATACTGCTGTCCAGCCCGCTGTCACTCCGATGGCGCCATAGCAGCGCCAGCAAAATCAGGAAATAACCCAACACAATGACGGCACCCAGTCGGTGGGTTACATGAATGGCTACTCGGCCATCCGCCGTCAACTGCCCCCCCAGATAGTTCGGGCCAACCTGCTGGGTAATGTCAAAGCCATGCTGGAAATCCATACCTTCCGGCCACCATTGCCCCTGGCAGGTAGGCAGGTCCGTGCAAGCCACGGCGGCATAGTTGGCTGCGGTCCAGGCACCCAGCGTAATTTGCATGATCACCAGCATAAGACCACCGTACAACCAGGGGCGCAGGCGGGCGAGGGCCGGCGATGCTGTGCTTGAAGGGGCAGAGCCCCGGGATCGTTTGCGCAAACGTAGCGTTAGCAATAGCAGCAGAGTAAGCGTGGTGAACCCACCCAGCAGATGCAGGGCGACCACCTGTGGCCAGAGTTTGAGGGTCACTGTCCAGGCGCCAAATGCACCCTGCAAGATGATAAAAGCGGCGATGAACAGGGGCAGCTTGACCGGCACGCCTGCCCGGCGGTTGCGTACCGCGGCGGCGGCCAGGCCAAACACCACCAGGCCCAGTATGCCTGCGGCGTAACGGTGGATCATTTCCGGCCAGCCCTTGGACACATCCACCGGCGTCTCGGGGAAACGGGCATTGGCGATGGCAATGCGGGTTTCACTCTGGGGCACCGTCAGGAAACCGTAACACCCCGGCCAGTCAGGGCAACCCAGCCCGGCATCCACCAGTCGGGTCCAGGCACCGAGCATAATCACCACCACCGCCAGCAGGCAGGCAGCGGTGGACCAGCGGGCCATTTTCTTAACCGTTTGAGCAGATTGCTCCCGGGAAAACTGTTGCGTCACGTTCCGTTCTCCCTGGTCAGCCAATCTGCGACAACTTCAGCAAATGCTTGAGGTCTTTGAGCATTTGCTTGCCAGTGTGCTCGGTGCCGTAATGCATCATCACGTTACCGAAAGGATCGATCAGCAAGATCCGGGGAGCTGTCTCGGGTGACACGCCAGTGGGCCAGGCCGCTGCCGCGCCGGGTGCCGGGCGCAGTCGCTCCATGGAGCTGTACTCTGCCTGCCAGCGTTGCTCGAGCCCGGCTGGCACAGAGCCCAGCGCTGCTGCCCGGCTGACCCGAGGTGCATTTTTGCCAAGGGCGATGTTTACCTGGCGGGCTAGATACAGAAGCTCCTCACAATCGGTGCCGCAAGTACCTGAGACCACAAGCATAAGCCAGTTAGGGTCGACCTGATCAGCGCCGAAGCGCTCTGCCAGCGGCACCCCGTTTGAGGTTTCCAGGTTCAGTGCCTGCACCGGCACCGGCGGCATCAGGAGTTCGCCTTCGTTGGTATGACCAACCGGATTCAACCAGCCGGTATAAAACATGATGGTGGCCAGAATCATCGGCCCAAAACCCACTGCAAACAGCAGCAGGGCGGTGCGCCTGCCACGACGAACCTGTTCCGGGCTGAGGGGGTCCTGCCCGGTCACGGAATCAGCCGTTGTCGTTGTCATTATCGGCTCCTGTCTTTCGGATTCTTTCATTTTTTTTATAACTCGCCACTAACGTCAATATAGTCAGTGCTGCAGCAAGCGCAAACCATTGCACAGCATATCCGTAGTGGGTCTGTGGGCCCATTACATCCGGTGCATGATCGGCGCGGTAAGCACCGGGCTGCTCGGAGTCTGAGAGCTTGAGGATCATCCCGGCCGGACTAGCCACCGTGTCTTCAACAGTGGCTGCAGGTAATGCCTGTACCCGTCTTGGCCAGCCACTGGCTGGGCCCGCATCCTCAGCCAGCACGGGGGGCACCGGATAATCATCCAGCCGTCCCTCCAGGGTAAACAGTCCGCCCGGGGTGTCGATTTCCGGCAGTTGATCCCGAGTGCGGGGGCCGCGAACCCAGCCACGATTGACTACCAGTAACGGCCCCTCTACCGGCGTAAACACGGTCAACACCTCGTATCCGGGCACACCATCACGGGTTCGGTTATCCAGCAGCCAGGTGTATTCGGTATACCAGCCGGTCAGAACAACCGGCTGCCCTTTCTCTAATCCGCCTGAGACCAGTTCTGGCCAGTCGGCCTGGCTGGCCTGTTGCTGCCAGGCCGCCAAAAGCAACTGCTTTTCCTCGGCCCGGTTGAGTTGCCAGACTCCCAGGCTCAGGAGCACGGGCAACAGCAGCCCGCTGAACATCAGCAATCGCCAGTCAAACTGCCATCGGCGATTCATCAACCGCACCTACCCATGCTTTGCTATAGTGATATCAGGTTCCCATCGTGCACCGGGGACTCTGTCCATAAAACCATTCAACAACAGGGACACCCCATGCTAAAACTTCTTATCGTCGTACTGCTGTTGGCGGTTATGGTCAGCCTGTTCAGTGGCCTGTTTTTCCTGATCCGCGACGGTGGCAAAACCAGCCGGGTGGTGAACTCCCTGGCGGTTCGGGTGGCGTTGAGCGTATTGCTCATTGCCGTGGTTCTGACCTCCCTGTGGACCGGAGATCTGGTGCTTAACCCGACCCCGGTCCCGTAATGACCAACGTTGTTGTCAAATGACATAGACGAATACAAACAGTCCCAGCCAGACCACATCCACAAAGTGCCAGTACCAGGCTGCCGCCTCAAAACCAAAATGGTTGTCGGCAGTGAAGTGCCCCTTGTTGATTCGTATCAGCATGATCACCAGCATCAAGGTGCCAAGGAATACGTGAGCACCGTGGAAGCCCGTCAGCATAAAGAAGGTACTGCCGTAGATACCGGATTGCAGGGTCAGGTCCAAATCCCGATAGGCGTGCAGGTATTCATAGGACTGCACGAACATGAACACAACCGCCAACGCAATGGTCGCCATCAACCAGAGTTTGATCTTTGCCCGGTCACCCGCCTTCATGGCGTGATGGGCAATGGTAACGGTAAAGGATGAGGTTACCAGCAGGATAGTGTTGATCAGAGGCAAGCCCCAGGGGCCGATGACTTCCGTGGGGCCCGGATAGGCTTGCGGGTCCGGATTGTTCACCAACGGCCAGCTGGCCTGGAACCCCTCCCAGAGCATGTTGGTGCTGCCCTTGTCGCCTTCACCACCCAGCCAAGGCACCACAAACACCCGAACATAGAACAACGCGCCAAAGAAGGCGGCAAAAAACATCACTTCCGAAAAGATAAACCAGCTCATACCCCAGCGGAACGAACGGTCCATCTGGGGGCTATACAGGCCGGCCCGGCTCTCACGGATGACCGCGCCAAACCAACCAAACAGCATGTACGCCATGATCAAGGCGCCTATCATGAACATGATCCAGGAGCCGGTGGTGCTTTCACCCTGTTTGCCATTGACCATGATTGAGGCCACCCCGTAGAGGGTCACCCCCAGCCCGACAGTGGCAACGATGGGCCATTTGCTCTGTTCGGGAACGTAATAGGTCTGGTTATCCGCCATAACTGTCTCCGATGGCTTAGCCGTTATTGTTAGTTGTTGTCTGCGCCCGGTCGGACTTTGAAACTTCCGCCTGCTTGCCCTGATCGTACAGGGTGTATGACAAGGTCAGTTTGGTGATGTGTTCCGGCAAGTCCCGGTCAACGATAAAGATCAGCGGCATTTCCACACTTTCCCCCGCTTCCAGCGGTTGCTGGTTAAAGCAGAAACACTCGGTCTTGTGGAAGAACAGAGTGCCTTCGGAGGGGGCCAGGCTAGGTACCGCCTGGCCAACCATGGGCTGATCGGTCGGGTTCTCGGCATAGTAATTGATGGTTACCGATTCCCCCGGATGCACTTGCACACTTCGAACCACCGGACGGAATTTCCAGGTCATACCTGGGCCGTTGCTGGCCAGGAACTGAACTGTCACGGTCCGGTTTTCATCCACCTGCTGGGTGGCACTGGCTTCATACCGGCCACCGGTTTTGCCGTTGATGCCGGTGATCTCACAGAACACCTCATACAACGGCACCAGCGCGAACCCGAAGGCGAACATGCCCACCACCCCTGACAGGCACCAGCCAATCACCCTCGCATTACTTTTACGCTCTGGCGTTTTCTCACCTGTTTGCTCAGACATGGTGCAGTCTCCCGGTCATTTCACTTCCGGTGGAGTGGAGAAGGTGTGGTAAGGCGCTGGTGACGGCACGGTCCACTCAAGACCTTCAGCACCATCCCAGGGCTTGGCGGGCGCTTTCTTGCCGCCCTTCACACACTTGACCACGATGAACAGGAACAGCAATTGGGTTGCCCCGAACATGAACGCCCCGATACTGGAGATCATGTTGAAGTCGGTGAACTGCAGGGCGTAATCCGGAATCCGGCGCGGCATACCCGCCAGCCCCAGGAAGTGCATGGGGAAGAACGCCAGGTTCATACCGATGAACGACAACCAGAAGTGCGTCTTGGCCAGTGTTTCGTCGTACATGTGGCCGGTCCACTTGGGCAGCCAGAAGTAGGCAGAGGCAAAGATGCCGAAGATGGCACCCGGCACCAGTACGTAGTGGAAGTGCGCCACCACAAAGTAAGTGTCGTGGTACTGGAAGTCCGCCGGCGCGATGGCCAGCATCAGTCCGGAGAACCCGCCAATGGTAAACAGGATGATAAAGGCCACCGAGAACAGCATCGGCGCCTCAAAGCTCAGGGAGCCCCGGAACATGGTGGTCACCCAGTTGAACACCTTCACCCCGGTGGGCACCGCAATCAGCATGGTGGCGTACATGAAGAACAACTGGCCCGCCAAGGGCATGCCCACAGTGAACATATGGTGCGCCCAGACCATGAACGACATGATAGCGATCGCACCCACCGCATACACCATGGAGGCATAACCGAACAGTGGCTTGCGGGAGAACGCAGACACAATGTGCGAGATGGCCCCGAACGCCGGCAGGATCATGATGTACACCTCGGGGTGCCCGAAGAACCAGAACACGTGCTGGAACAGCACCGGATCACCGCCACCGGAAGCATCAAAGAAGCTCGTCCCGAAGTGGATGTCCATCAGCATCATGGTGACCACACCAGCCAGTACCGGCATGACAGCAATCAGCAGGAAGGCAGTAATCAGCCAGGTCCATACGAACAGGGGCATTTTCATCAGGGTCATACCCGGCGCCCGCATGTTCAGAATGGTGGCAATCACGTTGATGGCCCCCATGATCGACGACACACCCATGATGTGCACCGCGAAAATAAAGAAGGTGGTACTCGGCGGCCCGTAGGTCGTCGACAACGGTGCATAGAAGGTCCAGCCAAAGTCCGGAGCACCGCCCTGCATGAACAGGGTAGAGACCAGAATCAGGAAGGCACAGGGCAGCAGCCAGAAGCTCCAGTTGTTCATCCGCGGCAGGGCCATGTCGGGCGCCCCCACCATCAGCGGCAACATCCAGTTGGCCAGGCCGACGAAGGCCGGCATAACCGCACCAAACACCATGATCAGGCCGTGCATGGTGGTCATCTGGTTAAAGAATTCCGGCTCGACAATCTGCAGGCCGGGCTGGAACAGCTCGGCCCGAATAACCATCGCCATGCTGCCACCCAGCAGGAACATGGCGAAACTGAAGATCAGGTACATCGACCCGATGTCTTTATGATTTGTAGTCAACAGCCAGCGGCTAATGCCTTTGGCCGGGCCATGATGATGGTCCTGGGTGTGGGTATCTGCAACCGCACTCATGAAAACCCCCGTTACCGCCGTTTGTTATGGCTGGTGATTGTTGTTATCTGGCGTTGATTACTGTTGGTTCTTGTAATCAAAAATCTCTTTGGGCGTGACCATTTCGCCGGTGTTGTTACCCCAGGCATTCCGCTCGTAGGTAATCACCGCGGCAAGGTCGACCTCGCTCAACTGGTTGCCGAAGGCCTGCATGGCGGTACCGGGCGAGCCTTTCACGACTATTTCGATGTGCGCGTCCATATCTTCCAGCGCCATCTGGCTGCCCTTCAGAGCCGGAAACGCCGGAGGCATACCGGTACCATCAGCCTGGTGGCAGCTGGCACAGGCGGTTGCATAAGCCCGTTCACCACGCTCCATCAACTCGTCGAGAGTCCAGTCTTTCTCGGTCAACTGGCGTTCCATTTCAGCCATTTCTCTCTGCTCCGCCACCCATTCGTTGTATTCCTCCTCAGGCACCGCTTTGACGACCACCGGCATAAAGCCATGGTCCTTGCCACAAAGCTCGGTACACTGGCCACGGTAGGTGCCGGGCACATCCACCCGGGTCCAGGTCTCGTTGATAAACCCGGGAATGGCATCTTTCTTCACACCAAATGCCGGCACCCACCAGGAGTGAATGACATCGTTGGCGGTGAGCAGGAAACGGACTTTCTTGCCGACAGGAATCACCAGCGGGTTATCGACCTCCAGCAGGTAATGTTCACCCTTGGCCTGACGATTGCGGATCTGGTCGCGCGGCGTCGACATGTTCGAGAAAAAACTGAAATCGTCGTCAATGTACTCGTATTGCCAACGCCACTGGTAACCGGTGATCTTGATGTCGACATCCGATTCGGTGGTGTCGTACATCTCGACCAGTGTCGCGGTGGCGGGAATCGCCATGGCCACCAGAATGGCCAGTGGGATAATGGTCCAGAGCACCTCCACCACGGTGTTCTCATGGAAGTTCGCGGGCTTGGCACCCCGGGACTTGCGGTGAGCAAAGATTGACCAGAACATGACCCCGAAAACGATGACGCCAATGGCGACACAGATCCAGAGAATGGTCATATGAAGGCTGAAAATCTGGTTACTGGTGCTGGTCACCCCGGGTGACATGTTCATGGTCCAGTCAGCCATGACAGTGACCGGCAACAACAGACCAGCGGCTAGGGCTACTGCCCGCTTGGCATGCACGCGCATACTGTGTCTCCACAGAGTGTTATTCTTGTCGGATTTTGCGTCATCCCCCTGCGACACACCCCGGCGCTCGCAACACCGGATGGCCTCAGAGTGAAAGCCTGATTATGGATACATCAGGATCGAGTATAGACACAGATCAAGAAAAGGCTAAAAAATCCTTAAATCCAAAACGGATAAACACGGAATTTTGAGAACCATAACTCATAAAAGGCCCATAATGACCAGTACAGACCATCGCCTGTGGGCACTGGCCTGGCCGCTGATGCTGACCAATCTGACCGTGCCGTTGCTCGGCCTGGTGGACACCGCCGTGCTGGGCCACCTGGATAGTCCGGAATACCTTGGTGCTGTGGCGGTCGGTGCCAACCTGTTCAGTATTCTGTATTGGACATTCGGCTTTATGCGCATGGGAACCACGGGGCTGGCGGCCCAGGCCTGGGGCAAACGTGACCCCTTCGCCCAGGTAGCGCTGCTGCTGCGCTCCATCGTGCTGGCGGTCGGCATCGGCCTGATGCTCATTGTATTTCATAAGCCCCTGATCAGCCTGGGCCTGACCCTGATGAACCCCAGCCCGGCGGTGGCCGAGCTGGCCGCCGAATACGCGGCAATCAGGATCTGGAGCGCGCCGGCGGTACTGTGCCAGTACACCCTGGTGGGCTGGCTTATTGGTACCCAGTTCCCCCGGGGGCCTATGGTGATGCTCATCATCGCCAACGGCATCAACATCGTGCTCGATGTGTTTTTTGTGACGGTTCTGGGCTGGAACAGTCGCGGCGTGGCCCTGGCCACGGTCATCGCCGAGTACGGTGCCGCCCTGATCGGTTTTGCCATCGTGTTACGCAGAATGCCCGAAGGCCAGCGGCTGACCCGGGCGCTGATCGGCCAGGTGTCCGATTACCTGGCGATTCTGCAGGTGAATCGCTACATCATGGTCAGGACCATCGCACTGCTGCTGGTGCTGGCGTTTTTCACTGCCCAAGGCGCCCGCCAAGGCGATGTGATCCTGGCCGCCAATGCTGTGCTGATTACCTTTTTGCTGGTGATCTCCAATGCCCTGGACGGGTTCGCCAATGCCGCCGAGGCACTGATTGGCGAAGCCGTTGGCAAGGGCAGCCGGCGGCGCTTTCGCCTGGCTTTCCGAAGCGCCCTGCGCTGGTCTTTATGGGGCTCGCTGATACTGACCATTGCCTTTGTCCTTGGAGGTCGATGGCTGATCAGCCTGCTCACCGGGCTGGAAGAGGTGCGCACCGCGGCCTGGCAGTACCTGCCCTGGCTGTGGCTATTGCCGCTGGCCGCGGTATGGGGTTTCCTGCTGGACGGTGTATTCATCGGCGCCACCCGCACCCGGGAAATGCAGAACACCATGCTGTTTTCGGCCCTTGGCGTGTTCCTGCCGGTCTGGTGGCTGAGCACTGGGTGGGGCAACCATGGGCTCTGGCTGTCGCTCATAGCCCTGATGCTGGCCAGAGCCGCCAGCATGGGCTGGCTCTGCTGGCGTTATACCCGCCAGGACACCTGGTTCAGCCAGAGCTGACCCTGAACCGCGTTCTGGCCGTGAAAGGTTAACTTCTGTCATAATCACAGCAGAGCCCAAAATCTTGGCTACACTGATCAGAAACGGCGGGGGCGTTTGTGATTCAGCATTGGCGCCTTTGCCCGTGTACTCCTCGACCCAGGGGGAACGCCTTGCGACCTCAACTTGTTCATACACTGGCATCTCCTGAAATGACACCAAAGGCTGTTCTCAACATCATTGACCAGGCAAGGCGAAAGGAAGCCCGCTCCGGCGCATTTCTCCGGCAGATGAAGGAGAAAGCCGCCCAACTGCCCACAGCGATCGTGGTGGACGGCTATCAGCCAGCCACGTCGTTGTTCCAGTTTGCCGTCGAATATATCGAAATGGCGCCAAGACTGATCGAGTGTGTTGATGCCTGCGCACGGGAGGCCGGCAAGTCCCAGCTGTTTCAGCCTTTCGTCGACGCCGCTATCCGCTACTTTACCCAGCCGTCCGTGCTGTTGGTGCAATACGACGGTCTGGATGGGCTTCTGATACGAGCCTACCTCTGTCATCGGTTGATGGAAGAGATGCACGACAGTAACCGCTCAATTCGAGCCAGCGAACTGGTGGATCTGGAGGCAACCCGTGCCAACCTGCTGGCCCACGAACTGATTGGCGAGCCATTCGCTAACGAACTCGATGATTCCATTACCGTCACCGTACTGCAGATCGCCGGCACACCGGATTATTACAATCTTGATCTTGACCCCTTCATCGATCAGGTCAACAACCGGGCCTGGGACTGGATGCGGCATTATTGGGAAAATCTGCTGGAACGCAATCACATCCGGTTTTCCCTCGGCTATTAACCGGGGCCCTGGGTTTTACTACAAACAAGTCACTGAATTATCAATCAGAAACACGGTATCCTTCGGCTTTCCACTCACTCATCTGGAGGCCTCCCTGTGCTTGAAAACGCCGATTTGGGAAAACTGATTGTCCGGCTCACCCTGGGCGGACTTTTGCTGTTTCATGGCATCGCGAAACTGTTGAACGGTGTCGGCTTCATCGAAGGACAGCTCGCCGCCCATGGCTTGCCCACCATTTTTGCCTACGGCGTTTACGTGGGTGAAGTCATTGCACCGCTGATGGTGATACTGGGCTACCAGACTCGCATCGGCGCACTGATTATTGTCTTCAATATGATTGTCGCCATCGCCCTGGTCCATGGGCATCAGCTGTTGAGCCTCAGCAGCAACGGAGGCTGGGCACTGGAGCTGCAGGGTTTCTTCCTGTTTATTGCCTTTGCAGTGATTTTCCTGGGGCCCGGCAAGTACAAGCTAAAAAACTGACGCTCAGGAATCGGCGGTGGGGGCCGGTTCAGCACCCGGGCGGCACTGATATATTGCCATTCATTGTTGTCTGTTATTCCCGGCGTTAGAGTCTTGAACTACACTGGAGAACGGCTTTACGGCTACAGATCCAAACCCCAGCGCCTCAGTTAAGTGTGGACGTAACTGGCGCGGGAGTCCGCCGAAATTAAGGGGTAATCCCCGGTTACCACCTGAGAGGAAGGCATGTTTGACAAAAAACACCCCATCACCCCCGGCCGATACCGCCATTACAAAGGCAAGGATTACGAGGTCATTGGCGTAGCCCGGCACAGCGAGACCGAGGAACCCCTGGTGGTGTACCGCTGCCTTTACGGGGACTACAGCCTCTGGGTGAGGCCGCTGGCAATGTTCCGGGAAACCGTGGAACTGGCCGGTGAACAGGTCCCCAGGTTCGCCCGCCTCGACACCGAGTGATCGTTACACAACCGCTTTGACTGCCGCAGTCATTTCCTGCACATTAGCGCACTTTTCGTGCTGCCGGTGCCCAAAAGGCGCCGGTAAATCTTCAATTCCTACCCGGAGTTTGCCATGAATGCCGTTGTTGCCGCGGTACTGATCATGCTCGTGCTGAGCTTGTGCCGCATCCACGTTGTCGTCGCCCTGATCATTGGTGCCATTTCCGGTGGCCTGGTGGCAGGAATGTCTCTGGAAACCACCATCAATGCCTTCAACACCGGCCTGGGTGGCGGTGCCACCGTGGCACTGTCATACGCTACCCTGGGTGCCTTCGCCGTGGCCATCGGCAAGTCCGGCCTGGCCCACGCCCTGGCCGACAAGGCCCTGGCCATCGTCGGGCGTCAGGAGGAGGGCGGCGCTGCTACCGGCATCCGGTTCATGATCATCGGCCTGCTGCTGGCCATTGCCATCTCGTCCCAGAATATCCTGCCAATCCACATCGCCTTCATTCCCCTGGTGGTTCCGCCACTGCTGTACGTGATGGCGAAACTGAACATGGACCGCCGGCTGGTGGCCTGTGTGCTCACCTTTGGCCTGATTACCCCGTACATGTTCCTGCCGGTGGGTTTCGGCGGCATTTACCTGAACGAAATCCTGCTGGCCAATGTTGGCGATAACGGCGTGGATGCCAGCGAGCTGAACGTCATGTCCGCCATGGCCCTGCCAGCCCTGGGTATGTTCATCGGCCTGCTGATTGCCGTGTTCTTCAGCTACCGGGGCGGCCGGGGCTACGACATGAAACTCATCGAACGCACCGAGCGGGTGGATGTGAAGTACAGCCCCAAAACCCTGGTGATGGCGCTGGTGGCCATTGCCGTGGCCTTCGTGGTGCAGCTCTGGCTGGGCTCCATGATCCTGGGCGCCCTGGCGGGCTTCGTGCTGTTCAACATTTCCGGCGTGGTGAAGTGGAAGGAAGCGGATGACCTGTTCACCGAGGGCATGAAGATGCTGGCGATGATCGGCTTCATCATGATTGCCGCCAACGGCTTTGCCGAGGTGATGCGGGAAACCGGCGAGATCGCCAGCCTGGTGGAGGGTTCGGTGGCCGCCATCGGTGATAACAAGGCGCTGGCGGCGTTGCTGATGTTGGTGGTGGGCCTGCTGATTACCATGGGTATTGGTTCGTCATTCTCCACCATTCCCATCATTGCGGCCTTGTATGTGCCGCTGGCCCTGCAACTGGGTTTCAGCCCCCTGGCCATCGTGGCCCTGGTGGGCACCGCCGGTGCCCTGGGTGATGCGGGTTCACCCGCGTCTGATTCCACCCTTGGGCCAACAGCGGGCCTGAATGTGGACGGCCAGCACAACCACATCTGGGATACCGTGGTGCCGACGTTCCTGCACTACAACCTGCCGCTGCTGGCCTTTGGGTGGTTGGCGGCTATGGTGCTTTGATCGATCTTTGGTGATCGTCGCCTTTTTGGTAGCCTGCGGTTTTTAGTGGGTGGTTTGGGGTTGGTGGGGGGTGTCAAAACGGAAAACGTGGTTTTCCTGATTGTTTTGACACCCCCCACCAACCCCAAACGTTGATCTTCACAGGAATCGCTAAAAAACAAGACGATGGGCCCGATTCATCATCGACTCCTGGGACGGCAAACACCCAAGCGGTTCTAAACAAGCCAAATAAAAGGGGTTCGGGAGAGGGTTCCAAAACAATCAGGAAAACCACGTTTTCCGTTTTGGAACCCTCTCCCGAACCCCGACCATTCGCCAATCAAGCAGGCTACCCGCCCATCCCCAAACCAGCAGGCCACAAGGCCAAACTCCAAAACAAGGTCAGTCCTCAGAGCCAGCCTTAAAAAACACCACCTGCTTCACCGTATGGTCATCGGTATTGGCCTTCTTGTTCACCCGGGTTTCAATCTCCGGAGCCTCCGGCTGCGGCTGGTCAGACAAGGCATCGGTATAGCCGCAGGCCACACACTCGCGAATCTGGTCACCGGCCTCGGTGGTGAACATCGTAATCTTGTCCATCTCCGCGCAGCGGGGACATACCGCGCCGGCGATGAAGCGTTTCGGACTTGCCATAACTCTACTCCAGTAACACACCCGGTTGCCGGTACGACAACCGGGGTGGATTGTATCAGGCAGCTTCGTCCGTGATGCCGGATTGTTTCAGCAGGGCATCCACCTGCGGTTCACGGCCCCGGAAGGCTTTGAACAGTTCCATGGGCTCCTGGGAGCCGCCTTTTTCGAGGATGTTGTGCAGGAAGGCCTGGCCGGTTTCCGGGTCGAAGATGCCTTTTTCCTCGAACAGGGAGAAGGCATCGGCCGCAAGCACCTCAGCCCACTTGTAGCTGTAATAACCCGCCGCGTAACCACCGGCGAAGATGTGGGAGAAGCCATTGGGGAACCGGTTGAACTCCGGCGCCTGGACCACGGCGATTTCTTCCCGCACCTTGCGGTGCATATCCAACGGATTGGTGGGGGCCACGTCGGTGAACTCCGCGTGCAGGCGGAAGTCGAACAGCGAGAATTCCAGCTGCCGCACCATGCCCATGCCGGACTGGAAGTTCTTGGCCGCCAGCAGTTTCTGCAGCAGGTCTTCCGGTAGTGGTTCGCCGGTTTCGTGGTGGCTGGCAATCAGCGCCAGCGATTCCGGGTTCCAGCACCAGTTTTCCAGGAACTGGCTGGGCAGCTCCACCGCATCCCAGGCCACGCCGTTAATGCCCGACACGTCCATCACCTCCACCTGGGTGAGCATGTGGTGCAGGCCGTGGCCGAATTCGTGGAACAGCGTGGTGACTTCGTCGTGGGTCAGCAGCGACGGCTTGCCGTCCACCGGCGGGGTAAAGTTACAGGTCAGGAACGCCACCGGCAGCTGCAGCTTGCCGCGCATATCGCGCCAGCGCACCCGGCAGTCGGCCATCCAGGCACCGCCGCGCTTGCCTTGGCGGGCGAACAGGTCCAGATAGAACCAGGCAATGGGCTGGCCGTTACGGCTGATGCAGTAAGCTTTGGCGTCTTCGTGCCAGGTTTCTACGTCTGCGTGCTCTTCAATTTGCACATCAAACAACTTCTCCGCCACCCGAAACAGGCCCGGCACCACTTTATCCACCGGGAACCAAGGGCGCAGGGTTTCCGGGGAGATGTCGTACTGCTTCTGGCGCAGCTTTTCGCTGTAGTAGCCGATATCCCAGGCCTGCAGGTCGTCTACACCGTATTCATCTTTCACAAACGCCTTCAACTCGGCAAACTCTTTCTCTGCCTGGGGCTTGGACTTGGCCGCCAGCTGGTTCAGGAACGCCAGCACCTCGTCGACACTCCGGGCCATCTTGGTGGCCAGGGAACGCTCGGCGTAGTTATCAAAACCCAGCAGCTGGGCCAGCGCATGACGCCGCTTGAGGATCTCTGCCATTACCGGTGTGTTGTCCCAGGTAGCCGCATCCGGGCCCTGGTCTGAGGCGCGGGTCACAAACGCCTCGTAAACCTCCCGGCGCAGTTCCCGGTTGTTGCAGTAGGTCATCACCGGGTAGAAACTGGGGAAATCCAGGGTGATCACGTAGCCATCCAGGTCCTTCTGCCGCGCCGCCTGCCTGGCGCCCTCAATGGCGGTTTCCGGCAGGCCGGACAGCTCGTCTACGTCGGTAATCTGCTTGAACCAGTGCTGAGTGGCATCCAGCACGTTATCACTGAACTTGTTGGACAACTCCGCCAGCTCCCGGGACAGGTCCGCGTAACGCTTCTTCTTGTCTTCCGGCAAGTCGACCCCGCCCAGGCGGAAATCCCGCAGCACGTTCTCGATGGATTTACGCTGAGGTTCACTCAGATCTTTGAAGTCGTCCCTTGTGGCCAGTTTCTTGTATGCCTCACACAGGGCACCGTTCTGGCTGACTTCGGTACTGTACTCGGTCAGCTTCTCCAGACAGTTCTTGTACACCTTGCGCAGGTCGTCGTTGTTCATCACGCCGTTCAGGTGTGAAATGACTGACCAGGCGTTGCTGAGCTTGTTCTCTAACGCTTGCATCGGCTGGGCCAGGGTGTCCCAGGTGGGATCTTCCTGCTGGGACAGCTCGGCAATTTTCATTCGATTCTCGCTGAGAATCTGGTCAATCGCCGTTTCCATGTGCTCGGTGCGAATGTGGCCGAACTTCGGCAGCAGATCGTCAGTCAGTAGCGGGTTATTCATAAGTCCCCTTCTCAGCTGTTCGTGAATAAGATAGCTTGCACCAAGCTACGGGGTGCCGGTGGGGGATGGCTTTCAGAAACTGTGCGGAGCCATGGATGGCGGAGCCCAAGCGCCACATGGATGTGCCGAAGGAGCGTGTTTCTGAAAGCCATCCCCCACCGGCGCCTTGCACCGTATTTGGACAGCATTGAGGTATATGTAATGGCAAATGTACGAACTCACAAGGGTATCACACCACAATTTGGTGAACGGACCTGGGTAGATGAGAGCGCCGTGGTCATCGGTGATGTGGTCATGGGCGAAGACTGCTCGGTCTGGCCCATGACCGTCATCCGCGGTGACATGCACAAAATCCGCATCGGCGACCGCTGCAGCATTCAGGATGGCTCCGTTCTGCATATCACCCATGCCAGCGACTTCAACCCTGGCGGCTGGCCGTTGATCATTGGTGATGACGTGACCGTTGGCCATAAAGCCCTTTTGCATGGCTGCACCATTGGCAGCCGGGTGCTGGTGGGTATGGGCTGCACCGTTATGGACGGCGCAGTGGTGGAGGACGACGTGATTATCGGGGCCGGCACCCTGGTGCCACCGGGCAAACGGTTGGAATCCGGCTACCTTTACGTGGGCTCGCCTTGTAAGCAGGCCCGGGCACTGTCAGACAAGGAACGCACGTTCTTCAAATACACCGCAGCCAACTACGTTAAGCTCAAGGACCAGTATCTTAATGACGCGTCATAAAGTGGTCTGAATACCGGGACGCTTCCGTATGTTTCCGAGCCGTTACAAGCCGGGAGACAACCGTGGATCTGACAGACACCACCCATCAACGTGCATTGCTTTATCTTCATGCCATGCGGCACGACGCCTGCCCCGTTGGTCTGTCCCGCCTGCAACACGTGGTTGACCGGTACTGTTACGGGGCAGGCAATGCAAATCTGAGCCATGTTCTGCCTGCCATTCAGCGTTCTCTTTCGACAGACACTGACAAGCACCAGGCTACCCCGCCGAAACTTACCCGCAGCCGGATCGGGTACCAGGGTGACTGAACCCCGTTGGCAGACTGTCGCCTACAAGCGGCGCGCTTTGCTCGCACTGCTGGTGCTGGGGCAGACAACTTTCGGCGTTTGGCTGCTTTCCCATAGCCTGTCCATGACCCAGCAGGGGTGGCCCGCGGTACTGTTGGTTGTTCTGTTTTCCATTCTGTTTACCTGGATAGGCCTCGGGTTCTGGACCGCGGTGTTCGGCTTTGCAATGCTCAGGCGCGGGGGCGATCCCCACAGCCTCAGCCGCCGGTTCTCAGGGTGTGCGGGCGCCGGGTCGTTCAAAGGCCGGCTGGCGTTGGTGATGCCAGTCTGTCACGAACCGGTGCAACGTTCCCTCGGTAATCTTCAGGCTGTGTATCAAGAGCTTGAAGACAAGGGCTGGCACAACCAACTTGATGTCTATGTGTTGTCCGACAGTCAGGACCCGGAAGTCTGGCTTGAGGAGCAGGCAACCTGCGCTGAATTGAGCGCCGGTATGGCTGCCGGCAACCGGCTTTTTTACCGCCGCCGGCGAGTGAACCTGAACTTTAAAAGCGGCAACATCGCCGATTTCCTCCGACGATGGGGTGCCCGATACCGTTACATGGTGGTGCTGGACGCCGACAGCCTGCTCACAGCCTCAGCGATTGAAAAACTCGTTCAGTTGATGGAACAGCGTCCCCGGGCCGGCATTATCCAGACCGCACCCAGGCTGGTACGGGCAGATACCCGCTTTGCCCGGCTGCAACAGTTCGCCAATCGGTGCTATGGCCGAATCCACAGTGCCGGCCTGGCAGCCATTCAACTGGGTGATGCCAATTACTGGGGCCACAATGCCATTATCCGGGTAGCACCGTTCATGGCCCACTGCGGTTTGCGAAAGTTACGGGGTTGGGGGCTTTTTCGTGGCCCGATATTGAGTCACGACTATCTCGAATCTGCGCTTATGGGCCGCGCCGGTTTCGAGGTGTGGCTGGAACCGGCCATCGCCGGCAGCTATGAGGAATCACCGCCCACCCTCGGAGACGACCTGATTCGCGACCGTCGCTGGTGCCGGGGCAACCTGCAGCACCTGGTCCCCTTGCTCACGATGACCAAGCTGCGTTTTGCCCACCGCCTGGCGCTACTCACCGGCATTCTGGCTTATCTGGCCTCACCCCTGTGGTTGGCGTTTCTTGCCTTGTCTGGCTACCTCGCCATGGCGGGAACACCGGTTAGCCAACCGTTGCCCGGGCTGATCGGGGTGTCGTCCACAGGCTGGAACCTGGCTGGTGCCTGCCTGATCGGGCTCACCGTAACAACGCTGCTGGGCCCGCGGATTCTGGCACTGGTAGACCAGTGCCTTGCCCGGCGCGAGAGGCTGTTTGGTGGCCGGTGGCGGATGGCAGCCAGCACGGTCATTGAAACCCTGATATCACTGATACTGGCACCCATCCGAATGATCGCCCATAGCGGCCATGTCGCCGGTGCAGTCGTGAATAGCAGCTTGCGTTGGCAGGGGCAGAATCGAACCGGTGCCGGTGGGCTGGAGGAAGCGCTTCAGCACTTTGCCCGGCCCGCACTGGTGTGCGCCGGCGTACTGATTTTGATCCAGTGGTTCAGCCCGAACCTGACGCTCTGGGCCCTGCCGGTCACGATTCCGGTGCTGATTGCGCCGTTACTCACGGTGTGGCTAGCGGGCAAGCGCACCGGCCAACAAATGGTCATTCCCGAACAGGCATCCCCTGTGCCAGTCATCGCTCGCGCTTCGATGGACCACCCGCAGAACAATCGCCTGCCATCACTGAGCTGGTTCGAACAGACAGTGCTATCTCCCCGTTACCACTGTTGGCGGCAACGCCAACCCGGCCCCTCCGGGGGGAGCAAGCAACGGGTGTTGAATGCCCTGGTCAACCAGTGTGCAGCACAAGGCCCCGACGCACTCACCAGCAGCCAGATCAGCCTGCTCTGCGACCACCCTAAAGCCATGCAATCTCTGCATCTCAAGGCTTGGCAGTCTGAGCCCGACTCACCTTGGGGTAGGGCACTTGCCCGACTGAGCCTGAACCTGAGCCCGATACAAACCGCTACTCACACCCACAGAAACCAACCGGAGCACTCCCCATGGATCGGCGTCGCCTCCTGAAATTCGGACTGGCACTGGCCGCTGGTGCCCCCCTTGCCCTGTCCGGCACCGGGCGAGTACTGGCCAGCGTTGCCGGCTCCGACGGGCAGGTTTTTAGTGCCCGTTGGCTCCGGGAACACGCCCGGATATTGGCGGCCCAACCTTATCGCGCCCCCCAGAGCCCCCTGCCGCCAAGCCTGCAATCCCTCAATTGGGACCAATATCAAGCCATACGCTACCGGCCAGAACAGGCACTTTGGCGGGAACGAGACAGCGCCTTTCAGCTCCAGTTCTTTCATTTGGGCCTCTACTTCCAGGAGCCCGTGCACTTCTACGAAGTGGTCAATGGCAGGGCCCACGCCTTGCCCTACCGGAACGAAAACTTCGACTATGGCGACAACGACGCGTTTGATGACCTGCCAGACAGCCTCGGCTATGCCGGATTCCGCGTGCATTTTCACCAGGACTTCAGCCGAGACATCGCCGCATTCCTGGGAGCTAGCTATTTCCGGGCAGTAGGCGAGTCCCGCCAATACGGCTTGTCTGCCCGGGGCCTGGCGATCAATACCGGGCTGCCGCAGCCAGAGGAGTTTCCTCGCTTCACCACCTTCTGGCTGGAGCGCCCCGGCGCAGGCGACCTGTCACTGACGGTCCATGCCCTGCTGGATTCGCCGAGTGTGACCGGCGCCTACCGGTTTGTGATTCATCCCGGTGCCAACCTGAACATGGACGTGGAGGCCACCCTGTACCCGCGCAGGGAGCTGACACGCTTCGGGCTTGCGCCGCTCACCAGCATGTACCAGACCGGTGAGAATGATCGGCGCATGGCCAATGACTGGCGCCCGGAAATCCACGATTCCGATGGCCTGGCCATCTGGACCGGCGACGGTGAGCGCATCTGGCGCCCGCTGACCAACCCGGAGCAGGTGACGGTCAGCCATTTTATCGATAACCAACCCCGGGGCTTTGGCCTGCTTCAACGGGATCGGGATTTCAGCAACTACCAGGATGACGGTGTGTTTTACGAATTGCGGCCCAGTCTTTGGGTAACCCCCCGAGGTAACTGGGGCGAGGGCGCCGTGATGCTGGTGGAGATCCCGACGCTCGATGAAACCTTTGACAACATCGTGGCCTTCTGGAATCCGAAGGAGTCCTGGCGGCCCGGAGAAGCCTATCCCATAGGGTACCGCCTCACCTGGGGCGAAACCATGCCGGATCAAAATCCGGAGCTTGGCGCGGTGGTCGCCACGCGCACCGGTATTGGAGGTGTTATTGGCCAGCCCCGAACCTACTTTTCCCGGCGCTTTGCGGTGGACTTTACCGGCGGGAGCCTTTCAATGATGGACCGTCATGCCGGGGTCGAGGCAGTCGTGAGTGCCAGCCGGGGCAAAGTAGAACTGGTATCGGCCAGGCCGCTGCACGCCATCAACGGCTTCCGCGCCATGTTTGATCTAATTCCGGATGATGACACCAGCCCGATAGACCTGCGCCTTTACCTGAGAATAGGCTCCCAGGCACTGACTGAAACCTGGCTGTACCAGTACGCGCCACCGCCGCCAGAGGCCCGATCGCTTTGATGCTGGCCGCCTTTGTATTGCTTAACGGGCTGTTGCTGCTACCCGCCCTGGCACTTCCGGGCCCGGCGCCCTGGCTGGCGCTGGAAGCCCTGATTATCTGGTGGCTGTTACACCAACTACCCAACCAACGTGACCGACTGGCGATGCTGTTTTCAGGCATTTACGCCCTGATGGTCTGGCTGATTGCGGCCGATGCGCTGGTCCGTCAGAGCCTGGGGCGGGGCCTGAATCTGTATCTGGAAGTGAGCTTGCTGGATGCCGCCTGGCATCTGCTCCGCACCAACCTGGGTATCCCGGGGGCCGTACTGGTTGTGGTCGCGCTGATCCTGACGGCGGCGCTCGTGGCCTGGGTGTTTCGCCGGCTCGGACTGCACCTCGCCCGAACGCTGCCGTTACGGGGGCGGGCCCTGGGGCTCAGCGCCACGGCATTGCTCACGCTGGCCATACTGACCCCTTGGGTAGGGAGCCCGGCCCTGGCCTTCGTCGCCAATCAGGGATCGTTGATCAAACACACGCATCAGGCCACCTCGGCTTTTCGTGCCGGCCTGGAACAACAACCAACCGCCAGCCGGCAACCGCGCGCACTGCCGGGCCTGGCCAATACCGATGTGGTATTGGCCTTCGTGGAATCCTACGGCATCTCCGGGCTTACCGATGAACGTTACCGGCCGGTATTGGGCCCCAGGCTGGCCACCTTGGCCGAACAGCTGGATAGTGCCGGCCTGACCGTCGCCACCGGCCGCCTGAAAGCACCCATCCAGGGCGGGCAATCCTGGCTCGGCCATCTCTCGGTGCTCAGTGGGCAGTGGATCAACACCCAGATTGCCTATGAAGCGCTGCTGAGCAGCAACTACGCCACGTTGATCGATGATTTCCGGGTGACCGGGCATCAGACCATGGCGGTGATGCCCGCCATCACCCGGGAATGGCCGGAAGGTCAGCTATTTGGCTACCACCGCATTTATGATCAAGACGCGCTCGGTTACCAGGGGCCAGCGTTCAACTGGGTCACCATGCCCGATCAGTATACCTGGCACCGGTTCGAACAGCTGCGACAGGCAACGCCGTCCCCGGTGTTCGCGGAGCTGGCACTGATCAGCAGCCACGCTCCCTGGGTGCCGATACTGCCAGTGCTGGACGATTGGGACAGCATTGGAGATGGCCAGATTTTCCAGCAATGGGAAGGCGCTGGCGAGGCGCCCGCCTCGCTCTGGCGGGATCCGGAGCGGGTTCGGGAACATTATATTCAGGCCATCGATTACGCCCTGGCCGTTGCCGGAGACTACGCGGCTCGCTATCTCACTGACGGGTCACTGCTGTTCATACTGGGTGATCACCAGCCGGCGCCACTGATCACTGGAGACGATGCCAGCAGAGATGTGATCATCCATGTGATCAGCCGCAACCCGACACTGGTAAAGCCTTTTCTGAACGGAGACCTGCCAGGATTCCGGCCAGGTACCCTGCCGGATGAGCACACCGATGGCGCCCCCATGAGCCGATTTCGGGCATTTCTGCTCGCGCAGTTTGGCGAACCCTCAAGGCCCTTGATGCAGGTCAAAAAGTAAACAGAGGGGTGCTTGAAAACAAACCGGGCGATCCTATATTCGTGAATAGCAGAAGTTCACGGAGTCCATCCGGCTGGCGCCACCGGTATGGAGCTGTTCCGCGAGCGAAGCTGATGAAAATCTCAGGTTCGACATCGTTAAAGGAGGAGTTCCCTATGAGCAATCTGACCCGCTGGAATCCGATCGGCGAATTCGAAGACATGATGAACCGCTACAACCGGGTGTTCGGGCTCGCACGCACCAATGGCGAACGGGAAGGTAAAGACCTGTTCAGTCGCAGCGACTGGGCCCCGGCTGTGGATATCAAGGAAACGGCCGAAGCCTTCACTGTGGAAGCCGAATTACCCGGCATGAACAAGGACGATGTGAAGGTGACAGTGCACGATGGCGTGCTCACCATTCAGGGCGAGCGCAAGCACGAGGAAGAGACCAGTGACAAGAAGCACCACCGCATCGAGCGGGTCTACGGTAGCTTCCTGCGCCGGTTCACGTTGCCGGACAATGTGGACGAGAACAGTGTGAAAGCCAACTTCAAGGACGGCCTGCTGACTTTGAGCATCCAAAAGGCCGAACCCAAAGAGCCCAAAGCCATCGAAGTAGAAGTGCAGTAAGGCGATGTTCGGGCCGGGGCTCAGTTCCCGGCCGTTGCCTTTTGTTTTGCGCCGGCTTTTTCCAGAGCCCGGGCGTAGTCGCTGCTGCGACGGTGCTGTGACACCCGGTCCAGGATGGTCTGGCCGTGCTCATCTTCGGCGTTTAGATCGCGTCCGGCTTCCACAAAGAACGCCAAAAACCGTTCGAAATCACCTGCCCGCATGGACTCATAGGCGCGAATCAGCACGAAATGATCCGGGTTCAGGTTCTTGTCCCAGGGTGACAGATCGAGAAAGCTTTTAACCCGCTCGTCACTCCACTCTTCTCCAATAACCTTCGGTTTATCTGGTCCGCTCATGCTGAAAACTCCCGTTATCTGCCAAGGTTTGAGCGGCACAGTATAAGGCTTTGAATCTGCATCACTTATATAAATGCACTATGAGAATCTGCACTCAGGCTATAAGCGTTCAGGGGATGATTTCCACAGGCAAGTCGCGGGTGGGCACGGCATCGTCACACTCGGGATTACGAACCGATATTTCAACCCGCCGGTTCACCGCCCGGTTCTCCGCGCTATCATTGGCCACCAACGGCCGGGTTTCGGCACGGCCGGCCGCCACAACCCGCTCAGCCGGTACCTGGCGGTTCAGCACCAGTTCGTGGACGACAGATACCGCCCGGGCAGCAGACAAATCCCAGTTTGAGCGATACACGCTGCTGGATATGGGCACATCGTCGGTGTGGCCAGACACCACCACATCCCCGGTACAGGCCGACAGCACGGTAACCACCCGTTCGATGATCGGAATCATACCCGGCATGATGGCGGCATCGCCAGAACGAAAGGTGGCTTCTTCGGAGAAACGGATAACCACCTGGTCTTCATCGTAATTGATGTGCAAGGTATCGGAGGCAACTTCGGTTTCCAGCTCCTGGATCAACCGGCTGGCCAAGTCCAGGACACCACCGGGAATCTGTCGGGTTTCCGAGCGCTCGGTTCGCTCGTCAATGAACTCCGGCTGATCCTGCAGGTTTTCAGAAGGCTCCGGCAGCGATACGGTATCGGCTTCAATCAGGGTCAGAGGTGTACCGCCGATGTCCTCGGCCACCACATTGCTGGAGCCAAACGCCAGGGACATGGAGTTCGCCATGGCCCGGTACTTCTCGATATCCATCTCGGCGAACGACAACAGCAGGATAAAAAACGTCAGCAACAGGGTTGCCAGATCCGCGAAGGTGACAATCCAGTCGGGCGTACGCTTTTTGAGTGCGTTTTTTTTCAGTGGCCGCGCCGGTTGCAAACCTCAGGCCTCCCGCTCCGGTTCCAGGTTGGTCCGGTGCTCTGGTGTTACGTAAGACGACAGCAGCTCCGTCATAACCCGGGGGTTCTCGCCACGCATGATGCTCTTGATGGAGGTGATAATGAGCATCTGGTTGCGGGAATCGTCTTCCGCCTTGAGTTGCAGTTTATCGGCCAGGGGCAAGGCAATGAGCTGGGCAATAAAGGCGCCGTAGAGTGTGGTCAGCAGGGCAATGGCCATGGCCGGGCCAATGGACGAAGGGTCATCCAGAGTGTTCAGCATCTGCACCAGCCCCACCAGCGTACCCAGCATACCGATGGCCGGCGCGGATTCACCAATACCCCGAAACACTCGCTCAGCCACTTCATAGCGCTCTGCGGTTTGCTGGGTTTCCTGAAGCAGGGCTTCCTCCACCAATTCCGGCGGGTGGCCATCTACACACAGGTTGATGGCTTTTTGCAGAAATTCATCGTCGGTTTCGTGGTTTTCCAGGCCCAGGATGCCCTCTTTGCGAACCACCCGAGCCAGTACACCCACTTCCCGGATCAGTTCCGCCGGACGGGGCAACCGGTCAGTAAAAGCCGAACGAAAAGCCAACCGGAAGGCGCTGACTACCGAGGGCATTCGGAACTTGATCAGTGTCACTGCGAAGGTGCCACCCAGAACAATCGCCAGTCCGGGCAGATTCAGGAAGGTGATGACCGTGGCGTTGGCCAGCATCGCCAGGACAACAATCAGGATTCCGGCAAGCAATCCGACAAGCGTGAGAATGTCCATGAACAACCCTTATGAAACGGCCGGAACCCGCGGCCTCAATCGGTTCGCAATTCTTCAATCACCGGCGCGGTTTCCGGACGCACACCCCGCCACACAAAAAACGATTCTGCGGCCTGTTCCACCAGCATTCCCAGGCCGTCATGCACCCGACGGGCACCGTTATCCAGGGCCCACTGATTGAAGGTGGTGGTCTGCAGAGAATACATCATGTCGTACACCACCGTAGCCGGCCCGATCACATTTGCAGACACCGGGGGCAAGTCTCCCTGCAGGCTGGCGCTGGTGCCATTGATGATCAGGTCAAACGGTTGATCCGGTGCCTCGAATCCACAGGCACTCAACACCGTTGTGCCGGCTTCTTTCGCAAACAGCCTGACCAGTGCCTCCGCCTTGGCCACCGTCCGGTTGGCGATGGTGAGCGCTGCCGGCTGTTCGGCCAGTATCGGGCCAATGACGCCCCGAACGGCACCGCCAGCGCCAAGTACCAGTACCTTCAAGCCTTTCAGCGCCACCCCGTGATTGTTCTGCAGATCACGGACTATACCGACGCCATCTGTATTATCGGCCACCAGCTCGTTTTCTTGATCCAGGTAAAGGGTATTGGCGGCACCGGCTTTCTCTGCCCGAGGCGTCCGGTGGTCCGCCAGGGTCCAGGCCTGCTCCTTGAAGGGCACCGTTACATTCAGGCCCTTACCGCCCCGTTCAAAAAAATGCCGCACGGTGCCGGAAAACTCATCAATCGGAGCCTGAATGGCGGTGTACTCCACCGGTTCGCCAGTCTGGCAGGCAAACAGGCTGTGAATCCTGGGCGACTTGCTATGGCTGATGGGGTTACCCACCACCGCGTAGAGTTCATTGGTCATTGGCGCCCTCCAGCCAGTTATGGCCCGTCAGGAAGTAGTCTGTCAGCCTGGCTTCTTCGCTGCCGGGCTCCGGCTGCCGGTCATAATCCCAGCGCACCAGCGGCGGCAGTGACATCAGAATGGACTCCGTGCGACCACCAGACTGCAGGCCAAACAGGGTGCCCCGGTCATATACGAGGTTGAACTCCACATACCGACCGCGGCGGTAGAGTTGGAATTCCCGTTCCCGCTCGCCCCAGGGCTGGGCCATCCGGCGCCGCACAATCGGCTCGTAGGCTTCTATGTAACTGTCGCCTACCGCCTGCATAAAGGCAAAGTCCCGGGCAAAATCACCGGTATTGAGATCGTCAAAGAACAATCCACCCACACCCCGGGGCTCCTGTCGGTGTTTCAGATAAAAATAGTCGTCACACCATTGCTTGAACCGGGGGTAAACGTCATCACCAAACGGGGCACAGGCGTTGCGGGCGGTCTGGTGCCAGTGCACGCAGTCTTCCTCGTTGCCGTAGTAGGGCGTCAGGTCATAGCCACCGCCAAACCAGTACACCGGCTCGGCATCTTTTGGCGTGGCGATGAAGAATCTCACATTGGCGTGCGAGGTCGGCACGTAGGGGTTTTCCGGATGGATCACCAGTGACACGCCCATGGCCTGCCAGGGTGCCCCGGCCAGCTGGGGCCGATGCGCGGTGGCGGAAGCCGGCATGGTGTCGCCCATCACATGGGAGAAATTCACACCCCCCTTCTCGATCACCTTGCCACCGCTGATCACCCGGCTGATACCGCCACCGCCTTCCGGTCGCTGCCAGCTGTCACGGATAAACGTTGCCCCGCCATCGACCGCCTCAAGCCGCTGACAGATGCGTTCCTGAAGCCCAATCAGATAGTCTTTGACGGCTTGGGTATCCGGCTGCTGTGACATGCACTCTCCTAGCGAAACTGTTTTCCAGTGACAATATCGATGATTCGGCTGGGCTTGCGGTTGCCACCCAGTGCTCCGGGCACAATGCGGTCCAGCTCATCACCGAAGTAACGGCGTACGTGCCAGATGCTGCGGGCCGGCGCCCGGCCAGCGGGGTTGCAGGACGTGGACACCAGCGGCATACCGGTGGCATTACACAGAGCCTGAACAACCGGATGGTCACTGACACGAACCGCAATGGTGCGGTGCTTGCCGCGCACCCAGTCCGGTACCTGCTCGAGCACATCCGGTACCAGGCAGGTGATTGGGCCCGGCCAGTGCTGCTCGGCTTCCCATTGCAGCACCCGGGGCAAAGGGTCCAGCAGAAAGCGCACCTGATCAATAGACGCAGCCACCAGAATCATGCCCTTGTGCATCGGGCGCTGCTTTAATTCGAGGATGCGCTCAACCGCCTCGCGGTTCCAGGGATCACATCCCAGCCCCCAGACGGCCTCGGTGGGATAGGCAATAACGCCGCCGGCCAGAACGGTGCGGCGGGCACAATGGAGCTGCCATGAATGCAGGGGAGACGTCGCTGACATAACGAAATTGTACTATCCGGTTGGTCGAACCCAAATAATGCACCGTCAGCCCGCCCGGAGATAACCACCGGGAGCGGAATTAGCCAGCCCTTCCAGCTCCAGCAGCAACAAAGACTGCATCAGCTGATCGGCTGGCAGGCCCGTGGCCTGGCTCAGTGCATCGGTAGATTGTGGATCATACCCCAAAGCCTCAAGCACCGCGATTTCCCGACTGTCCAACCCGGACAAATCCCGCTCTGCAGGGCCGGTTTGATCACATTCCGATGCGGGCTGCATCGACCACCAGGTGCCCAGTTCCTCCAGAACGTCATCAGCGGTCTCCACCAGCCTTGCGCCCTGTTTGATCAACTGGTGACAACCCCGAGCCACCGGGCTGTGCACCGAGCCGGGAATGGCGAACACCTCGCGCCCCTGTTCCAGCGCGGTTCTCGCGGTGATCAGCGAGCCACTGCGCAGGCTGGCCTCAACCACCAGCACGCCACGGCTCAGGCCACTGATAATCCGGTTCCGTTGCGGAAAGTGGGCGGCCCGTGCCTGTGTTCCGGGCGGGTATTCCGAGACAATAAGCCCCTGCTCAATGATGCGCCCCGCCAGCTTTCGGTGTTGTGCGGGATACAACCTGTCGAGACCGCAGCCCACCACGGCAATGGTCGGAAAACCGGCATCCAGGGCGCCGGCATGGGCGGCACCGTCAATCCCCAGGGCAAGGCCACTGGTGATCAGAAGCCCGCGCCGGCTCAGTTCGGCGGCAAACTGCCGGGCGTGCTCCAGGCCAGCCCGGGTGGCATTGCGACTGCCGACAACGCCAAGCTGGTCCTTGTGTAGTAAGTCGGGATCACCCCGACCGTACAGCAACAACGGGGCGTTATGAATATGCCTGAGTGCATCCGGATATCCGGCTTCACCATACCCCATCAGGAAAATTCCGGACGCCCGGCAGGCCGAGCGTATCCGGTCTGCCTCCACCAACACTGGGTGGCCGGCATCGTCAGCCTGCCAGGCCATCACCGCATCGATGGCATCGGTGGCCAACCCCAGGGCTTTCAGGGTGGCGGCGTTCATTTCGAGGATATCAGTCAGCTGGTCGGTGTTGGCGAGTACCCGCTCACGCAGGCGAAGGCCAAACCGGGGCAGTAGAGACAACAGGAGCCAGCGGTCGCTGGCCGAATCCAGACAGTTACGTACAGACATCTTTTTTCATCCTTGAAAACGACAATGGCCGGGCGCTCCGGCCCGGCCATTCTACCTCATTACAGACAAGCCCATGCAGGGGTGATCAGGGGTTCTTGACCCGATCACCCACCGCCAGCGGGCGAGTCGCCTGAAGAATCAGGCCATAGCTCATCTTTTCGTAAGACTGGAACACCATCAGCAGGCCAGCCCGCTCGGACGGCAGCTCAATGGTTTCACCGGTGACCGGGTCACGGACCAGGTTACCGCTCTTCATAACTGCCAGCACGTGGCCCGGCATCAAGCCCTCACGTTCGCCGCGGTTGATGGCCACCACGTTGTACTGACCGATCTGGTTAACACCACCATCCACGGAAATCATCCGGCCCTCAATCTCCTCGTCCGGAGAGCTGGGCACGAAGTTCGTGGTCAGGCGACGATCTTCGTTGACCAGCAGGCGGTCACCGATGCGCACTTCCTCGCTGGAACGGGTCAGGGTCATGGTCAGTACATCACCGTTTTCCGCGGTAATGTTACCCTTGGCGATGCTGCGCGCTTCCAGCCCCAGGAATTCACCGGTTTCAGGATCCACAAATTCCTTGCTGCGACGGAAAACGCCAACCCGGTCAGCCGGCTTCTGGCCACGGGCATAAACCCGGTCACCGGCACCGGTGATGATGCGACCATCTTCGCCTTCCAGCACGTAAGGTGCGCCGTTGATTTCAGCCGGAGAGACAATGCGGGTGTCGGTCAGGAAGCTGCTGATGGCATCCAGCGGGATGGCTGGAATCGGGGTATCGATCGCTTCGGAACGGATTTGCGGTGACAGCTTGACGACATCGCTGGTAGACACCTTGGTAATACGGGGCTTGCCATCGATGTACACCAGCGCCAGGCGATCACCCGGGTAAATCAGGTGGGGGTTGGCAACCTGCGGATTAACGTGCCAGATTTCCGGCCAGTACCAGGGGTTGTTCAGGAATCGCGCTGAAATGTCCCAGAGGGTGTCCCCTTTGACGACAGTGTAACGCTCAGGATGATCAGACCTGAGCTCGGGTTGTGCCTGGGCCCAGGAGGTAAACAGCAGCGCCGTCGCTGCCAGAGCGTACAACAATTTCCTCATTGTCTATATCCTTGATCGCGTGCCTTGAATCTTTGCGTTGGGTAACGTCGCAGCGGTATCCCCGCAGCTTATTACGTTGTTATTCCCGTTACTATAGAAGATGTTCGGGTATTTGTGATGTTATCTTTTGTTCTTCCAGTAAATTCTTCAGTATGGCTGAAAGATTTTAACTATTAACTGATCAGTTTGTACTCAATCGACAATTTATCGGATAATAGAGCCATTACGTTCTCCCCATCATAGATTCGTGGAGAAAATTTGCGCAGACCGCCGTCGCATTTCAGAGAAGCCAAAGCATTATGATTTTAGAGATTCTTGAGTACCCGGACCCGCGCCTTCGCACCATCGCCAAGCCGGTGGACGAGGTGACCGACGACATCCGCAAGCTGATCGACGACATGTTCGAGACCATGTACGATGCCCCCGGCATTGGCCTGGCGGCTACTCAGGTCAACGTGCACAAACAGATCATCGTGATGGACCTGTCGGAAGACAAGAGCGAGCCCCGGGTGTTCATCAACCCGAAAGTGGAAGTACTGGATGGCGAACTGGAAGCCATGCAGGAAGGCTGCCTGTCGGTACCCGGCTTTTATGAAGACGTAAAGCGCATCGAGCACTGCCGGATTACCGCCAAAGACCGTAACGGCGAAGAATTCGTGCTCGAGGCTACCGGCCTGCTGGCGGTGTGCATCCAGCATGAAATGGACCACCTGAACGGCAAGCTGTTCGTGGATTACCTCAGCTCGCTCAAGCGTAACCGCATTCGCAAGAAGCTGGAAAAGCTCCACAAGCAAAGCGCCTGAGGCGCCAACAGCACAGAACCGAATTCAGACCGGGTTACGACCCGGTTTTTTCGTATCAACGACACAGAGAAGCAACCACCGTGCGCATTGTTTTTGCCGGAACGCCGGATTTTGCCGCCACTGCCCTGAAAGCCCTTCTGGAAGCCGGCTATAACCTGGTGGGCGTGTACAGCCAGCCAGACCGCCCCGCCGGCCGGGGCCGCAAACTGATGCCCAGCCCGGTCAAACAGGTCGCCCTGGACGCCGGCATTCCTGTATTCCAACCGGTCAGCCTGAAACCGGAAGACGCCCAGCGGGAACTGGCTGCGTTAAAGCCAGATGTGATGATTGTGGCCGCTTACGGCCTGATCCTGCCCAAAGCCGTGCTGGATATCCCCACCCACGGCTGCCTGAACATCCATGCCTCCTTACTGCCACGGTGGCGCGGTGCCGCTCCAATTCAACGGTCTATTGCCGCCGGCGATGCCGAAACCGGCATTACCATCATGCAGATGGACGAAGGCCTGGATACAGGCGATATGCTGTTGAAAACCAGCACCCCGATCCACGCCGACGACACCGGCGGCAGCCTGCATGACCGCCTGGCGGACATGGGCGGCAAAGCGATTGTGGAAGCCCTGGTGCAACTGGCAAACAGCGAACTGGCCCCTGAGCCACAGAATGATGCCGACGCCAACTACGCCCACAAACTGTCCAAGGAAGAAGGCCACATCGACTGGTCCCGCAGCGCCATCGAGATCGAACGCTTGATTCGTGCCTTTAACCCCTGGCCCGGCACCTTTACCGATCTCGGCGAACAACGCATCCGCCTTCATCACGCCACCGCACTGGAGCATAGCAGTGACAAGGAGCCAGGCACCGTGATCAGTCGCGAGAGAGAAGGCGTTGACGTCGCCTGCGGCACCGGTACCCTGAAGATTACCTCGGTGCAGTTACCCGGCAGCAAAGCCCAGAGCATCAGCGACCTGATCAACGGCGGCAAGCAGGTGCTGCTGCCCGGCCAGGAGCTGAACTGACCATGGCCTACCAGCCCCTGCCATTCCGTGCCGTCGCTGCCAATGTGTTGCTGGCAGTGGAAAGCGGCCAGTCATTGACCCAATGCCTGCCGCCAGCCCTGAACCAGTTACCCCCGGAACAACGGCCGCAGCTACAAGCGATCTGCTACGGCACCTGCCGCTGGTTTCACCGGCTTGAGGGTGAGCTGAACCAGCGCCTGAAAAAGCCCCTGCGCAAACCGGACCGCGTTGTTCATCACCTGATGCTGGTGGCCCTGTTCCAACTGCGGTTCAGTGAACAGGCCACCTACGCCGTGCTGAACGAAACCGTGGAAGCCTGCCGGGCGCTGGACAAACCGCACCTCACCGGCCTGGTCAACGGCGTGTTGCGGGCTGCGGAAAGGGAAGGTGCGCCGGAGCCGAAAGACGACAGCAGCCGCTACAGCCATCCGGTGTGGATGGTGGAAAAGCTGCGCCACAACTGGCCGGAAGACTGGCAGGCCATTCTTGGCGCCAACAACACCCAGGCGCCCATGACCCTGCGGGTAAACGCGCTGCGTTTCAGCCGTGATGAGTACCTGAAGCTACTGTCTGAGGCAGGTATCGAGGCCAAACCTACCCGTTTCGCCCCCCACGGCATCCAACTGGATCGCCCGGTGCCGGTAGAACGTCTGCCCTGGTTTGAAGACGGCGGCGCCAGCGTTCAGGACGAAGCCGCGCAACTGTGCACCACTCTGCTGGACCTGCAACCAGGCCAACGTGTACTGGACGCCTGCGCAGCTCCCGGCGGCAAAACCTGCGCCATTCTGGAGGCCTGTGGCGAACTGGACGAAGTGATTGCCATCGACGAATCCGCCGAGCGCCTGCCCCGGGTGCAGGAGAACCTGGACCGGCTCGACCTGCACGCCACCCTGACACAGGCCGACGCCGCCGATATCGACAGCTGGTGGGATGGCAACCCGTTTGACCGCATCCTGCTGGACGTACCCTGCAGCGCCACCGGCGTGATCCGCCGGCACCCGGACATCAAGCTGCTGCGCCGCGAATCCGACATCGTACCGTTGGCCAGCATCCAGCTTGGCCTGCTGGACGCCATGTGGTCTATCCTGAAACCCGGCGGCAGGCTGGTGTACGCCACCTGCTCGGTGTTTCCTCAAGAGAACCACCGTATAATCCAGCGATTCCTGAAACAACAGACTCAGGCAAAGCTGATCAGCATCGACGCAGACTGGGGCAGGGATATGACCACCGGGCGCCAATTGCTGCCAGACCCGGACAGCCACGACGGCTTTTTCTATGCCGTGCTGGAGAAACCTGAACTATGAAAATCCTGATACTCGGTGCGGGCCAGGTAGGCGGCACCCTGGCGGAAAACCTCGCCAATGAAGCCAACGACATCACGGTGATTGACAGCGACAGCGCCCGCCTTCGTGAGCTTCAGGACCGGCTGGACATTCGCACCATGCACGGCCGCGCCTCCTACCCCACGGTACTGCGCCAGGCCGGCGCCGAAGACGCCGACATGGTGATCGCCGTAACCAACAGCGACGAAACCAATATGGTGGCCTGCCAGGTGTCCAAGCTGTTGTACAAGACACCCACCACCATCTGCCGAGTGCGGGCCAATGCCTATCTGGCCAAATCCGAGCTGTTCTACCGTCGTGACATGGACAAAGACCTGGACAGCCTCCGGGGCTTTCCCATCGACGTACTGATCAGCCCCGAACACCTGGTCACCAAACACATTACCCGGCTGATCGAGTACCCGGGCACCCTGCAGGTGCTCGAGTTCTCCAAGGGCCTGGTCAGGCTGGTGGCCATACGGGCGACCAAAGGCGGGCCACTGGTCGGCCATGAGCTGTCCTACCTGCGCACCCACATGCCCAAGATCGATACCCGGGTGGCCGCGATTTTCCGGAAAGACCGGGCCATCATGCCCCAGGGCGACACCGTCATCGAAGACGGCGACGAGGTGTTCTTTATTGCCGCCTCCGATCACATTCGCTCGGTCATGAGCGAGCTTCAACCCCTGTCCAAACCCTACAAACGCATTTTTATCTGCGGTGGCGGCAACATTGGTTACCGGCTGGCCAACACCCTGGAAAGCCGATACCAGGTGAAGATTCTTGAGCGTGACCATGACCGCTGCGTGATGTTGTCCGAACGTTTACGCAAAACCGTGGTGCTGGAAGGCAACGCCGCCGACAAGGACATCCTGCTGGAAGAGAACATCGAAAACACCGATGTGTTCTGCGCCGTCACCAACGACGACGAAGCCAACATCATGGCATCCCTGCTCGCCAAGCGGCTGGGTGCCCGCAAGGTGCTGACCCTGATCAACAACCCGGACTACGTCGACCTGATCCAGGGCGGTGATATCGATGTCGCCATCTCGCCCCAGCAGACCACCATCGGCAGCCTGCTCACCCACGTGCGCCGGGGCGATGTGGTGAACGTTCACTCGCTGCGCCGGGGCGCCGCGGAAGCCATTGAGGCCATCGCCCATGGTGATCACCGGTCATCCAAGGTGGTCGGCAAGCGCCTGGACGAAATCAATCTGCCACCAGGCACCACCATCGGCGCCATCGTTCGCCACAACGAGGTACTGATTGCCCACGACCATATCCGGGTGCAGCCCGATGACCACGTGATCCTGTTCCTGGTGGACAAAACCCGTATCCGGGACGTGGAAAAGCTGTTCCAGGTGGGCCTCACCTTCTTCTGATTGATCTCAAGCAAAACAACACCCTGGCTGGCACTTAGAAATGCAACGCCAGCCAGCGTATAATGCGCGTTTTCAAATTTCGGAGTGCCCCGCAAACCGGGGCGCCACACACAGACTGACCAGCAGGCAAACGTCGTGACAGACAAGGCAACCAACAACTCCGCGCCGGACATCAAGACCTTCCAGGGTCTGATCCTGGCACTGCAGAATTTCTGGGCGCAGCACGGCTGCGTGGTTCTCCAGCCCCTGGACATGGAAGTGGGCGCCGGTACTTTTCACCCGGCCACCTTCCTGCGTTCCATCGGCCCGGAAACCTGGAACTCCGCCTACGTCCAGCCCAGCCGCCGACCCACAGACGGACGCTACGGCGAGAACCCGAACCGCCTGCAGCACTACTATCAGTTCCAGGTGGTTCTGAAACCGTCACCGGACAACATCCAGGAGCTGTACCTGGATTCCCTGCGCGCCCTGGGCCTGGACCCGCTGGTACACGACATCCGCTTTGTCGAAGACAACTGGGAATCCCCCACGCTCGGCGCCTGGGGCCTGGGTTGGGAAATCTGGCTGAACGGCATGGAAGTGACCCAGTTCACCTACTTCCAGCAGGTGGGCGGCCTGGAATGCTACCCGGTCACCGGCGAGCTGACCTACGGGCTTGAGCGTATCGCCATGTACCTGCAAGGCGTGGACAGCGTGTACGACCTGGTGTGGACCAAAGGCCCGGACGGCGTGGTCACCTACGGCGACGTGTTCCATCAGAATGAGGTGGAGCAATCCACCTACAACTTCGAACACGCCGACACCGAATTCCTGTTCCACAGCTTCGACGTGTACGAGCGGGAAAGCGCCCGCCTGATCGAAGCCGGCCTGCCACTGCCTGCCTACGAACAGGTACTCAAGGCCTCTCACACCTTTAACCTGCTGGACGCCCGCCACGCCATTTCCGTGACCGAGCGCCAGCGTTTCATCCTGCGTGTACGTACCCTGGCTCGCTCCGTTGCCCAGGCCTACTTCGAGAGCCGTCGCAAACTTGGCTTCCCGCTGGCACCCGAGCATCTTCGCAAGGAAGTGCTGGCCGCCGCCGAGGCTGCTGACGCCAAAGCCAACAAGAAGGGCAAGAAAGCCAACAAGGCACCGCAGGAACAGGGGAACGCATAATGGCAACACAGGATTTTCTGGTCGAACTGGGCACCGAAGAGCTGCCTCCGAAAGCCCTCAAACCGCTGTCTGACGCCTTCACCCAGGGCATCGTCAAAGGCCTGGAAGAGGCGGGCGTGGCCTTCGGCAAGGTCGAAGCCTTCGCCGCCCCCCGTCGCCTGGCTGTGCGCATTCGCGACCTGGCCGATGCCCAGCCAGACAAGCCGGTAGAGAAGCGTGGCCCGGCGGTGAAAGCCGCCTTTGATGACGCCGGCAACCCCACCCGGGCCCTGACCGGCTTTGCCACCTCACTGGGCATCACCCCGGACCAGCTTGATACCCTGGAAACCGACAAGGGTGCCTGGCTGGTGTATCGCACCGTGGAGCAGGGCAAGCCAACCGTAGAGCTGATGCCCGAACTGGTGGATAAATCCCTGGCGGCGCTGCCGATTCCCAAGCGCATGCGCTGGGGCGCCCACAAAACCGAATTCGTGCGCCCGGTACACTGGCTGATCCTGCTGTTCGGCAACAAAGTGATCGACACCCCAGTCATGAACCTGAAGCCCGGCAACAAAACCCGTGGCCACCGCTTCCACTGCCCGAAAGAGCTGATAGTGCCGACCCCGGCCGACTACGAAGTGGTGCTGAAGCAGGAAGGCTACGTACTGGCCGACTTCGCCGAACGCCGCGAACAGATCCGCCAGGGCGTTGCCCAACTGGCAGAGAAAGAAGCCAGCGGCAAAGCCGTGATCGACGAAGACCTGCTGGACGAAGTTACCGCCCTGAACGAGTGGCCGGTGCCACTGATGGGCCGCTTCGAGGAGCGCTTCCTGGATGTGCCCGCCGAGGCGCTGATTTCCTCCATGAAGGAGCACCAGAAGTACTTCCATGTGGTGGACGCCAGCGACAACATGCTGCCGCTGTTCATCACCGTGGCCAATCTGGAAAGCAAAGACCCGGCCCAGGTGATTTCCGGTAATGAGAAGGTGATTCGCCCGCGCCTGTCCGACGCCGCGTTCTTCTACGAGACGGATCGCAAGACCAAGCTGGAAGACCGCATCGAGGCCCTCAAGCCCATCGTGTTCCAGGACAAACTCGGCAGTATTTACGACAAATCCGTGCGGGTGGCTGCGCTGGCGAAGAAGATCGCCGACGCCATCAACAGCGACCCGGCCCTGGCCGAGCGTGCGGCCATGCTGGCCAAGACCGACCTGGTCACCGAGATGGTGCTGGAGTTCACCGATCTGCAGGGCATCATGGGCCAGTACTACGCCACCAATGACGGCGAACACGCCGACGTGGCCAAGGCCTTGAACGAGCAGTACATGCCACGCTTTGCCGGCGACGACCTGCCCACCACCCTGACCGGCTGCGCCGTGGCCATCGCCGACCGCATTGATTCCCTGGTGGGCCTGTTCGGCATCAACCAACCGCCGTCCGGCACCCGGGATCCGTTCGCCCTGCGCCGGGCATCCCTGGGTGTGCTGCGTATCATCATCGAGCGCCAGCTGCCCCTGGACCTGCAAACCGTGTGTGAGTGGGCCGAGCAGAACTTCACCGTGCTGACCGAGAAGAATACCGCCAGCACCGTGGTGGACTACATGCTAGAGCGCTTCCGTGCCCACTACGACGAGCAGGGCATCGGCGCCGAAGTGTACCTGGCCGTACACGCCCGCCGCCCAACCCGCCCGCTGGACTTCGACCGCCGGGTGAAGGCCGTGGAAGCCTTCCGCCAGCTGCCGGAAGCCCTGGCCCTGGCCGGCGCCAACAAACGGGTGTCCAACATCCTCACCAAGCAGGGTGGCGACAGCATCGGCGAGACGGTGGATAACACACTGTTGCAGGATACCGCCGAGAAGACCCTGGCCGCGAAAGTAGAAGAGCAGGCGCAGAAAGTACTGCCGCTGTTCGAGCAGGGCGACTACGCCAGCGCGTTGACCTCCCTGGCCAGCCTGCGCGAGCCGGTCGACACCTTCTTTGACGACGTGATGGTGATGGCAGACGACGAAGCCGTGCGCGATAACCGCCTGGCACTGCTCAACCGCCTGCGCAACCTGTTCCTGCGAGTGGCCGATATCTCCCTGCTGCCAACGGCCAGCTGAAGAACCGCTCCGCAGTTATACGGATAAATTTCCCCAGGGACGGGGGTAGTAAAACGGCCGGCAATCCGTATAATACCGGCCGTTGATCGGCGTGTAGCGCAGCTTGGTAGCGCACTTCGTTCGGGACGAAGGGGTCGGAGGTTCGAATCCTCTCACGCCGACCATTTTCCCTCCTAAAAGCTCGTGCCCGTTATTTCTCTTTCGCCTGTAGCGGATCTTGACAACATCACTCACTCGGCATACATTTCGCGAAAAGGCGAAGTGAATGGTATGACCCTCTCAAACGATATACAGAAGTTCTTACAGGCACTGAGCAACCCGAACCGCCAGCGCATCATGCTGCTGTTCGCGGAGCAACCCGTACTCACGGTGGGCGACGTCGCATCTCGCACCGACCTGGGTATGTCGACGGTGTCTGAACACCTGAAGCAACTACGGGAAGCGGGCTTGCTCAACGCCGAAAAGGTCGGAAAGGAAGTGGAGTATCGGGTAAACGTTGCCCGGATTCAGGATCTGCTTAACCAACTGAACGGATTTCTTGGCCAGTGCTGTTAATAGGACATTGTTTTTGACATTACATTTCGTAATTTCCCGAATTAAAGGATTAATAACAGGAGAAGCAGCATGTATGACGTTATCGTGGTTGGCGCAGGACAAGCCGGGCTAGCCGCCGGTTATGCCCTTGATCGCACCAGTCTTGATTATCTTATTGTCGAGGCCAGCCAAAAGGCCTCGGGCTCCTGGCCCCATTATTACAACAGTCTGAAACTGTTCTCACCGGCCAGGTATTCCAGCTTGCCTGGCCTGCCTTTCCCGGGTAACCCGGCACGATACCCCAGTCGAGACGAGGTGGTAAGTTACCTGCAAAGCTACGCCCGCCATTTCGATTTTCCGATACGTTTCAATACCTCGGTCACCCGGGTTGAACGGCAGGGCAATGGCTTCAAACTGCACACTTCAACCGGTGATTGCCTGGCAACCCGGGCAGTGATCGTCGCCAGCGGCCCCTACAGCCAGCCCAATATCCCGGACTTCCCGGGGCTCGAGCACTACCACGGCAAGCTTCTGCATTCCTCGGCCTATCACTCGCCGTCCGATATCGCAGGGGAGCGGGTCGCCGTTATCGGGGCGGGAAACTCAGCCGTGCAAATTGCCCATGAACTGTCGGCGACCCACAAGGTGACCCTGATATCACGCAACCCGCCCAGGTTCCTGTCCCAGCGACCATTGGGTGTTGATATACATACATGGATGACCTATAGCGGCATCGATACGCTGCCAGTAGGGCGTTGGCTGAACCGGCAACCGGCAACGCCGGTGCTGGACAACGGCGAATACCGCGCGGCACTGACCAGCGGGCGGCTGGCCCAGCGGAGTCTGTTTGATGCGGTGACAAACCACGGATTGCGCTGGCAAGACGACATCGTCCCGTTCGATACCTTGTTGCTGGCCACCGGTTTTCATTCCGCACCCCGGTTTCTGGAAGGACTGGACGGCCTCGACCGAGCAACGGCCAGCAGGCACAAAGGTGGCGTGGCCACCCACATTTCCGGCCTCTATTTCGTGGGCCAGCCCTGGCAACGATCACATGCCTCCGCCACGCTTCGGGGAGTTGGTGCCGATGCCGCCTTTGTCGTAAAAAACATTCTATCGAGCCTTGAACAACCCATACGGGGCGCCAAGCAAGCCAAGGGATGCTGCGCATGAGCGCGTTGTCAGAGTACTGGGCAATGGTCAACACCGCCGTGATCATGCTCGCGCTGGGCATGCGAGCACCAGCGCCTGTTAATATTCCCGTTGCTGGCTTGTTGCGTGCCGTCGTGCTCTACAACATTGCACTACCGTCGGTGGCCCTGGCCGTATTCTATGCATACGGAATATTCGGCACGAATACCCTGGCAGCCCTGTCACTTTGCGTTGCTGCCGCGGGCGGCACGTCTGCAGGTGCGTTTGTCGGTGCTGTTCAAGGTATGCCCGGGCTCGCCGTTCGGCTGTTCATCCTATTACTGATCGCAAGCCTGATAATGATTGGCGCGTTCACCCAACTCGGTTTGGTTCCGCTCGGCAACGGGTCATTGGCATCACTCGGCTTCATTCTGTTCGCACTAACCCTGTTACCCCTGTTAACCGGTAAAGCCCTGCTTTTTCTGTTGCCAAACGTCACCGCAACCTGGCAACCCAAGATAGAAACGCTGGGCAGCCTTTTGGTAATACTGCTGGTGATTTCATTGGCGGCCCGCTACGGAGCAGGCATCCTCAGCGGCCCGGGTGAGCCTCTTCTGGCGGGCGTGATACTGACACTGATCCTGGTGCTGCCACCATTACTTGAGCCAGACTGGCGCTTTCGACGAACCATAACCCTGATCACCGTGGTTCGAAACCTGAGCCTGGCGCTGAGTTTGTTGGCACTCACGTCATCATCAACCGCTGGTCTGAACACCCTGTTGGCATTTGGCTTGTTCATGTACCTTGCTGCGGGGTTGCTGGTTTGGCGTTGGAAGACATCTCTGCTGACGTCCAAACCCTTTCCTCCTCCTGAGCCTTGACTCTGTCCAGTAGATCAGCGAGCACTTGATTCCCTTCGAATAGCGCCCGGCCTGAGCGGAGTGCCTGAAAAGAGCGTCTGCGGGAACGAGGTTTATCATATCGACACTGACCCAGGCTATGTCGATTTTAGTCAACTTTTTCGACATAGATACTTGCTATGTTTACCGCATAAACATAGACTGCCCAGAATGCGCACCTGTGTCGAAATTTTAAAGGAATTTGAACATGGCCTGGCGACCGGATCAGCCATACAACCAGTTACCGCCACTTCCACCTGCCAAAGAAGCAACAGAAACTCTGGATATTCTCAGAGCCTGCATCCCCGCCCGGGCCGCACTGGCTGAGCTTAAACAGGCAGGTGAACTGATTCCGAACCAATCACTGCTTGTAAACCTCCTGCCACTGCTGGAAGCCAAAGACAGTTCTGAAATCGAGAACATTGTCACCACCACCGACAAGCTGTTTCAGTATTCGCAGGAAGATCAGGGTGCCGACCCGGCTACCAAAGAAGCGCTCCGATATCGCTCCGCACTATACGATGGCTTCGTCCATCTTCAGCGTAAACCGCTATGCGCCAGTACAGCCATTGACGTGTGCAGCACTTTGAAGGGCGTAGATATGGATGTGCGTATGGTGCCCGGGACCATTATTGGTAATCAGGCGACCGGTGAAACCATCTACACCCCTCCTGTTGGCGAGACGGTTATTCGCAACCTGCTCACCAACTGGGAAAACTATCTGCATGAAGACGATGGCACCGACCCACTGATCAAGATGGCCATCAGCCATTACCAGTTTGAAGCCATTCACCCGTTCCACGATGGAAATGGCAGGACCGGCCGTATCGTCAACGTGCTTTACCTGATTGAACAGCAGCTACTCACACTGCCCATTCTGTACCTGAGCCGTTACATTGTTCAGCACAAGAATGATTACTACCGGTTACTGACACAAGTTACACGCACCGGAGACTGGCAGGAGTGGATCATCTTTATGCTTAACGGTGTAGAACATGTATCGTCCTGGACCTGCGCGAAAATCGCCGCCATGCGGAAGCTAATTACCGAAACAGAAGACCATGTCAGGCGGGCACTGCCCAAGATATACAGCCACGAGCTGGTCCAGACGATCTTTGAGCAGCCCTATTGCCGCATCAGCCACCTGGTAGAGAAGGACATTGCCAAACGGCAGACCGCTTCCAATTACCTGAAGCAGCTGGTTGAAATTGGCGTACTGCAGGAGAAAACGGCAGGCAACGAAAAGCTTTTTCTTAACCCGCGCCTGCTAAGCCTGATGACCAACGATAGCAACGAGCTACAGCCTTACCGCTGAATTCGGCAACACTGAGACCACCCATGACCAACAACGACATCGTCCAGGAACTCTGGAATCTCTGTGACGTTCTGCGGGACGACGGCATCAAATAATCGGACTACATCACCGAACTGGTGCTACTGCTGTCCATCAAAATGGTGCACGAGAACAAATGCTTCGGCACCCTCGTAAGACCTCCCTCACCCCCGGGCGAGTGTGATGATCTTTCTGCGCCAGGTAGCGGCCCTGGTCGAAGCCGGTGACCGGTTCGATGCCTTTGGGTAATCCGGTGCAACCGGTCAGTAACAGGAGTAGGGTGGTCAGCAGGGCAAAGGATTTCATCAGGCGCTGTCCTTAAGTCAGGGAGATGCAGCGACAACCATAACAAAGCGCCGGCGAAAACACTGCTGTGATTGCCTAAGCTCTGAAATGCGAAAAGCGACGTATACTGAACCTCAACCAACCAAGGAGAACAGGCATGATCGGATACGTAACCATCGGTGTCAGCGACATGGGCAAGGCCAAGCAGTTTTACGGCGATTTGCTGGGAGAGCTGGGTGGCAAGGTGTTGCTGGATATGGAGCGCATTACGTTCATTGGCGAGAGCATGGCCAAGCCCATGTTGGCGGTGTGCGTACCGTTCAACGGTGAGCCCAACCATCCGGGCAATGGCAACATGGTGGCGATCCCGGCGGGGTCCAAAGCAGCTGTCGATAAGTTTTATCACAAAGCCATTGAGCTGGGCGCAACCTGCGATGGCGAGCCTGGGCAACGAATTCCGGATATGTTCTACGGCGCCTATGTGCGGGACCCGGACGGTAACAAGCTGGCGTTCTTCGAGTTCGGCTAAACAATAAAAAGGCCTCACATCGGGGCCTTTTTATTGTTTACCCCGTATCGCTGGAAAACCACCAGCCGGGCAGTAAACGCTTTACCGGAGGCTGCAGAAATCGGTCATCAATCAGCCAGATCACGCCCTGGTCGTCCGGGGTGCGGATCACCCGGCCGGCGGCCTGGGCCACTTTCTGCAAGCCGGGGATCAGGTAGGTGTAGTTGTAACCTTCGCCAAAGCGTTGCTGCAGGCGGTCTTTGAGGATTTCGTGCCAGGCATCGAAGGGCGGCAGGCCCAGGGTAGCCACAAAGGCGCCGATCAGCTGGTCGCCAGGCAGGTCGATGCCTTCACTGAACACGCCGCCGAGCACCGCAAAGGCGACACTGCCTTCGGGGTTCTGAAATTCCGCGAGGAACTGCCTGCGTTGGTCCGGGCTCATGCCCGGCTGCTGGGAACGCTGGGGGGTATCCGGTGCCTGGTCCGCCAGCTCATCACTCACTTCTTTGGCGTATTTGAAGCTGCTGAAAAACGCCAGGTAATGGCCCGGCCGCTCCCGGTACTGTCTGGCGATCAGTTCGGCGATGGGTTGCAGGCTGGCCTGCCGATGCACCTGTCGGGTGCTGATGCCGGGGGTGAACTGCACCTGCAATTGCTCGGCGCTGAACGGGCTGGGCAGGGAGGTGAAGCGGGCGTCTTCCGGCAGGCCAAGTAGATCCCGGTAATAAACGCCGGGGCTGAGGGTAGCGGAGAACAGCAGTACCGAGTGCGGGGTCTTGAAGCGTTCGGTGAGGAAATCCGCCGGGATCAGGTTCTGGATGGTCAGGCTGGCCCGGCCACGACCGCTGCGCGCGAACTCGCAGAGCGAGTGATCCCCGAAGCTGTCCGCCAGTTTCATAAACGCCACACTTTCAAACATCACTTCCTGCAGGGCCAGGTCTGGCGGGTTGTCGGCCAGGTAGTCAGTGATCACGGAAACCATGGCCTGCAACGCGCCCAGCAATTGCGGCGGCAGGGTGGCCAGAAATACCGGCTGCGCCTGCTCACCGTGATCCCGAATCAGCGCCTGCCAGGCCCGGGCGGTGCGGTCCAGGGCTGCTTTTACCGGTTTCGGGGCGGTCTTCTTCAATTTCAGTAAGCGCTGTTGCTCCAGCTGCACTGAATACATGCCACGGGCCCGATCCACCAGGTTGTGGGCTTCGTCCACCAGCACGCTGGCTCGCCAGTTGTTCTGGCGGATCAGGCCATGCAGCAGGGCCGACTGGTCGAACAGCCGGTTCACATCGCCAATCACCAGATCGCTCCAACGGGCCATTTCCTGGGCCAGAAAGTAGGGGCATATGTCGTGACCTGCCGCGATTGTCGCCAAATTCTGCTGATCCAGCGGCTCCTTGCTCTGCACCGCCTCGGCCCGGGCATCAGGCAAGCGATCAAAAAAACCTTTGGCGAGGGGGCAAGACTCGCCGTGGCAGGCTTTGTCCGGGTGTTCGCAGGCGTCGTCTTTCGATACCAACTCCAGGGTGCGCAGCGGCCAGGGTTGTAGCTCATCCTGGGCGTGTCGCAACTTATCCACAGCCTCCAGCGCCAGTTGCCGGGCGGTGTTGCGGCAGGTGAGGTAGAACAGCCGGTCCTGCCGCGCCGCGGGCATCGCCATCAGGGCCGGGAACAGGGTGCCCAGGGTTTTGCCCAGGCCGGTAGGCGCCTCCAGCAGCAGGGTGCCGGCTTTCACCGAGTTCTTGTACACCGTCTCCGCCAGTTGCCGTTGCCGGGGGCGAAAATCCGGGAAAGGGAAAGTGAGATTGGCCAACAGGGCGTCGCGCTGTTCCCGGTGGTGTTCTTCCTGTTCAGCCCAGGCCTTGTAAAGGCCACACAGGGTTTCCAGTTCCTGCCAGAGCTCGTCGGCTTTGGCGGTTTCGGTGAGCACGGTTTCCTTGTCCCGGCCGGTGTCGTAATAAACCAGAGCCAGTTCCACGCTTTTACGGTTTTCCTGCCGGCACAACAAAGCGCCGTAGGCCCGCAACTGGGCCCGGTGCAGGGCGCGCTGGTGGGGGCGAATTCGGGACACATCACCCCGGTGGGTCTTGATTTCTTCCAGTCGGTTCTTATGGGGGTGGTAGCCATCGGCCCGGCCGGATAGCTCCATCCCCAGCACGTTGCCGGTAAGTGAATACTCGCTTTTATAGCCGTAACCGCGTTTTTCCTGGATCGCCTGATGGCCGGCAATGCCCTCCTCGGCACTTGGCGCCGGGGTGTAGCGGAAGTCCAGGTCGCCGTGGCGGGCCGCGAATTCACACAGGGTGCGGACGGCGACTTTCACAGGCTTGCCTCATCGCCCTGCCAGCGCACATAGCACACGCTGGCGGGAATGCCTTCACGGGCGAAGAACTCCAGCCAGCGAACCTGGTGGTCCTGCAGCCGATCGCCGGGGCCTTTTACCTCGATCATTTCATAGCGCTGTTCCGGTTGCTCAGCGTCCGGCACCAGCCGGATCAGGTCGGGGAAGCCGCTGCGGTGTTCCTTGATGTTGGTGAGCAGGCGGCGGAACAGGGCCTCCAGGTGGCGCGGGGGAATGCAGTGCAGGGCCAGCTCCAACAGCTCTTCATCGAGTACCGGCCAGAACACGAAGGGATTGGCGATGCCCTGCTTGGTCTGGAAGGTGTCGAGAATGTGCTGTTTATAGGCATGGGTTTTCAGCAGGCCGAAATGCTCTTCAAAAGCCTGCTGGCGCCGGGCCACAAAGTCTTCCCGGGTCAGGTCTGCCGGGCCGATATGGAACGGATGGAAGAAGGCGCCAGGCAAGGGCTTGAAGATCACCGGCCAGCACAGCAGCCCGAACAGCGCGTTGATCAGGGTGTTCTCCACATAGAACACCGGCGCGTCATCGGTGCCCAAATGACGCAGGGCCGCCAGCTCCACGGTGCCGGTGTCTGGCTTGGGCAAGGTCAGGGTGAATTCCCTGAGAGTGGGGTTATCCACAGGCTCGGGCTTGTCCGCCCCCACCTTGGGCGCCAGCCGTTTCAGCAGGCGGTTCAGGCCCTGGGCTTCGGCGTCGGTCAGCTCACTGGTCCGCCACTGACAGGCAATGGCCCAGGCTTCATCAAAACGCTTCATACGCTCCAGCAACCGCAGCTGTTTCAGTCGCGCTTCCCGGTGGCCACTGGCCGCCCATACCTGCAATGCCAGTTCCTGCTCGCCCTGGCGCTCCGCCTGCCGGCCCAGCTCCAGCAACAGCCGGTCCCGGCGGCTGGTGAGCCAGGGGTTATCCACAGGGCCGGGTACATCCGCCCAGACCTCTGTAGCTGGCTCACCCCGATCAAGCCGTTCCCGGCACTGATGCATTTGCAGGTAACCATCCACTTCCGAGCGATGCTGAAAGGCGCGAGATTCCGGGGTAAAGGGCACCGGCTCGAACTGCTGCACGCCCAGTTCCACCAGCACAAAGTCCGTCCAGCTCTGGCGCAGGTTGCCGAAAAACATCAGGCGGATGCGGTCGAACAGGGCCATGTCCTGGAGCTGGACCACTTCCGGGGCCTGTTCACCGACTGCCTCTGCCAGCCAGTGCTGCAGGGGCTTTGGTTCACTGAACGCTTCCGCCAGCAACTCCCGCATCTGAGCTTTTCCCAGCGTTTTCGGGTGGCCCTGTTGGTGCAGCCAACCGCCAAAGACCGGCCTTAGTTCAGCCAGGGTAAACAGCCGGAACAAATCATCCAGGCTCAGCTCCGGCGAGTTATCCAGCCAGCCCTCCTGCACCAATAACTTGAGCGCTTCGGCCTCCGGCACCGGCAGCTCCGGATAGAGCAGCTTGTCGGCCCGGAAAAGCTCACCGGTGCGCATCACCATGCGCGTAAGTAGCGCCCTTGGTCCGGTCGCCAGGTCGGCAAACGCCACCAGCCGGGTTCGCTCCCGTTCGGTCAGCAAATCTGCGTGATGATCGGCCACCCAGGACACGATGGTGTCCATGTTGCTCAAATAGTACAGGGGGTCTTCAAGGTTTGCTGTTTGCGGGCGCTGGCCCGTGAATTCTGTCGTCATAGGGCTGGAACTGTAATCCATGCACAAAAATTAATCATCACACGCCTTGCCAACCCCTCTAATGATAACTATTATCATTTGCATCAAGACAAGGAGGACGCCATGAAATTTCTCTGCCCGCGCCATCGCCAAATGTTTGCCCGCCTCTCCATCAACGAACAGAACGATCTATGGCTGTTCTGGATGGAATATGCCTTCACCTACTGCGAAACAGACGAGACCGAGAAGATGATCGCCGCCACTGGCAGTGCCTTTGACCTGGCCTGCCTGGCCAGGGCGGACCACCCGGAATGCATGCATGTGGAGCTCACACTTTCCGCCATTCTGGTGTGCCGTGCCCTTCGGGACCGTGGTGATCACAACGCCGCAGACTACGTGCTGTTCAGTGCCCTGGAAAGCCTGCAGTCTTCCGAGCCCTGCTATGGCAGTCCCAGCGGCGGCTGCAGCACCGATCAGTGTATTGAAGTGCTGCTGGATACCTCTCGGCAAGCCAGCTTTTTTGCAGAATACCTGAACTGGCCCGCCACGCCACTGGCACCTCGGGCACAACGTTCGGCAATGGTCGCTCACTAACGCAAAGGAGGGACTATGGGAATGCTATTCAATATCCCGGACGCTTCCCGGAAGAAGCAGGCGGAACAGATATCTTGGCTGGACTGGAAGCCTGGTGGTCAGGTTTGTATCAGTATCGATGCTGACTGCCTGGCCAGACTGTTGGCAAAAAACCAGCTGCATGTTCAGGACTTCTCCTGCACCGATGAGGCCTCAAAACAGATTGTCAGGGGCCTGCTGCTGGATTGTCTCCGGGTACGCTGAGATCGTCAGATACCCAGGTCCGCAGGCTGCAAGCGAACTCCGGCAATTTTCCAGGCTCCGTCCGCCATCTCCATGCGGTAATAGGCATCCCAGCGTTTGCCTTCGGGCCCTTGCAATCGAACCACCTGAATATCAAACCCATCATGGGGTACCCGCTGGGCAAACTCGATGGCGGTCGCACTGTGAACGGCGGGGTAGGCTTCGCGCACCATGGCCAGAAACCATTCAGAGGTCCCGAATCGCCGTTTGATCCCTTCCGAGGCATACTCCCAGGCCCGAACCTCATCGTCATTAGCGAAAGCTTCAATTTGGCTGAGGATGGCATCCCGGATATCGGCATCCGCGTCATCGTCCGCCAGCGGTCTGGAAGACCAGGCTAGGGCAAGCACCAACGCCATCGTAAGGGTCAGGATAACGCCAGTTTTGATGTTAATGATGTTAAGCCCCATGACAACCACCCGCAGTCTGTTCAACTTTTAACCAATACGCTACCACTGCGGCTGCGGATTGATCCATCACTGTTGCTGTTCAGGCCAAATCAATCGCATCAGCGAACGGCGCCTGGGATCAGGAAACGGGATGGTGTTGTCTGAACGCTGGATGGCAATCACTGCTCCCAACATCTGGAAAAGCCCAACCTGATTGTGGATACAACGGGGGATCGACTGCTCTTTGAGCGATCCTAGATAACGGTCGAGATTGTCCTGATCGGTACGCCAGTGATCGGTAAAACCGTGGTTGAACAGCGCTCTGGTAGCGATCGATGTCCACTCATGCCGGTAACTTGTCTCCAGCCGTTCCGGATACACGAACAAATCCTTGATCTCCTTGTCGATCGGCACCACCACCCGATCCGGTGGAAAAAGCAGCCGCATCGCCAGAAGGTCGTAGATATCAGTCAAGTGCTGCTCCACTACCGATCGAACCAACTCAACTCTGTTCATTTCTGCTCACTAATTGACCTACCAGACGCCTGCTGTCGTATTCCTTTTTACGACAACAAAGACAATGGAGACTGCCATGCAGATGACCGAGCTTGAACTCAGATCCCACAAGCACGACACAATTTCTTCGCTGGAGCTTGTCTCCATGGAGGGGCGTTATTACATGGCAAGGTTCTATCTGGACGGTCAGGGCTATGTACTGAGCGATCCGTACGAAAAAGCGGTTCTGTTCACCGGTGCCGCTGCGGCACGGGATTTTTTCCGGGATTTCCATGTGGAGAATGTGGAAATCATTCCGCCAACCGGCACCGACGAGATGATCGGCATGCCGGACTGCCATGGTGAAACCATGCGGGTGCCATTGTAAGCGGGCAAATTCGGCCAACCGAGCACCCTCACTGACCTCCCGACAACCTGCGACGCAGGTTGTCGCCCCCGCCGTCTATAATTCCTTGCGTTCTGCCGTGACAGACGGTCCGCATCTGCGGTCACATACGGTAACCTGTACCCTCAGGATTGACTCGGACACCAGACAAGGAATCCCATGGCGGCCTCACCCTCCATCGAACCCGGCTTTCATGCCATCCACGCCAACCACCTGGAAGACCTGCGCCGCGCCGTGGTCTATATCTGCCGGCAGAACCCCATGCCGCCGCTGCAGAGCGAGACCTTTCTTGTTCAGAGTAACGGCATTGCCCAGTGGCTGAAGCTGGCGCTTGCGGAGAAGCGCACCGACGATGGTGTGGAAGGCGGTCTTGGCATTGCCGCGGGTATGGAATTCCTGTTTCCGGCCCGCTTTATCTGGCAGGCCTACCGGGCGGTACTGCCCGACGGTGAGGTTCCGGAACAGTCCCCCTTCGACAAATCCCGGCTAGTCTGGCGGCTTTATCGCTTGCTGCCGACGCTGGTGGGGCAGGACGACGCCTTCACCCCCCTGGCGCGATTCCTGGACGGCAGCGATACCGACCTGCGCAACTTCCAGTTAGCCGAGAAAGTGGCGGACCTGTTCGACCAGTACCAGGTGTTCCGTGCCGACTGGCTGGCTGCGTGGGAGCAGGGCAAGGATGTGGTGATCACCGCCCGGGGCGAAGAAAAGGCCCTGGATGCGGAAACCCTCTGGCAGCCGATGCTCTGGCGGGCGCTGGTCGAAGACGTCGGCAGTGAAGCCCACACCAGCCGCTCGCAAATCCACACCCGCTTTATGGAGCAGGGCCAGCGCATCAGCCAACCCGCCAATCCGGGGCGCCTGCCCAAACGGATCGTGGTGTTTGGGGTGTCGTCACTGCCCCGGCAAGCGCTGGAAGCCCTGTACGTCCTGAGCCGGTTCAGCCAGGTGGTGCTGTGCGTACACAACCCCTGTCAGTTTTACTGGGCCGACATCATCAGCGACCGGGAGCTGCTGAAAGCCGAACGCAAACGGGGCGCCGCGCACCCGGTGTTGTCGCAGATTGACGATCCGGACCAGCTGCACCAGCACGCCAACCCGCTGCTGGCGGCCTGGGGCAAGCAGGGCCGGGACTACATTCGCCTGCTGGACGAGTTCGACAACCCGGACGACTACCGCGCCAGCTTCCAGACCCCGGGGCAGAAAATCGACATCTTCACCGACCATGGCGATGTGGATAACCCCTGCCTGCTGCACCAGTTGCAGAACGATATCCACAACCTGACACCGCTGCAGGAAATCCGCCAGCAGCAACGCACGGTGGATCTGTCCCGTGACCATTCCGTAGTGTTCCACGACGCCCACGGCCCCCAGCGGGAAGTGGAAATCCTGCACGATCAGCTGCTGGCCGCCTTCAATGCCGACCCCACGCTGCGGCCCCGGGATGTGATCGTGATGGTGCCGGATATCAATGTGTATGCGCCCCATATCCAGGCGGTGTTCGGCCGCTATTCACCCGGCCGCAAGCGCCACATTCCGTTCACCATTTCCGACCAGGGCCAGCGCCACCACGAACCGGTGCTGATTGCCCTGGAAACCCTGATGTCGCTGCCCCGCAGCCGCTTTGGCGTGAGTGAGATCATCAGCCTGCTGGAAGTGCCCGGCATTCGCGACCGCTTTGATATCAGTGAGGATGAAATTCCCCTGGCCCGGCGCTGGGTGGAAGGCGCCAACATCCGCTGGGGCCTGCACGGCCAGCACCGGGCAAGCCTGGACCTGCCGGCAGAGCTGGACCGCAACACCTGGCAGGCCGGCCTTCGGTCCATGCTGCTGGGCTACGGCATGGGCGATGACGAGCCCTGGGGTGGGGTGGAACCCTATGGCGAAATTGGCGGCCTACAAGCCAGCCTGGCGGGGCGTCTGGGCGAGTTCGTGCACCAGCTGGAAACCCTGTGGCATGCACTGCAAACCACCCGCACTCCGGAGCAATGGGAAGCCCTGTTCTCCGCCATGCTCGAGCAGTTTTTCCACAAGGTGGAAGGCCAGGACCTGCTGTTGCTGAACCGCTTCCGCCGCCAACTGGAGCAGTGGCTGGAAGATGCCCTCGCCGCAGGCCTTGGTGATCAGCCACTGCCCCTGAACATCGTCAAGGATGTGCTGCTGCAGGGCCTGGACGAAGGCGGTCTGAACCAGCGCTTCCTGGCCGGCAAGGTCAACTTCGCCACCCTGATGCCGATGCGGGCCATTCCGTTCCGCAAGGTGTGCCTGCTGGGTATGAACGACGGCGACTACCCCCGCTCCCGGCCACCGGTGGATTTCGACCTGATGGCCCAGGACTATCGCCCCGGCGACCGTTCCCGCCGGGAAGACGACCGATATCTGTTCCTGGAAGCCCTGCTGTCCGCCCGGGAACAGCTGTACATCAGCTGGGTAGGGCGCAGTATCAAAGACGACTCTGAACGGCCACCCTCGGTACTCATCGGCCAGTTGCAGGATCACCTGGACAGCCTGTGGGCCGTGGCAGGCAAAACGGACAGCTCGGTTACCCAAGCCCTGACCACCCAGCACCCGCTGCAACCCTTCAGCCGGGACTACTTCCCGAAAGCCAATGGCGTCGGCGAAGGCGAAGAGGCCCGGCCCAGGCCGCTGGCCGAGGTGCTGCAGGCCCGTGGATTGTTCACCTACGAACGGGAATGGCGCAGCGCCCACGCTGTGGATAACTCTGAGCAGAGCCGGGAAGCCCTGCCATACCAGGCTCCGGAAGAACCCATCAGCCTGAACGATCTGGCAAACTTTCTGAAAACGCCCATCGACACCTTCTATCAGCGCCGGCTGCAGGTGCGCTTTGAAGACGTGGAAGACGAAGACACCGACAACGAAAACTTCGACCTGAACGGTCTGGACCGCTGGCGCCTGGATAACGAGCTGATTCAGCACAGTGTGCTGAAAGCCGCCAGCGAGGAAGAGCTGCACGAACGGCTGGCAACCAGCCTGGACCGCATGGCCCGGCGGGGTGACCTGGGTATGGGCGTCACCGAACATCGCCTGCGCACGGAACTGGCCGGCCGGTTGCCGGACCTGTTCGAACGCTATCGGGGCGCCCTGGCGGAATGGCCGGAAGTGGTGGCCGAGCCTTTACCCTTCGAGTTTCGCTATTCAGGGGATCCTGGCTCGGTTGAGGTGGCGGATTTAATCGACAACCTGCGTTGTAATCCACAAGGGCAGTTGTGCCGGCTGGTGATTGCCAGTTCCGGCCTGCTCACCGGCTCCGGTTACTCGAAGAAAGTGCGCTACGCCAACCTGCTGAGGGACTGGCTGATTCACCTGGCCGGCCAACTCAGCGACCAGCCCTTTGAAACCCTGATCCTCGGTAAGGAAGAAGGCCGTAAATTCTACTTCCCGGTCATGGCCCCGGAGCAGGCAAGAAAACATTTCGAAGCCATTCTGGGCCGCTGGATGGAAGCCACCACCCGAGCCTTGCCGCTGCACTGCGAGGCCGGCTTCGCCTGGATCACCAGCTACTACGGTGGCAAGAAATTTGTCGGCGACCACGAACGGGCCATCAGTGAAGCGGAACAGGCCTATACCACTGCCCTGGACCGGGACACCGGTTACCTGCTGGGCGCCTTCGAAAGCCCCGAGGCGCTGATGGCCAGTGGTGAGTTTGAAGCCCTGCTGCACCAGCTTTATGTCCCCTTGTGGGAAGCCGAACAGGGCAAGTCGGCGGCGGATCAAATCGGGAGCATGGAATGACCGACCAGATGACCAATCGAAACCCGAACCTGGACCCGCTGGCCCTGCCCCTGAACGGCAGTGCGCTGATCGAAGCCAGCGCCGGCACCGGCAAAACCTTCACCATCGCCATCCTGTATGTGCGCCTGGTGCTGGGCCATGGCCAGGCAGCAGACAGCCCGCTGCAGAACCTGCTGCCGCCGAACCTGCTGGTGGTGACCTTTACCGACGCCGCCACCAAGGAGCTGCGAGACCGCATCCGCACCCGGCTGACCCAGGCCGCCGAGGTATTTTCCGAAGCCGCTGACCACCTCGAACCCACCCCGGAAACCGCACTTATCCACAAGCTGCGGGATGACAGCTACCCGGACCCGGCCAGTTGGCCCGACTGCCGCAAGAAGCTGCTGCTGGCCGCGGAATGGATGGACGAAGCCGCGGTATCCACCATTCACGGTTTCTGCAATCGTATGCTCAGCGAACACGCCTTCGACAGCGGCAGCCTGTTCAAGCTCACCCTGGAAACCGACCAGAGCGAACTGCTGGACGACGTGGCCCGGGACTACTGGCGTACCTTTGTCTACCCGCTGCCGCCGGCGCTGATGGACGAAGCCCTGAGCCACTGGAAAACCCCCCCCGACCTGCGCAAGGCGGTGCGTAACCTGATTGACGACCCGGCCGCCCTGGGCACACCGCCAGAGAGTGTCCACCAGGCCATCAACCAGGTGGTCAGCGAACGGCTGGCACGGGCCGATGAATTGAAGGCACACCCCTGGGCCCAATGGCAGCAGGAAGTCACCGACTTGCTGAACGACCTGAACAAAGGCAAGCGTCTGCACGGTGGCAGCAAGAACGCCATGCTCAAGGTGTGGGAGTTCCTGATCGCCTGGGCCGAATCCGACGAGCTGCTGCCGGAGAAGCTGGACAGCGCCGCCGGTTACAAAAACCAGACCCCCGAAGGCCTGGATAACATCCTGAAAGGGGACGAGCCCGGCCCCCATCACCCGGCCTTTGACGCCATCGAAGCCTTGCTGGAATTCGGCCAGAACCCGCCCAGCGCCAAGTCCGACATCCTGCGCCACGCCAGCCACTGGATTGCCGAGCGGCTGGAAGCGGAAAAGCAGCAGCGCTCGGAAATGGGCTTTGATGACCTGCTCACCCGCCTGGATGACGCCCTGCATGGCCCCCGGGGCGACCAGCTGGCGGCCACCATCCGCCGCCAGTTCCCGGTGGCGCTGATCGACGAATTCCAGGATACCGACCCGGTGCAGTACCGCATCTTCAACCGGGTCTACAACGTGGAAGCCAACAGCCCGGACACTTGCCTTCTGATGATCGGTGACCCGAAACAGGCCATCTACGGCTTCCGGGGCGCCGATATCCACACCTACCTGCAGGCCCGGCTGGGTGTGCAGGCCCGCACTTACACCCTGGGCACCAACTTCCGCTCCGCCAAGACCATGGTCAGCGCCGTCAACCGGGTGTTCGAGCACAGCGACCAGCACAGCCCGAAAGGGGCCTTCCTGTTCGGCAAGGGCGACAGCACCCCGCTGCCATTCCAGGGCGTAAAGGCCAACGGCACCAAGCGGCTGTGGGCCGTTAACGGAGAGGTTCAACCCAGCCTGGCGTTCTGGACCCACGAGTCCGATGAAACCGACAAGGAAGGCAACCCCAAAGGCCTGGCCAAGGGCACCGCCACCGCCGAGGTGGCCGAAACCTGCGCCAGTGAAATTGCCCGGCTGCTGACTCTGGGCCAGGCCGGACAGGCGGGCTTTGTGCTGGCGGATAACCCGACGGATCTCGAGCCGGTGAAGCCCAAAGACATCGCCGTGCTGGTGAACAACCGCAACGAAGCGGCCGCGGTGCGGGATTCCCTGGGCCGCCGGCGCATCAAAAGTGTGTACCTGTCGGACCGGGATTCGGTGCTGACCTCCCGGGAAGCCAAAGAAGTGCTGTGTTGGCTCCGGGCCTTCGCCGAACCCCGGCAACTGGCGTTCATCCGCACCGCCCTGGCCACACCCACCCTGGGTCAGAGCTGGCAGGCACTGGATCGGCTGCTCACCGACGAGCTGATACTGGAGCGGGAAATCGAGCGCTTCCAGTGCTACCAGCAACAGTGGCAGAGCCAGGGCGTGTTGCCTATGCTGCGCAGCTTTTTGATGGACTTCGAGGTGCCGGGCCGCCTGCTTCAGCGCCCGGACGGTGAGCGAAGACTGACTGACATCCTGCACATTGCCGAACTGCTGCAGCAAGACAGCCTGCAACTGGATGGCGAACATGCACTGGTGCACCACTTCACCCAGATCCTGCGGGCAGCGGATGAGGAAGACGAACACCGTACCCTGCGTCTGGAAAGTGACGCCGGGCTGGTGAAGGTGATCACCGTGCACAAATCCAAGGGCCTGGAATACCCGCTGGTGTTCCTGCCCTTTGGCACCGCCTTCCGGGCAGAAAGCCAGAAGCAGGCGTACGTTCGCTACCACGACGACACCGGCAAGCTGGTGACGGTGTTCGACCCAACGCCGGAAGACATCGAACAAGCCGACCAGGAACGCCTGGGCGAAGACATCCGCAAACTCTACGTGGCCCTGACCCGGGCCCGGTTTACCACCTGGGTGGGCGCAGCGGCTGTGGATAACTGGCACCAGAGTGGCCTGGGCTATGCGATTGCCGGAACACCGGAGCAGCCCATCAGCCAGGCCCTGGCCCCGCTGGCGCAAGGCCGCCCGGACATCCGGATTACCCCACTGCCGGAGGCCGAAAGCACGATATTCACCGAAACCGCCCCGGAAGCCCTGGGGCCAGCCCTGGTCTCCACCCGGGAAGCGAAGGAAGACTGGTGGATTGCCAGTTACTCCACCATCGAATACACCGGCATGGCAGGTACCGGCATTACGTTCACCGGCGAGGTGGAAGACGCCCAGACCCAGAACCTGCTGGAAGAAAGCGCCCAGGAGCATGTGGAAGAGGCACCCGCCGTGCCCGCCATACGCAACCACCACCATTTCCCCAAGGGCGCCGGCCCCGGCACCTTCCTGCACGAATTGCTGGAGTGGTGCACAGCCCAGGGCTTCCAGCGGGTTGTGGATAACCCCGAGCTTCTACACGAGCAGCTGGCCCGCCGTTGTGGCACCCGGGGCTGGGGCGACTGGGTGGAACCCCTGCAACAGTGGCTGCTGGCGCTGATCCGGAAACCGCTGAAGCTGGACCGGGAAGGGCAACAAAGCGCCAGCCTGGCGCAACTGGACAGCCTGCGCCCGGAACTGGAATTCTGGTTTGAAAGCCGCAACGTCAGCATCCGGCAACTGGATGCGCTGGTCACCCGTTATACCCTGAACGGTGCCGATCGGCCCAGGGCCGAGGTAAACCGCTTTAACGGCATGCTCAAGGGCTTTATCGACCTGGTGTTTGAACACAAGGGGCAGTATTACGTGCTGGACTACAAATCCAATGCTCTGGGCGAGGACGACGACGCCTACACCGACCAGGCCATGGGCCAGGCGATTCTGGATAAACGCTATGACCTGCAATACATCCTCTACCTGCTGGCCCTGCACCGGCTGCTGAAGGCCCGACTGCCCGGCTATGACTACGACCAGCACATCGGCGGCGCGGTGTACCTGTTCCTGCGCGGGGTGAATTCCGCCAGCGGCGGGGCGTTTACCGACAAGCCACCCAGAGCGCTGATTGAACAACTGGATGCCCTGTTCGATGGCGAGCCGGTGTCCGGGGAGGTGGCCGCATGAGCCGTACCCGCCATACTGAAAACCAGTTTGCCCTGGACCTGGGCGACGACACACCGGTGAACACAACGGCAACGGAACCGCGTGAGCCTGTGGATAACTCACACCTCCTGGCCAGCCTGAACGAAACCGAGGCCCTGTTAGGGCAATGGCAAAAGGCCGGCTGGATTCGCCCGCTGGATACCGGCTTTGCCCGGCTGATCCGGGAACTCAGCGTAGAGCAGGGCGAAAGCCCGCAGCCGCTGGTGCTGCTGTTGGCGGCGCTGACCTCCCATCAGGTGGGCCGGGGCCACGTGTGCATCGACCTGGCCACGCTACTGGACGATGCCGGCCATACTCTGGCGCTGCCGCCGGAAGAACCGACCCATACCGGTTTGTCCGAAGCCGAGGCGGCCCACCTGCAAGGGATTTATCCACAGGAGCTGCTGGCTCGTTTTCAACTGGCTGATTGCCTGGCAGCCCTTCAGGGTTCCCTCGCCGTGAGCGATGGCTCGGTACCGACCCCGCTGGTGCTGAACGGCACCCGGCTGTACCTGCGACGGTTCTGGCGTTATGAACAACGCATTGCCGACGGCATCCGGCAACGACTGGCCTTGCCATCGCCGCTGGCAGACCCGCAATCAGTGGCCGCGAAAACCTTATCCACAGCCCTCAACACGCTGTTCCAATCCACCGAACCGGTGGATTACCAGAAACTGGCCTGCGCCCTGGCTGCCCGGAACCGCTTTGCAGTGATCACCGGCGGCCCGGGTACCGGCAAGACCACCACGGTAGTGAATCTTCTGGCGGCCCTGCAGGCGGTGGCCGGGGAAAGCCCGGAACGGGCAGGGCGTAAGTTCCGTATTCGCCTGGCCGCACCCACCGGCAAGGCCGCCGCCCGCCTGAATGAATCCATTGGCGGCGCCGTCAGCAAGCTGCCGCTGGCAGACCTGCCCGGCACCGTGCAACTGGACGACATTCCCACCAAGGTCACCACACTGCACCGGTTGCTGGGTAGCCGGCCCGACACCCGCCAGTTCCGCCACAACCGGGACAACCCGCTGCTGGTGGATATCCTGGTGATCGACGAAGCCTCCATGGTGGATGTCGACCTGATGGCCTCGGTGTTCGACGCCCTGCCCGCCAGCGCCCAACTCATCCTGCTGGGCGACAAAGACCAGTTGGCCTCGGTGGATGCCGGCGCGGTGCTGGGCGAGCTGTGCCAGCGGGCCTTCGACGCCCACTACACCCCGGACACCGCCAGCTGGCTGGCCGCCATCACCGGTGCCCAGGTACCGGCCAGCCTTGTGGATAACTCGGGCCAGCCACTCGACCAGGCCGTGGCCATGCTGCGCAAGAGCTATCGTTTCGGGCAGGACAGCGGTATCCGGCAGTTAGCAGAAGCCGTTAATACCAGCGCTCTGACGAGCACCGTGCTCAAGCAAATTCGTGACGCCGAGTTTGAGGATGTCATCTGGCTGAACGGCCACACCCCGAAACCCGCCCCGGAACAGACGCTTGAGCTGATCTGCCGCCACGCCATCACCGGCACCCCGGAGAGCTTCCGCAATGCCGGGCAGGGGCGGGTGGTCAATGGCAAAACACTGCCTTCGCCGGTGGGCTATCGACATTACCTGGAAGTTATCCACAGCTCCAGTTTAACCGCCGAAAGTCCGCGGGAAGCCTGGGATGCCCACGCCTCAAACGTGCTGGAAGCCTTCAACGACTTCCAGGTACTGTGTGCGTTACGAAGAGGGCCCTGGGGCGTGGAGGGCTTAAACCAGCAAATCGCTCAAAAGCTGCTGGCTGAAAAACTGATCGACAAAACCGAAGGCTGGTACGCCGGCCGCCCGGTGCTGGTGACTGGTAACGACTACAACCTGGGCCTGATGAACGGAGATATCGGCATCACCTTCAGTGTGCCCTGGGACAGGACCGCCACTGGTGAGCCAAAAGACACCTTGCGGGTGGCCTTCCCGAGTGGTGACAGCACCGGCGGAATCCGCTGGATTTCCCCCAGCCGTCTACAGCAACTGGAAACCGTTTACGCCATGACGGTGCATAAGTCCCAGGGTTCGGAGTTCAACCACACCTGCCTGGTACTACCAGATCGCCTGAGCCCGGTGCTCACCAAGGAACTGGTGTATACCGGCATCACCCGGGCCAAGAACTGGTTTAGTCTGATTACCGGCGACGCTCAGGTGTTCAAAGACAGTGTGGGGCAACAGGTGGTGCGGGCGTCTGGTCTGGCGCTTCGGCTAACGGAGTAAGGGTCCCGGGGTTCAGCGGGGGAGGCCTTTCCAAAACACTGAACACCCAAGTCAGATGCGACAGTGAGGGGGAAGGCCCTTCCAAAACCTTGCGGAGCCATGGATGGCGGAGCAGAGCGTACACGGACGTATTCACAGCGTGTTTTGGAAGGGCCTTCCCCCTTACTGTTCGCCACTGCGATGTTGCTGCTCCCAAAGATGCGCATAGTGCCCACCTGCAGCCAACAGCTCATTATGACTTCCGCTTTCCACAATCCGGCCGCCATCCATCACCAAGATGGTATTAGCATCTCGAATAGTAGAGAGGCGATGGGCAATCACCAAGGTGGTTCTCTGCTGACTGACTTCTTTCAAGGCTCCAAGTATCGCCTGCTCGGATAACGAATCCAGCGACGACGTGGCTTCGTCCAGAATCAATAACGGCGGGTTCTTCAGAATCACCCGGGCAATCGCAACCCGCTGTTTTTCGCCACCGGACAACTTCAACCCCCGCTCGCCCACTTTAGTTTCGTAACCTTCCGGAAGGCTGTGGATAAAGTCTTCCAGGTGGGCCATGCGCGCGGCCCGGTGTACTTCTTCCTCGGTCGCTTCGGGGCGGCCGTAGGCCAGGTTTCGGTAAAGCGTGTCATTGAACAATACGGTGTCTTGGGGAACCACCCCGATAGCGGAGCGTAAGGAGTCCTGGGTGACCTCACGGATGTCCTGACCATCAATCCGTATGGAACCGTTATCCACCTCATAGAACCGGAACAGCAAGCGGGCGAGGGTAGACTTGCCTGCACCGCTGGCGCCGACCACTGCCACGGTATGGCCGGCGGGAATGGTGAAGTTCACATCCTGCAGAATGGGGCGGTCTGGCCGGTAGGCGAAATGGATGTGCTCGAACCGTACCTCGCCGTTATCCACAGTCAGGGGCTTGGCATCCGGGGCATCCTGGATGGCTGGTTGATCGCCCAGCAGTTTGAACAGGCGCTCCACGTTCACCAGGGCCTGGCGGATTTCCCGGTAAACGAAGCCCAATGCGTTCAGGGGGATGAACAGCTGGATCAGGTAGGCGTTGATCATGGTGAAATCGCCCAGGGTAATCTCGCCACTTGCCACTTCGCCCACCGCCATGGCCATGATGACAATTAATGCCACGCCGATGATCAGCGCCTGACCGGCGTTCAGGGTGGCCAGAGACAATCGGTTCTTCAGCCGGGCCTTTTCCCACTCGTCCAGGTCCTGGTCGTACAGCTTGGCTTCGTAGCGTTCGTTGTTGAAGTATTTGACGGTTTCATAGTTCAGGAGGCTGTCGATGGCCCGGGAGTTGGACTGGTTGTCCCTTGCGTTGGCTTCCCGCACGAACTTGGTTCGCCACTCGGTGATTTTGATGGAGAACACCACATACACCACCACCGCCACCAGAATGGCCAGCACGTAACCCACATTGAACACCACCAGCAAGATGGCCGCTACTAGCAGGATTTCCAGGATGGTGGGCACAATGTTGAACAGGGTAAAGCGCAGCAGGAAGCTGATGCCGTTGGTACCCCGTTCAATGTCACGGGCCAGGCCACCGGTTTTTCGGTCCAGGTGAAAACCCAGCTCGCGCTGATGCAGGTGTTCAAACACTCGCAAAGACACCCGCCGCATGGCCCTTTCCGCCACCCGGGCAAACACGGCATCCCGCAGTTCGCTGAACAGGGTGGCACCAAAGCGCAGGCTACCGTAGGCCACGACCAGCACAACCGGAATCCACAGCAGCATGTCGGCGCCGCGATTCTGGTCCAGATAATCGACGATGTATTTCAGGGCGACCGGCGTGGCGACGGTGGCCAGCTTGGCCAGTACCAACATCGCCACAGCCAGCGCGACCCGACCCCTGAATTCCAGAAGGTAAGGCCACAGACCAGAAATGATCGACCAGTCGGGCTTATGATCGGCAGGGTAGTCGTTGTCGGCGTAGGCGCGCACTCTGTCTTCCTTCGGTTTCGGAGAAGTCGAACGCACGGGTGGGTGGGCCTGCCAGGACACGCTGTAAATACATCCATGTACGCTCGGCAAAAGCCATCCCTGGCTTTTGACGGTCCTGGCAGGCCCACCCACCCGCGCGCTCTTACGTAGCTGTATGATAGGTCTTGTCAGGAGAACAAACCGTATTGAAGCTGGAGTCTACAGCAGCTAACACCTTGGAGGCACATTATTAACACTCGTCACCGTAAGGCCCTGAAACTCGTCATAGAGTTTATCAGCCCCTACCGCCGCGCCGTGGCCGGGGCACTGCTGGCACTGGTTATCACTGCCGGCATAACCCTGGGTCTGGGCCAGGGCCTGCGCATTCTGGTCGATCAGGGCCTCGCCACGCAATCACCGGAAAACCTGGCCAAGGCCATTGGTCTGTTTTTTGTTCTGGTGCTCGGCCTGGCCTTTGGTTCGTTTGCCCGATTCTACCTGGTGTCCTGGATTGGCGAACGGGTGGTGGCGGATATTCGCAAGAAGGTGTTCAACCACCTGATTGATCTGCACCCTGGCTTTTTCGAGCAGAACCGGGCGTTGGAAATCCAGTCCCGGTTTACCGCCGACACCACGGTGCTGCAATCAGTGATCGGCTCCACGGTGTCCATTGCCCTGCGCAATACGCTGATGCTTATCGGCGGGCTGATTTTGCTGTTTGTCACCAACGCCAAGCTGGCGGCCATCATTCTGCTGGGGTTCCCCCTGGTGATTGCGCCGATCCTGTTCTTCGGCCGCCGGGTTCGGCAGTTGTCGCGGCTGAGCCAGGATCGGGTGGCGGATGTAGGCAGTTACGTGGGGGAGAACCTTTCCCAGATCAAAACCGTTCAGGCCTTCAATCACCAGCCCCACGACCGGCGGTTTTTCTCGGAGGTGTCCGAGAAGGCGTTCGACATTGCCCGCGAGCGCATCCGGCAGCGGGCGTGGCTGACTACTCTGGCGATTTCCCTGGTGATGGGGGCGGTCGGCATTGTGATCTGGATTGGCGGGCTGGATGTGATTCACGGCCGGATAAGCCCCGGTGAACTGGCGGCATTCGTATTCTACAGCCTGCTGGTTGGCGTTGCGGCGGGGGCTATCAGTGAGGTGATTGGTGAACTGCAACGGGCAGCCGGGTCTGCGGCCCGTCTGTTTGAGCTGCTGCAGACCGAGCCGGCGTTTGTTCGGGAAGGGGAGAACCGGTCTTTTGCCGGCCCGGTCACCGGCGAGATCACCATCGAGCATCTGGGCTTCAGTTATCCTGGCCGACAGGCCCAGCCGGCGATCTCGGATCTGTCGCTGCATATTCGCCCCGGGGAAACCCTGGCCCTGGTTGGTCCTTCCGGTGCCGGCAAGTCCACCCTTTTTGACCTGTTGCTGCATTTCTACCAACCGGACTCCGGGCGAATTCTGATCGACGGGTTAGACACCGCCGAGCTGTCTTTGGAAGCGCTAAGACGCTGCTTTGCCCTGGTGCCCCAGAACCCGGCGTTGTTCCACGGCACCGTCGCGGACAACATTCGCTATGCCCGCCCCGGCGCTGAGCAATCCGAGGTGGAGCAGGCAGCGAGGATTGCCCATGCCGACGAGTTTATCCAGGCACTGCCACAGGGCTACGACACGCCGTTGGGCGATGCCGGGCTGGGGCTGTCAGGCGGGCAGAAGCAGCGCCTGGCCATCGCCCGTGCGCTGCTGGCGGACGCCCCGATTCTGTTGCTGGATGAAGCCACCAGTGCCCTGGATGCCCAGAGCGAGCATCTGATCCAGCAAGCCATGCCGGCGCTCACCGCTGGGCGTACCACACTGGTGATTGCCCACCGGCTGGCCACCGTCAGAGACGCTGACCGCATCGCCGTACTGGAACAGGGTCGGCTGCTGGCGGTCGGCAGCCACGATGAACTGATGCGCGATAACGAACTGTACCGGCGCCTGGCCAGCCTGCAGTTCCGAGACGAAGCCGCAGACACGGACAATGGTCGGTTTGTGTGTTGAGTGCGTACTCCCTACACTGTTAAGAGAATTTCTCAATCCTGAACCAGGGAGAACAGCAAAGTGAGCAATAAAGAATTGCAGGCACTCAAAGAGCGATACGTCGCTGCGGGCGCGGCAAGCCCCAATGATCAATTTGCAGATCACGCCCTGAACGCAGAAGTCTGGGACGCAGACGGCAAGCGCATGATCGACTTCGCTGGCGGTATCGGCGTGTTGAACATCGGCCATCGGCACCCGAAAGTGGTCGAGGCTGTTAAAGCCCAGCTCGACAAGCTGATGCACACCTGCCAGACGGTGATGCCCTATGAGGGCTACGTGAAACTGGCGCAAAAACTGAGTGAAGCCGTACCCGTCAAAGGCCACGGCAAAGTAATGCTGGCCAACTCCGGGGCCGAGGCGCTGGAAAACGCGGTCAAGATTGCCCGTGCAGCCACCGGCAAGAACAACGTGATCTGCTTCGATGGCGGCTACCACGGCCGTACCTTCTTCACCATGGCCATGAACGGTAAGGCTGCCCCTTACCAGACCTCATTCGGCCCCATGCCCGGCCTGGTGTACCGCGCGCCTTACCCGGTGCCTTACCACGGTATCACCGAGGAAGACGCCCTGCGTGGCCTGGCAATGACCATGAAAGCCGATTCCCCGGCCCACGAAACTGCCGCCATCGTACTGGAGCCGGTTCTGGGCGAGGGTGGTTTTTATCCCGCCCCGACCAGTTTCCTGAAAGCCCTGCGCAAAATCTGCGATGACAATGACATTCTGCTGATTGTCGACGAAGTGCAAAGTGGCTTTGGCCGCACCGGCAAACTGTTCGCCATCGAACACAGCGGCGTTGAGCCGGACATCATGACCATGGCCAAATCCATGGCTGATGGCATGCCGATCTCTGCCATTGTCGGCACCGACAAAGTGATGGACTCCTCTGGCCCGAATTCCCTCGGCGGCACCTATACCGGTAGCCCCACTGCCTGTGCAGCAGCTCTGGCGGTGTTTGATGTCATCGAAGAGGAAGATATCCTCGGCAAAAGTCAGCGCCTGGGCGACAAGCTGAGGGCCCGGTTCGACCAGTGGCAGGAGCAGTTCACTCACGTGGATAATGCCCGCAACATGGGGCCGATGGCCGCGTTTGAGCTGGTGGAAAGCAAGGAATCCCGCAAGCCCATGCCGGAGCTGGTAGCGGCAATAACCAAGAAAGCCAAGGAGAAGGGCCTGATACTGCTCAGCTGCGGTATGTACGGCAACACTCTGCGGTTCCTGATGCCTGTCACCATCGAAGATGAGGTGCTGGAAGAGGGCCTGAACATTGTTGAGGAATGCCTGAAGGAGGTGGGCGCCTGATCAGGGCGCTTTCTTTCAGTTCCAGAGAGCCGGGCTTTTGCCCGGCTTTTTTATGCCACTCTGAAGATCACTCTTATTGATACCTGCACAATGACCGGGCCGTTGTGAGGTAGTGCTCTCCAAAACTGTGCGGAGCCATGGATGGCGGAGCCCAAGCGCCACATGGATGTGCCGCAAGGAGCGTGTTTTGGAGAGCACTACCTCACAACGGGCCTTGCACAGTTTCAGAAGGGCTTCCCCCACCCACGCTCTTCACATCATTCAATGTGACCAAAAAATATACCCTCCTAAGCTCTACGCCCCTTTTATCTGCTCTGAGGATGTGTTGGCTAATCATTGATCATTGCATGTTGTGAATATCAGCCCGCTTGAACAAAAAACCGACAACCGAGGCTGATCCCAAATGCACCACAACAATGACAACACAGGAGCATGCAATGATCTCACTCTCCCGATTGGCAACCGGTGCCGCGCTCGGACTGGCACTGACATTGCCAACCCAACAAGCCGAGGCCGGTGCCTTTGTGCATCTGTTTGAATGGAAATGGAGCGACGTCGCCCAGGAATGCGAAAACTTCCTGGGCCCCAAAGGGTTCAGTGCGGTTCAGGTATCGCCGCCCCAGGAGCATATCCAGGGCAGTGCCTGGTGGACCCGCTATCAGCCGGTAAGTTATCAGCTGAACAGCCGCAGTGGCGACGCCAGCGCATTTGCTGACATGGTCCAGCGTTGTAACGCCGCCGGCGTGGATGTGTACGCCGATGCGGTCATCAACCATATGGCCAATGGCAGTGGTACCGGCACGGCGGGTTCAGCGTACAGCTCAACCTCCCTCAGTTATCCTATCTACAGTAGCAATGATTTTCATACACCCTGCGGTATCAATCCGGAAGATTACGGCACCGATGCCTGGCGGGTTCGGAATTGCCAGTTGGTGGGGCTGCCCGATCTCAATACCTCAGACAATTACGTTCAGAACACCATTGCCGGGTATCTGAACCAGCTGACAGCGCTTGGGGTTAAAGGTATCCGAATCGACGCCGCCAAGCATATGTCGCCCTCGGATATCAGTGGCATCCTGAACCGGGTGAACAATCCACTGTATGTATTCCAGGAAGTGATAGACCTGGGCGGGGAGGCGGTGAGTGCCGGCGAGTACACCGGGCTTTCCGATGTTACCGAGTTCCGCTACAGCGCGGCTATAGGTGACGTGTTCAAGAATCAGCGCCTGGCCAATCTCAACGGGTTTGGTGAGAGCTGGGGTTTCCTGGCCGGTGGTGATGCAGTGGTGTTTACCGACAACCACGACAACCAGCGGGGCCATGGCGCCGGTGGCAGCAATATCGTTACCTACAAGGATGGCGGCCTGTATAACCTCGCCAATGTGTTCATGCTGGCCTGGCCCTATGGGTATCCGAAGGTGATGTCGAGTTACAGCTTCTCGGATGGCGACCAGGGACCACCCGCCCAGGCGGTTTACCAGAATGGTAGCCCACAATGTGGCAGCGCCTGGATTTGTGAGCACCGTTGGGATTCGATTGCCAACATGGTGGCTTTCCGCAACGTGACGGATGGTTCCGGCGTCAGCCATTGGTGGGATAACGGTAATAACCAGATCGCCTTCAGCCGTGGCAACAAGGGCTTTGTGGCCATCAACCGGGAAGGGGGTACCCTGGCTCGAACCTTCAGTACCGGCCTGCCCGATGGCAACTATCGTAACGTAGCCGGTGACGGTAGCTGCGTCACCGTGCAGGGTGGGCAGGTGAGCCTGTCGGTGGCGCCGATGGAAGCGGCGGCCCTCCATGTTAGCGCTGACTGTGATGGCGATGACGGCTCCGATGAAGGAAACAACGGCAACGGTTCAGACGGGGAACAGGCCAGTGTCACCTTCCAGTGCAGCAACGGCACAACGGACTGGGGACAAAGTGTCTACGTTACCGGCAATCATGCCAGCCTGGGTAACTGGTCACCTGCGAATGCACTGAAACTGGATCCAGGTAATTATCCAACCTGGTCCGGGAGCTTCGACATGCCTGCGAACACGCAGGTAGAGTGGAAGTGCATCAAACGCAGCGAGTCAGACCCGGATGCTCAATTGGTGTGGCAAAGCGGTGCCAATAACCAGGTGCAAACCGGCGCGGCTGGCTCATCCATCAGCTCGTCCGGTAGCTTCTGAGTCCGGTTACGTTCGGCCTTCAATTCGTCGTATACTGCCGGAAGCTCTTTCCGGCAGTGCCTCTTCAGGCGCCTGCCGTCGATTCATCGATAGGCGGTAACCATGACGTCCCAGACCAACTCTTCCATTCCCGACCACAAGCCCAGACCCTGGATTGACCTTCTGGTCAGTATCATCATTCCCTCTGTTATTCTGATGAAGTTCAGTGGTGACGAACACCTCGGCAGTGTCAACGCGCTGGTCATTGGCCTGGCGTTTCCCCTTGGCTGGGGGCTGTTTGAACTGATTCGTTACCGCAAGAAAAACTTCATCGCCCTGCTGGGCCTGATCAGCGTTGGCCTGACCGGCGGCATCGGGCTACTGGAGCTGGACGCCGGCTGGCTGGCCATCAAGGAGGCGGCGGTACCTGCAGTGATTGGTCTTGCGGTATTGATATCCACCCGCACCAAGTACCCACTGGTACGAACGCTGCTGTACAACCCGAACATTCTGGATGTGGATAAGATCCACGCCTCGCTGGAAGAGAAGGGCTGTGTTGACCAGTTCGAGGCGCGGCTGCTCAATGCCAGCTATTTCTTTGCCGGTACCTTCCTGTTCTCTTCAATCATGAACTATGTACTGGCCAAGTGGATTGTGGTGAGCCCCTCGGGCACTCAGGCGTTCAATGAAGAGTTGGGGCGGATGACCCTGGTGAGCTATCCGATGATCGCCATTCCTTCAATGATCATGATGATGCTGATTTTCTACTACCTGTGGCGCACCATTCGCCGGCTTACCGGATACACGCTGGAAGAGGTGATGGCTCAGCACCTGGTGGAGAAGGAGAAAGAGAAGGAACAGAAACGCGCGGAATCCTCGAAGTAATCTATCGGAATAAAAATTCCCGGCTGATAACAAAAAAACGGTGGCACCTGTCGGGGCCACCGTTTTTTTATGCCAGTCTGTCGGTGTGATTACACGTCCAGATTGGTCACTTCCAGAGCATTGGTCTGGATAAAGATCCGGCGCGGCTCCACGTCATCACCCATCAGGGTGGTGAAGATCTGGTCGGCAGCGATGGCGTCTTCAATGGTGACCTTCATCATGCGGCGGCTTTCCGGGTCCATGGTGGTTTCCCACAGCTGTTCCGGGTTCATCTCACCCAATCCCTTATAGCGCTGGATGTTCAGACCACGCTGGGCCTCTTTCATCAACCAGTCCAGAGCACCCTCAAACGACAACACCACCTGCTTGCGCTCGCCACGCTGTACGTAGGCACCTTCATCAATCAACCCCTCCAGCGTCTCACCCAGGCGGGCAATCGCCTTGTAGGAGGATGATTCGAAGAAGTCATGGCTGAAGATGTGCTCATGGGGAATACCGTGCACATAGATGGTAACCATCGGCAGATACAGGCCACGCTCTTCGTCGCGGGTCACCGAGAATACGTATTTGGTGCCGGTGCGGGTATCCAGTTCAAGGCCATCACCCAGGTGTGCAACCCACTTGGCAACCGCCGCCTCATCTTTCAGCTGCTCCGGCTTGAGGGTGGTGTTGTACACCATCTGCTGCAATACCTTCGCGGGGTAGGCCCGGGACAGGCGTTCGATCATCGCCATCACCGCCTGGTAGTCCTTGACCATGGTTTCCAGGGCGGAATCCTTGATGGCGGGCGCCTCCGGGTTCACGTACAGCTGAGCGCCGTCCAGGGCAGTCTGGGTGAGGTAGGCTTCTTTCGCCTTCTCATCTTTCAGATACTGTTCCTGCTTGCCGCGCTTGACCTTATACAGGGGCGGCATGGCAATGAACACGTGACCGCGCTCGATGATTTCCCGCATCTGGCGGAACAGGAACGTAAGCAGCAGGGTACGGATGTGCGAACCATCCACGTCCGCATCGGTCATGATGATGATCGAATGGTAGCGTAGCTTGTCCGGATTGAACTCTTCCCGGCCGATGCCGCAACCCAGTGCGGTAATCAGCGTACCCACTTCCGCAGACGACAGCATCTTGTCGAAACGGGCTTTCTCCACGTTCAGGATCTTACCTTTCAGGGGCAGGATGGCCTGGGTTTTACGATCACGACCCTGCTTGGCACTGCCACCCGCAGAATCACCCTCCACTATGAACAGTTCGGACAGGGCGGGGTCTTTTTCCTGGCAGTCAGCCAGCTTGCCGGGCAGGCCTGCGATGTCCAGGGCGCCTTTGCGGCGGGTCATGTCCCGAGCCTTTCGGGCGGCTTCCCGAGCCCGGGCTGCTTCGACCATCTTGTTGACGATTAGCTTGGCCTCGTTGGGCTGCTCCTGCAGGTACTCGGCAAAGCTCTGGTACAGCTCCTGCTCAACGGCGGTTTTCACCTCAGAGGAGACCAGTTTGTCTTTGGTCTGAGAGGAGAATTTCGGGTCGGGTACTTTCACACTGATGATGGCGGTGAGGCCTTCACGGGCATCGTCACCCGTGGTGGCTACCTTGGCCTTTTTCCCCAGACCTTCATGATCGATATAGTTATTCAGGGAACGGGTCAGGGCGGCACGGAAGCCCGCCAGGTGCGTACCACCATCCCGCTGAGGGATATTGTTGGTAAAGCAGTAAAGGTTCTCCTGGAACGCGTCATTCCACTGCATCGCCACTTCAACCGAGATGCCGTCTTCTCGATCACGGGTGAAATGGAACACCCGGTTAATTGGCGTCTTGTTGGTGTTCAGGTGTTCTACGAAGGCCCGCAAACCACCCTCATACTCGAACACTTCTTCCTTGCCGCTGCGTTCATCGGTCAGGCGAATACGCACGCCGCTGTTCAGGAACGCCAGTTCCCGCAGGCGCTTGGCCAGGATATCGTAGTGAAACTCAATGTGCGTGAAGGTTTCCGGTGAGGGAATAAAGTGCACCTTGGTGCCGGACGCTTCTGTTTCACCCACTTCTGCCAGCGGTGCATTGGGCACGCCATGGGTGTAGGTCTGCTCATAGACCTTGCCCTCACGCCGGATGGTCAGAGTCAGGGTAGAGGACAGGGCGTTAACCACCGAAACACCCACACCGTGCAGACCGCCGGAGACCTTGTAGGAGTTGTCATCAAACTTACCGCCTGCGTGCAGGACGGTCATGATCACTTCGGCGGCAGAGACACCCTCTTCTTCGTGGAGATCCACCGGAATACCGCGGCCGTTATCTTTTACGCTGACGGATTCGTCAGGGTGAATGATGACCCCGATCTCGGAACAGTAGCCAGCCAGAGCCTCATCGATGGAGTTATCCACCAACTCAAAGACCATGTGGTGCAGGCCGGTGCCGTCATCGGTATCACCGATGTACATGCCCGGGCGCTTACGCACCGCATCCAGTCCTTTCAGGACCTTGATACTGGAGGAATTGTAGTTCGATTCACTCATTAATGAGACTCCTGAAGGTGATACCGGCCAGGTTCAGCGGAAAACGGTACACGCCGCCTATGCCAGTCTATTCTTCCGTCAATTTTCCATGTTCCACGTGGAACATTCTGTATTCCGGTGCATCACGGTCGCCCCAGAGCACGTCAGGTTCCGGATGCTCGATAGAGGTGATAAACACCTGACAACGCAAATCCTGGAGCTTATGCGCCAGCATGATCCGATGGCGCACATCCAATTCGGCATTGATGTCGTCCAGCAGGAAAGTCACCTGCTTACCAAGATCACTCAACACCTTTCCCTGGGCAATCTTCATCAGAATAACCAGTGTCTTCTGCTGCCCCCGGGAAAAGGTTTCCGCAACCGGCCGACCACCTAACTTGAGACGGATATCTGCACGATTAGGGCCATACAACGTGTGCCCCATCCGGCGTTCCTGCTCCCGGTGGCTCGCCAATATGTCCACAAGCGAGCGGGACCGATCCCAGCCCGGATAGAACTCAAGTTTGAGACCTTCCGTCCAGCTGGCATCCAGCTCCTGCAGCACCGCATCGAAGGCCGCTTTGAACTGCCTGAAAACCTGCTCTCTGACATCGCTCAGGGTTTCCGCCAGGGCACCGAACTGACTGTCCCAGACCCGGAGCAACGATTCGTCCAGTCTACCATTTCTGAGCGTTTGATTCCGCTGTGATGTCACTCTCTGGCACTGTTGCCACATTACCGAAAAGGAAGGTTCCACGTGGAACACTAACCAGTCGAGAAACTGTCGACGTTTTCCGGGGCCACCGGCCACAATGTCGAATACCCCCGGATCAATCACCGACACAGGCAGATGCATGGCCAGGGATGACAAACTACGTACAGCTTCGCCATCCACCCTTAGCGCTGTTTCCTTGGCAGATACATCCCGGGATATTCCCAGACGATGGGCGATGCCGGTGGTGCCTTCCGCTGCACCACTTTGGTCCTCATTATTGCTGAGCCCACTGTCCAGAGCGCCAAATACCGTTAACTTGCTGTGACCATGGCTGACCACCGCCTGATGCCGACTCACCCGAAAGGACCGCCCCAATCCCAGATAAGCAATCGCTTCCAGGGCACTGGACTTACCGCTGCCATTAGCGCCATACAACAAATTAAAGGAAGGTGAAAAACCGACAGGGTCCGGCGCCAGGTTTCGGAAATTCTGGGTCTGGAGTTTCACAAGCGCCATAAAGGAGGAATTCTCATCACCGGAGTCGGAGCAATCGAGTAGGAGGGGGAGTTGCCTCCCCCGTCCTCTCACACCACCGGGCATACGGTTCCGTACCACGGCGGTTCACGGTTGGCTCTGAAGCCGAACCATC
>NZ_LOCO01000030.1:0-3162 GCF_001574445.1 Marinobacter excellens LAMA 842
CTGTTTACCGGCAGCTTCGACGTTTGCAAAAATTGCCACGACTATTGAAATCGTTTTTTGGCCATCCGGATTTGGCTTATATCTCCGGGTAATGTTCGCTTACTTTATTTCGAATTAGTACCAAGACCGCAGCGCAAGACGGTTCTGAGAATCACCCACGATTCCCAGCAACAGATTGCCCAGTATCTCGCCGTGTTGGGGTTGAGTAACCTATCCGTTGGTGTGCTTACCGGACTCATCTGTTGGGCCATCGGTTTGCCAGACCCGGCGATGTGGGGGCTGATCGCTGGCCTCGCCCGGTTTATACCCTATCTCGGTAATATGCTCACGATTGCACTGCTGGCGGTGGTTTCCGCCATTACCCTGGATACCCTTTGGATGATGGCCATCGCGCCGCTGAGTTTTATCCTGCTGACCACCATTGTTGGTTTCTTCCTGGAACCCTGGATTCACGGCTTTCGCATGGCCATCAACCCGGTCATCATCTTCGTATCCATCTTCTTCTGGGGCTGGCTCTGGGGCCCGGTCGGTGTTCTGCTGGCGGTGCCGCTGATGACGGTCATTCAGGTCGTCCTCAAACAAATACCCCGGTTGCGTCCAGTTTACAAAGTCATAGCTCGATAACCAACGCCCCCTGACACAACCCCAGATGTCTCCTATGCTCTGAAGATCACTGAAACCACCAGAACAGGGAGGAGCCAATGTCCGAGATCCCGGCTTCCATGAAAGCCATGGTCCTCACCGGCCATGGCGGCATCGACAAACTCGAATACCAGGACATATCAGTGCCCAAACCGGCTGCCGGTCAGGTACTGGTGCAGGTAACCGCCACCGCCAAGAACAACACCGATCGCAAAGCCCGGGAAGGACTTTACCCCACGAAAAAAGGCGAGATGACGTCGTTCCAGATGGGGGGCAAGCCCACGTTGACGTTCCCGCGTATTCAGGGCGCCGACATCGCCGGCAGAGTGGTGGCGGTGGGCGAGGGCGTCAGTGGAACCCGTATCGGAGAGCGGGGCCTCCTGGACTTTAACATCTACGCGAACGACCGCACCGATATCAACCTGACTCCGGACTACTACGGCCATGGCGCCGATGGCGGTTACGCCGAATACGTGGCCCTGCCGTCCGATCAGTTTCACCATATCCCAAACCCGGATCTTGCCGATGCCGAACTGGCGGCCATGGGCATGTGTTCCTACCAGACCGCCTACCACATGCTCACCTCCGCCAACGTGCAGGCGGGTGAGCGGGTGCTGGTGACCGGTGCCAGCGGCGGCGTGGGCACCGCACTGATCCAGCTTTGCCGGATCATCGGCGCTGTCCCTTACGCATTGAGCCAGAAAGACAAGGCCCAAACCCTGCTCGATCTGGGCGCCGAAGCGGTGTTGGATCGCAGCGACATGAGTACCTTTGTAGACCGGGTGAAGAAAGAAACCGGCGGCAAACCCCTGGATGCGGTGATGGATTTGGTGGGCGGCGAAATGACGGACATATTCATCGACGCCATGATCTTCGACATGAACGCCCGCAGTACCTACCCGCGCCTGAGCATTGCCGGGGCCAGCGGCGGCAATATCAGCGAGATTCTCTGGACCCGAATCTACCTGTATCAGGTGCAGATTTTCGGGGTCTCCCACGGCACCCGTGAAGAAGCAAACCAGCTGATGACCTGGATTCGCGACGGCCATCTAAAACCCGTGCTGCACGGCGCCTTCAAACTGTCGGACCTGCACCGGGCCGAGGAATACTTCGTAAACCGGGGCGGTAATTATCTGGGCAAGATCGTCATCGTGCCGGATGCCCAATGGCAGGTACACGGCCAACCTTTTGCGCTGGAGGTAGGCGGATGAAACCGGAACTCACTATTCAGTTGATGGATACCCACGCCGGCGGCGATGTCAGCCGTATTGTGACCGGTGGCATCACCGCTCTGCCCGGCGATACCGTGCGAGCCCAGATGGAGTATCTGCGGGATGATGCCGACGGCCTGCGCCGGCTGCTGTTGGAAGAACCCTATGGCATCCCCGAAATGTCTGTCGACCTGCTGGTGCCCGCCACTCATCCGGAAGCCGCCGCCGGATATATCATCATGGAAGTCATGGGCTACCCCATCTACTCCGGCTCTAACACCATCTGCACGGCAACGGCGGTTCTGGAAGCCGGTATCGTCCGCAAACAGGAAGGCAAACAACACTTCAAACTGGAATCCCCCGCCGGCCTGGTGAGCATTGAGGCCACCGTGCATGACGGCGTGGTGGAAGCCATCACCTGCGAAGGCCTGCCCAGCTATATTCACACCCATAACGCCAGTATCAGCGTGCCCGGCATCGGCAAGGTCAACTACAGCGTGGCCTACAGTGGCGGCTTTTACGCCCTGGTAGATGCTAGATCATTGGGCTTCGACCTGACCCTGGATGAAGAACGCCGGTTAGCGGAAACCGCCCATGCCATTGTCGAAGCCATCCAGGCCGAACGGGGCTTTTCCCATTACACTCTGGGCGACGTAGGCCCACTGCCGTTCCTGCACTTCATGGGCCCGGTAGAACAAGTGGCCGAAGGCTACTACCGCTCCCGCTCAGCCACCTACGTGCACCCCGGCGTCATCTGCCGAAGCACCACCGGCACCGGCACCTCGGCAAGACTGGCACTCATGAACCACGAAGGCCGAATCAAACCCGGCGACAAGTTGGAAACCATCTCCCTGCGGGAAACCGGGTTTATTGGGCAGTTCACGGCGGTCGAACAGGAAGGGGAATATCAGGTGGTCAAAAACAACATAACCGGTAAGGCCTATGTCATCGCCCGTTCTGACATCGTGGTGAACTGTGATGACCCGATGGTGAAATGCAACGGTCTGACTCACATCCTCAAATCAGAGGGGGGGTGCTTAACCTGCAGAACCTATCCCGCAGGTAAGCAACCTAGGCGAACGCAGTAACGCCGGCGGGAGGTGGGGAAGGATTTTCTGGCAGGAAAAAAGATGTCTGAGCGAAGCGAGTTGTTTTTTCCAGAAGAAAATCCTTCCCCACCTCCCAGCCCGCCCCCACAACCAAACGGATAGGAGCCCAAACCTACCGAGGCCGCAACCGCCGCTTCTCCGCCCGCCGCATCCAGAACCACGCGATAAACGCGATCACCGAGACCACGGCAATAATGATG
>NZ_LOCO01000030.1:3449-44131 GCF_001574445.1 Marinobacter excellens LAMA 842
GTCGCCAGCGCATTGATCTCCGGTGACACCCCCATCCGCACAGATGAGAACACCACCATCGGCAGAGTCGTCGCCCCGGGCCCGGAGACAAAGCTGGCAATCACCAGGTCATCCAGGGACAGGGTAAACGCCAGTAACCAGCCCGACACCAGGGCCGGCGCAATCACCGGCAATGTGATCACAAAGAAGGTTTTCAGCGGCGTACAGCCCAGATCCATGGCGGCTTCTTCGATGGAGCGATCCACTTCCCGCAGCCGCGCGCTCACCACCACTGCCACATAGGCACTGCAGAAAGTGGTATGGGCAATCCAGATGGTGGCCATGCCACGGTCCGTTGGCCAGCCAATCAACTGCGCCATCTGCACAAACAGCAGCAACAGCGACAGGCCCGTGATCACTTCTGGCATCACTAGAGGCGCGGTGATCATACTGGACAGCAGGGTGCGGCCGCGCATCTTCTTGAACCGGGCAATCACAAACGCGCACAGGGTGCCCAGGCACACCGCCATGCTGGCGGAGTAGAAGGCAATGCGCAGGCTCATCCACACGGCAGACAGGATCTGCTCGTTGGCAAACAGGGCGCCGTACCATTTGGTGGAAAAACCGGCCCATACCGAGACTAACCGGGAGGCGTTGAAGGAATACACGATCAACACCACCATCGGCAGGTACAGGAACAGCATGCCCAGCACCAGCATGGTCTTGGAGAAACCGGGCGCTCTTAGCCTAACCATTTTTTTCCATCTCCCGTGCCTGGAAGCGGTGGAACAGCACAATGGGCACCAGCAGCAGCGCCAGCATCACAATCGCCAGGGCCGAGGCCACCGGCCAGTCACGGTTGTTGAAGAACTCTTCCCACAGCACCTTGCCGATCATCAGGGTATCCGGCCCGCCCAGCAGTTCCGGAATCACGAATTCGCCCACGGCGGGTATAAATACCAGCATGGAGCCCGCCAGGATTCCGGCCTTGGATAACGGCAGGGTGATGGCCCAAAAGGTGGTCAGGCTGCGGCAGCCAAGATCCGACGCCGCTTCCAGCAGGCGTATATCCAGCTTCACCAGGTTGGTGTAGATGGGCAGGATCATGAATGGCAGGTAGGCGTACACAATGCCCAGAATCACCGCGAAGTTGGTGTTCAGCATTTTCAGGGGCGAGTCGATCAGCCCCAGCCACATCAGGAACGTGTTCAGCAGGCCCTGGTTGCCGAGAATGCCCATCCAGGCGTATACCCGAATCAGGAACGAGGTCCAGGATGGCAGCATCACCATCAGCAGGAACACCAGTTGCCAGTGCTTGGGTGCCCGGGCGATAGCGTAAGCCATGGGATAACCGATCAGCAGGCAGAACAGGGTCGCCAGGAACGCCGTCTTCACCGAGCCCCAGTAGGCGGCCACGTACAAGCTGTCGGAGGCCAGGAACAGGTAATTGCCAAAGTTCACCACCACCGACAGGGTATTGTCGACAAAGCGGAACACCGGTTCGTAGGGCGGAATGGCCATCACCGCCGAGGTCAGGCTGATCTTCAATACCAGCGCAAACGGCAGCAGGAAGAACAGCAGCAGCCAGGCGAACGGTACGCCGAACACCACCCGGCGATGGAACAGCACGGCACGCACCCGCTCCACCACCGGGGCAGGAAAGAGCTTTCGATTCATCGCGTCAGTTCCAGAGCAGGATCGGGCTGGAGGCTTCCCAGGACACATAGACCCGGTCGCCCCAGGTGGGCCGTTCACCACGGCGTTCCACGTTGGCCATGGTGGCCTGAACCCGCTTGCCACTGGCCAGCTTCACGTAATAAGACGTGATATCACCCAGATAGGCGATGTTGTCGACCGTACCGCAGCTCCAGTTGGTGTCACCTTCCGGTTTCTCTGTGGTCAGGTAGATCTTTTCCGGGCGCAGGGCAATCAGGGTTTCCGTGGTTTCTGCGGGCGTGGTTACGCCCCGGTCAATAAACACCGGTGCATCCAGCAGCTCACTGGTCAGTGAAATGCTGTCGGAGTTGTCTTCCAGGATATTCGACTCAAAAATATTCACCGAGCCGATAAACTCCGCCGTCATGCGGCTGTTCGGGCTCTCGTAGATATCAATGGGGGACCCCACCTGGGCAATCCGGCCGTGGGACATAATGGCAATGCGACTGGCCATGGTCATGGCCTCTTCCTGGTCGTGGGTGACCATCAGGCAGGTTACGCCCACCTTTTCCAGGATATCCACCAGCTCCAGCTGCATTTCCGTGCGCAGTTTCTTGTCCAGTGCGCCCATGGGCTCGTCCAGCAACAACAGTTTGGGGCGTTTGGCCAGGGATCGGGCCAGGGCCACGCGCTGTTGCTGTCCGCCAGACAACTGTTGTGGCCGGCGCTTGCCGTAGGCTTCCATTTTCACCAGTTTAAGCATGGCCGCCACGCGGTCGGCGATTTCGTTTTTCGGCAGCTTGTCCTGTTTCAGACCCATGGCAATGTTCTGCTCCACCGTCATGTGTGGGAACAGGGCATAGGACTGGAACATCATGTTGGTGGGCCGCAGGTACGGGGGCAGGGCTGTGATGTCCTGTCCGTCCAGCACGATGCGACCGGAATCCGGAGTTTCAAAGCCTGCCAGCATGCGCAGCAGGGTGGATTTGCCGGAACCGGAACCACCCAGCAGGGCGAAGATCTCACCCTTGTGGATGTCCAGGCTGACATCGTCCACCGCCAGGGTGCTGTCAAAGCTCTTGGAAATGCCCTTGATGCTGAGAAGCACCTCCGCTTGCGCGGAGGTGCTGTTGGTTACGGCCACCGTCAGCGACCAGACTTCACGCTGGTCCAGGTACGGGTCATCAGGCGCTGGGCGTCCTGGGGCCGACCTTCCATGATGTAGAGATTCTTCATCACCTCATCAGTGGGGTAGATGCTGGTGTCTTCCAGGATCTCCGGGTTCACAAACTCGTCTGCCGCCTTGTTCGGGTTGGCGTACCACACGTAGTTGGTGACGTCTGCGATGATCTCCGGGCGCATCAGGAAGTCCATCAGTTTATGGGCGTTCTCCACGTTCGGCGCGCCGGCCGGAATGGTCATCATGTCAAACCACAGCACCGCACCTTCCTTGGGGATGGTGTAGCGGATCACGTTGCCGTTCTTTGCTTCGTCAGCGCGGGCAGCGGCCTGCAGGATGTCGCCGGAGTAGCCGGCCGCCACACACAGGTCACCGTTGGCCAGGTCGCCAATGTAGCGGGACGAGTGGAAGTAAGTAATGTTCGGGCGCACAGCCCGGATCACATCACCGCCTTTCTTTATGTCATCAGCGTTGTTGCTGTTCGGGTCCAGGCCGATGTAGGCCATGGCGGCGCGCACCATTTCCTCGCCGGAATCCAGCATGGCAATGCCACAGCCGCCAGCGGCCAGCTTGCCGGTTACTTGCGGGTCAAACACCAGGGCCCAGGAGTCCACGGGCGCATCGTCACCCAGGATTTTCTGGATACGGCCTTCGTTGTAGCCATAGCCGTTGGTGCCCCAGAGGTAAGGCAGGGAAAACTGGCTGCCCGGGTCAACCTTTTCCAGGTTGTCCATCAGGTCCGGGTTCAGGTTGGCCATGTTTGGCAGTTTGCTGTGGTCCAGCGCCACGAAGGCCTTGGCAGAGATCTGCTTGGCCACGTAGTGGTTGGAGGGCACAACAAGGTCGTAACCGGAGCGGCCAGAAAGCAGCGCAGCTTCCAGCACCTCATTGCTGTCGTACACATCGTAGACAACCTTGATGCCGGTTTCCTGGGTGAACTTCGCCAGGGTGTCCTCGGCGATGTAGTCAGACCAGTTATAAACACGCACTTCTCCGGCGGCAAAAACCGAAGAGGCACCCAGAGACAACGCAACAGCGGCGGCAAGCGCCTGTGGCTTACACAACTTGAACATTGGATGGTGTCCCTCACTGAAAAGGGATGGATACAAAGCGTGCAGGACGCACGCAGTTCTTGGTGGGATTCGAGCGATTTTTAACACGAGAACCCGGCGCGCGCTACAAAAATTTCAATGTTGGGATTGGGGGTTGTACGTAGCTGATTTCACTCTGAGCAAACGCCTGGTCCGGTGGGCCTTTACCCGGTCTTTACATGGGTTGACGGACACAAAGCGCGGCCTGACGAATAATAGAGGCAAACAACGGGTTGCGGAGTAAAAACATGGAAAAATCCAGGAGGTTGTGGACGATGGGGTTGCTGACACTTGCAGCCATGACGTTGTCTGGCTGCAAGGTGAGCGCCACATCCGGGGATCGCTACTACGACCGGGATGAACAGCACTTTAGCCGCGGCTATTTCCTGGATGCCCGAGACACCGGGCGCTACTTCCCCGAGGGCCGATGGAGCCTGAATTACGAGACGGAAGCGTGCATTGGCGACACCCTGTATTTTGAAACAGCGGACCGGCGGGTACGTGTCTACGGCTCACCCGCCTTCAGCGAAAATACCTTTCGTGCTGCCGCAACAGAGGTGAGCAACCGCATAGACGTCGTGCTTAACCGGTTCAGAATGAGCTGGCGTGATTTCGTCGATGAGCGCAGCTCAGCCGTGCCGTACCCGGAAAAGGTCATCGCCTGCTTGAGCCCGAGAGTCAGCAACAGCAATCTTGCCTCAGGTACCCTCGCCGCCGTGGCCGTCGCCCCCTATCACCGAAGCTGGCCCTACGAGGCCGGGCAGATCTTCACCCATGAACTGGCCCACTACGTTCAGGAAAACCTGAGCCGCTACACTGCCTCCACGTCTTTGCTACCGTACTGGTTTGCGGAAGGCCAGGCAGCCCTGGTGGCCGGTGATCCCGTAGCACCTGCCTATCGGCATTTCGACTATGACCCCCTGCGAGACGCCACCAGAAACGACGCCAGCAATGTCAGCTACCGTTTCGAACATTACGCGCTGGCCTACCGCTATCTGGAGCGGGCCAACGGCGCTCTGGAGATGACGCTGCTGCTGGATCTGGTTCAGTTTATGGACTGGACGGGTGACTACCGCGGGGTGATCAGCACGGGCGAATCACGGGCCTTTGTGGAAGCCTTTGATGCCATGGAGCTGGTGGACCATCGGGGGCGGTACCTGAGCTTTGCCCGTTTTCGGGCGGACTACCATTCCCTAGTAGGAGCGGGCGGCTGATTCAGCATTCATCCGGTTGCTGCTGCGTCTTCTTTCTGACATTGCGAGCAGCAGGATGCCCAGCCCAAAAAACAACGAGAGGCCGGACAGGTACGCAATCTCGGAGGTCAGGCTTTGGATTGGGGCCCCCATCTGATTGAGGGACAGGAAGCCCTGAATGCCGGGTTTGGCGGGAATCATCATGGTGAGTGAGTCTAGCCACTCCGGGAGATTAGACGCCGGCCAGGCAAACCCTGCCGTGAAGACGATGGGCAACGACGACAGCAGAACAATAACGGTCGTCAGTTCGGGCCTGGGCAAGAGGTAACCGAGCAGGATTGCAAAGAGTGTTGTTGAAGTGAGAAACAACAGGCTGAAACCGATTAATGCGAACTGCGGTGCAGCGTGCGGGACGCCATAAAGCTGAAAGAAAAAGCCGAAATACAAAAGCGCCAGGATCAGGTAGGCGAACACAAACGTTACTAATCTGATCGAAAGTGCCTGTCGGAGCGGGGTAGTGACAAGCCCTGATAACCGGCGGGCCCGATCCTTGATGGTGACCGTGCCTGCTGCAATCAACAGGGTCTGGTGCAGGATCAGAACAAAGACGGCAGGCACAATATAGTTGATGTATCCGCCCGTTGGGTTGAACACCCCATGTGGAGACATCCTGAACGGCATGATTTCACCGGGAATGTTGGCGGGGCTGCTGCCTTTTCGGAAGCTGCTGATAATCTGTGTTTCAACGGAAAGCGTGGTTGTTGCCTTCAGCAGGCCTTCGACAATATTCCCATAAATCAGAAAATAGCTGGCGTCACCGGCGAACGCAATATTCACCGGGCGCCCGAGATAGACGTCTCGCTCGAAGTTGGCGGGGATGACCAGCAGCCCGTGAACGACATCGTTCTCCAACAGGACGGTTGCCTCACCCATGCTTTGTGGGACGGCAGCCACGCGCAACTGAGGCGTTGCGTCGGCCATGCGTATCAATTGCCGGGCGAGCGCTGAGCGGTCCTGATCCAGAACCGCCAGGGCCTGTTGCCCCGGAACGTTCTTCTGGTAGGGCAGCGGGTAAAGCAGTGCATAGAATAAGATGCCACCGATCATAACCAGCATCACCGATCTGTCGTGGATGATATTCGACAGCTCGGCTTTCCAGGTACCCCACAGACTGGTGTTGCGGATCATCAGCTCACCTGCTCTGCAAGTTTGGGGTCAAGCCTTGCCGGAAGTAGCTTCAGCGCTATTGGCAAGACAAGTAGGAAAAGCAGCAACGCAATCAGTGAACTGACAATGAGCGGCAGGGAGGCGCCGTGGTCGGCAATGTCCACCTGCAACTTGATGTAGTGAGTGGATGGCATCAAGCCTCCCCAGGCCCATGCGATCACATTCATATCACCTCGGGGGAAGGTAATACCCATAAATGCAAACGCAGGGGCAAGATACGCAGCGCTAACACTCATTGCTTTTACCCGGTCCCGAACGAGAGCGACAATGAGGACTGCCATGGCCTGAACGCTGAAGATGGTCAGGGCCAAACCAAGAAGAAGCCAGACGATGTTGCCGGATGGCTGCCACCCCAGAAAGAGGCGAAACAATACGAGCATCAGCAACCCCTGGAGCCAGAGGAGCAGGCTGACAGGCGCAAGCGCGGCAGTGATCGCTTTGCTCCGCTCAATCAATGGTGCCGGGATGGCTTGTTTTTCGAGTCGCCAGCTTAACGTCAGAACCGTTGAGATAACGATGATAATTTGCCAGAGAGCCGGCGATATTGACGTCACCAGAAAGCGCGCGTAGCTCATGTTGGGGTTATAGAGCGATGTGACTTGCGGGCGCACTGGCACTGCCGAGGTGATGGCTTCAGGGGCAGTCTGGCCATGGCTGATCTTAAGGCCAACACCCGTGCGCGCGGCCAGATCCATGGAGGCGCTTATTAACGATGAATTGATGAATTTTCCGGACAACAGATATTGATTGTTGTAAAAGGCGGTCACCGTCGGGCTGATCGAAAGCCGAAGGTCTCGCCCAAAATTTTCCGGAATGATAACAAGGGCAAGGATTTCAGATCGCTGAAGGGCATCTGCGCCAGCGGACGCTGAGGTGTATGACCTTAACAGGCTCAGGCCCGGGCTTGCGTCCAACTGACGTTCAACCGTATAGGATTCATGGCTATGGTCCAGATTGACAACACCCACGGGAAGAGATTGCGGTGTTCCAATTCGGAAGATACTGATCAACAACACGAACAGAACCGGCGGTAGCCAAACGACCACCGCAAGCAGCCAGGGCTGCTCCCGCAGAGCTTTCCAGCCAGTCAGATGCTCACGACCCATCGGGCTCTCCGGTCCGTTTCCGAGCTTATGGTGCCATCTCAAGAAGAACACTCATGCCCGCCCTTAATCCAGCGATTGGCTCCACAGGTTGCATTTCTACCTCGAACGTTCTCATATCAAATCCGCGCCCTGGCGTTGTTGCACGCCATGTTGCGTAGTCCCCGAGCACAGAAATATGGCTGACACGGAATCGTGCGGATTGATCAAGGGCAGGGATTTTCAGATCAAATTCACTGCCTTCCGTGACTCGGCTGAGCAAATCTTCCCTGACGTTGAATAATGCCCACGAATCATCAAGATCAGTGACAATAATCACCGGGAAACCCTGGGGGGCAAGCTCTCCCTCGTTCAACAGCACATTACTGACAATGCCACCTCTGTGGGCCCGCGCCACAGTATCATCCAGCAGTTCAGCAACTTCGTCTCTCAAACTTGAGGTGGCTGCTTCACCGGCTTGCGCCGCGGTGCGGGCTTCCTGCCGTGGGCCTGCTTCGGCCAGTTTCAATATCTCAGATGCCGTAACCCGTGTTTTCTCGGCCACCTTCCACAGTGTGAACGTATCGTCGGCTCTTTGCCTGGCAACCAGACCCTCATCTGCAAGCGCACGAATACGTTCAAAGGTGGTTTTTGCCAGTGCCTCGGCGGCCAGTGCTTTTTCATACTCGCTGCGAGCTGCGGCGATACGTTCTTCACGCGTTCCACCCTCAACGGCTTGAGCGAGAGATTGGCTTATGGTTTCAAGCGCTTCTATCTGAGTCAGTTTGGCCTCAAGCTCCGGGCTGTCGATGCGGAAAACCTCAGTGCCTGCCTCTACGCGATCCCCACGGCGGACGCTAATGTCTGCAACCCGCCCCGGAATTTTGGACGCCACCATATGTTGCCTGGCCTCAATCTGCCCCTGTAACTGGATGGGGGCAGGTGCGTAGGCTTTCCAGAAGACGATGACAATACCTAACAGGATGACAACAACGATAAGAGGAATGGCAATTCGTTTCGCAGTCACTGAATTTCATCTCCTTCAAGCACGTAGGAAAACAGGCTTTCATAGTCGCCGCTCAGGGTCAGTAACTGAGTAAATGCCAGCACGAAACGGAGAGCCGCTGCATCACGACGGGTCTGTGTGGTCGCCAGGAAGGTTTGGGCATCGATGACATCAAGCGAGCGCCCGAGCCCTTCAGCAAATGCGCGTTCCTGCAATCTTAAGGTCTGCTCTGCCAGGGCCACGGTCGATGCCAGGTCCCGGTGCTCAGCAAGGGCCTGCCGGGCTTCACGGTAGTTCCGGTCGAGTAGCAACTCCAGCCTTCGTTGAGTGGCCTTTTGCAGTGAATCGACCTCACGAACGGTGTTGTCGGCTGCGCCTACCTTGCCTTTGCGGCCACTACGATCCACCAGCGCGATTCGGACGCCCACGCCAACCAGCCAATCCGGCGTGAGATCGCTCGCCAAAGAATCGTTCTCATACACGTTGTAGCTGCCGAACAGAAAAACGTCCGGGCGATACAGGCCCCGGCTCGCTTGGGCAATGTTCTTCGCCTGCTCATGCTTGGTGGACAGAATCCGCAGGCTAGGGTGTTCGCTTAACCCTGCCTCGAACGTATCCCGCGGAGGTAATTGCGGGAGGGTGAACAGAGGCGTTGTTGGATCCAGCCGGCGCGATTCAACCCGGTGCCCGTTATCCTGGAAATCCATATGTATCAACGACGCAAACGCGTTGTGCGCCGTGTCTCGTTGTTCCTCAACCGCTCGGGTGGTAATCCTGGCTCTGTCATAAGCGGCTTCCGCAGCCAGGCGCTCCACGCCGGAAATCTGTGCCTGATCCTCCAGGGCTGTTGCCACATGCAGATGCCTGGAAAGAGCGCTTTCTACCTGTTGCTGAGTGTTCAACGCGCGCTCCGCCATTACCAAACCGAAGTAGGTCGCAACCAGCTCCGTAAACCGGGCCCGCCGGACTTCCTCCAGGACATGTGATGCTTCGGTCTGCTCGAGTTGAAGCAGATTTTTCTTGGCCGTGATTTTTCCGCCGGTATAAATCGGCCACAGAGTGTTTATTGAGCTTCGAGTTATGTTGCGGCTTGTGACGGGGGTCTGGAAAGCTCCGGGGCCGCCAATCAAGTCGATCAGCAATTGCCCTGGTATGGTTTCCGATGCGCTGTTGAGGGGGTTCAGAGACAGCGCATCCAGTTCTATCTGGGAGTCGAGCCGCGTGTAAGACCCCACCAGGTCAACTTGGGGCAGATACAAGCTGTTCGCCGTTGATGCCAAGGCTTCCGCCCGAAGACTGGCTGACTGATTTGCGGACAGCAGATCGTCGTTTTGGAGAAGTGCTTGCCAGGATTCAGATAAGTTCAGAGAGGACGGTCTGTTCTCACCATACGCGCTGACACTCAAGCAGACAGCTAATATGAACGGCAAACATTTTACCTTTTCCCGCACGTTGACCTCGTGTTCTGGAGCGAAAGCGATTTATATCGATGTACGCCAAGTCTAGTCTAATTGTCTCCACACGTGCTCAGGGCTTTGTGGTTTTGAGAATTTTCTTAAATTTCTTAATCCGGGTTGATGGTCCCTGGTAACGCAATGACCTCACCATACACTCAGAAAACACCCTGACAGGAGATGCTGCCAGGGTGTTGTGGAGAGAACATCACAAAAGCTTGAATAGACTACTGAGCGGTAATAACGGTCATTACCAGCTTGCCATCCCGGCGAATCGGGCCGTCTTCCTTGGCACCCAGGGTGTATTCAAAAATACCGGTCTTGCTGCCGCCTTCTTCGTTGTGAATCATCAGCATCAGCTTGTCGCCGCTGGCCACTTCCTCGGTCAGGATGGCGGCCACGTCCATGTTCTTGCCTTTTTTCAGAGGCGCGTGACCCACGACCGGGCCAGGCTTCATGGCTTCATCAGTACGATGCACTACCAGCCAGCCATTCTCTTCAGTCACCACTTTCTTGGCGGTTACGGTGCCTTCGGATACAGATTGGTCATCGCCCCAGACACCCACCTTGTCGCCGTGATTCATCGCCAATGCTGAGCCGGAGGCGAATACGCCGGAAACCAGAGTGGCCGCCAGGAATGCAGTTGTCTTTAAGTGTTTTTTCATTGTGTGCTCCTTAAGTTCGGTTGTACCCATCCATCACCTTGTTTTTGATGGGAGTACAAGCAGCTACGGAGCGGCGCCTGAAAAGTTTCAGGCGCCATCACAATTTAGTTGCGACCTTTGCCTTGGTCGGCAGAGGTGGGGTAGAGGAAGCCGTGAATGGCCGGGCCAGTCGGTTGTCCGGTGGGTGAACCGCCCTTTGGCTCCAGGCTGATACCAAACGTGGCGCCCCGCAGAGTCTCCGGGTCGTAATCACGCAGTGCAGCCTGGTCCAGGGTGAAGTTTTCGCCGATCACGCCCACCGATCGTGGGTTAGGGCCATACTCCTCTGCCACCATCCAGAGCTGGTAAGATTTGTCCGGTTGAGGTTCGGCGGTTACCGGCTGGATATTCAGCTGGCGGCTGTTCAGGTCCACCGTCAACAGGAACGCAGGCTGTTCATCGTTGTGCTGGAATACCGCCACAAAGGATTGCGCCTGTGGGTCCGGCTCCGGTTGCGTGGCCAGCACGGCAACCAGTACCAGCGCCGCTGCCGAAGCAATGGCCGTGCTCCAGCGCCAGCGGGTCAGCTGTTTGCGCAGGCTGATGACATTGTCTGGTGCTGCGCTCTGCGCTTCTGGCACAGCGTATTGCTGGTCAGTGTTCTGGTCGATCGTTCGCTGAATTCTGGCAAACAGCTCGGGGCCGGGCGCTACAGGTTCAACCCCATCAAGCATGCCAGCCAGCCGGGCCTCCCATTGCTGAATCAACGCTTCCAGCTCAGGTTCGCGGGCACGGCGGGCCTGCAAGGCATCCCGCTCTACTTGTGGCAGAGTTCCCAGAACGAACTCCGCAACCATCATATCCAGGTCGTCGCGTTCGCTCATGGTTCAAGACACCTTTTGATCTGTTTCAAAGCTCGGTGCAACCAGGTTTTCACAGTGTTGATCGGCTGGTCAAAATGCAGCGCCAGCTGATCCCGGGACCAACCATTCAGATACGCCAGACGAACCATGTCCTGGCGATCTTTTTCGAGTTGGTCAATGCAATGGTTCAAGTGCTTTACCGTTTGTTGATCTGAGATTTCTTCATGGGCCGCGGGCGCATGGTCCGCAATATTGTCGAGTTCGTTGCTTGCGGTCTCTCGCCTTGCGGGATGCCGCCGTAATTCGTCGATAGCGCCGTGCCGGGCAATGGCTGCAAGCCAGGTGATCGGTGAGGAACGCTCTGCATCGAACTGGTCCGCCTTTTGCCAAACTTTGATATAGGTATCGTGAATCACATCATCTGCCCAGCTTCTGTCCTTAAGGATACGAAGCACGGTGGCCATAAGTTTCGGGGCGGTGGCTTCGTATAATTCGGCAAATGCTTTTCTATCCTGCTGGGCAACCCGGTGAAGGAGCCGGGTGATACCGGAGCTGCCCTCCTGATCAGTGCTCAGGTAGTCAGTGGCGCCGGGAGACGCATCTGGCTGATGTGAGTCAGAGTACATGCGCGCCTCAGTCGGTCTGTTGGGGGGAGCGGGCGCCGGTCCCGATGTACAGGTACACAGAATGGCGGCGGTGGTCTTCTACCCGGTGCAGAGCGACAGCCGGTGCCTTGGCTTCGCCGCTTGTAAACTGGATTCGCTCGCCCGCCGGCTTGCCATCACGCTCTCGGACACCCTTTTCGGCCTGCCAATCCGGCCCAAGGCACTCAGACAGTTCGCTTGCGGCACGGGCGTGCATGGTTTCCGCAACCTCCTTATCCGGAGCAGACACTGTGCAGGTATAGGCGGAGTCTCCGTTGCCCCAGGCCCAGATCTCGCAATGGCCCTTGATCAGGTGCTCTTTCGCCCGGTAGATCGTCACAGAATTGAAGTTGCTGCTGCCTCCCCGGAAATCGGCAAAGCCGGTGGGATAATCTGCCACTATGTTCTGAAGAGTAGCGCAGGGATCTTCCGTACCGCTGGTGACAGGCTGAAAACTGCTACAGCCGGCAAGTGCCGCGCTCGTCAGGGTCAAAATGAGAGCCGCGGTTGAGTTTCTGACCATCAATCGGTTCCTTCGCTGAATAGGGGGGGCAAAGAGCATTTGAGCTTAACTGTAGAAGCGATGCAAAGGCCAGACAAGCAAGATCAAAGTTGTTGGCGCGAGATGCCTTGCCGAACCCGGATAATATCTGCCATCACCGCCAGGGCAATTTCTGCGGGCGTTTTGCTGCCAATATTCAAACCTACGGGCATATGGATCCTGCGGATCTGTTGCTCGTTCAGCCCGCCAATACGAGCCAGCCGCTCCTGGCGCTTCTCAGAGGTTTTCATGGACCCCATCACGCCGATGTAAAAAGCGTCGGTTTTCACGGCCTCCATCATGGCGGTATCGTCAATGCGCGGGTCATGGGTGAGCGCGACCACTGCGGTAGCGCGATGGCAGCCCTCACGGGCAATAAACACCGAGGGCAACTCCTGTTGGAGTGTGACGTCTGCCAGGTTGAAGTGCCGAACTTCCTCGGGCCTTGGGTCGCACACAATGACCTCAAACCCCAGGCTGTGTGCAAAGCTCGCGCAGGCGGTGGCAACCGGTGACAGTCCTGCAATAACCAATCGCGAAACCGGGCCAACACGCAATCTCAGGCGGGCCTGGTCAGCATCTTCGGTGACCCGGGCGCCCAGCTCACTCTCAGGCTCCAGGTGAATGTCTCCGGTTTCCAGTGATACCACCCGGGCAATCGGCCCCTCGCCCGATAACGCGGACTGAAGCGCCAGGAAATGTTTTCGGGTAGCGGAGGATGCAGGCCAGTGCTCTATCAGAACATCCAGTACTCCGCCGCAGGGGAGGGTTACGCGGGCATTATCTGGGCCGTCCGGAGCGCCGTAGCGAATGCGATTAATGCGCCCTTTGAAGGTGTTGTCCTGCAAGCGGGCCAGAAAATCTTCTTCCACACACCCGCCAGAAAGCGAGCCACAGTGGGCACCATCCTGCCGGGCGATCAACCAGGAACCCGGCGCTCGGGGTGAAGAACCAAATGTGCTCACCACGGTACAAAGCCAGAAATCATGGCCTTCGTCGAACCAGTGCAGGGCTTGTTCAACAACCTTGATATCCAGTGGCTGCATGATGTTCTGTCGATTTCCTGTGCTTGTTGAATGTAACCGGCTGGTTAATCTATCAGTGTCTGGCCGTGTGGCGATAGTCACTGGGGGACTTGCCCATCACCTTCTTGAACAACCGGGAAAAGTAATAGGCGTCGTCATAACCCAGCTGCCGGCTGATGTCGGCGAAGCTCTGGCTGGTGGTATCCAGCAACTGGCAGGCCCGCTCCACCTTCAGGTGCAGGAAGTGCTGAATGGGTGAGGTGCCGGTCTGCGCCCGGTAGCGGGTGGCAAAGTGCGCCGGCGACAGGCCGGACAGCTCCGCCAGTTGCTGCAACGTTAGCCGTTCCTCAAGATGTTCCCGCATGTAGTTGTGGATGGTCTCCAGCTCCGCCTGTTGTGCCAGGCCGGTCTCATCGGCATTCAGGGGCACGGCGGCCAGCAGTTGTCGCAAGCGATTGCTGGCATGAATCAGCCCCCGGGCGCGAAACCCGGTCTGGCGAACCGACAACAGTCCGTTGAAATCCACCAACAGCCTCGGTTGCCGGCCCAGATGGCGAACGTGGTTGTTGCCATCAAAGCCCATGTAATTTCTGAACTCTTCTGCCAGCGGCCCGGTGTAGTGCACCCAGTGAATGGTCCATGGGTTGTCCGGTGCGGCGGTGTAGCGATGGCTGGCACCGGCGGGTAACAGCAGAAGATCCCCCGCGTTAACCGTCAGGGGCTCGCCCGCGACATTCAGGAAGGCCTGGCCTTCAGTGCAATAGATCAAAAGATTGTCACGATGGTGTTCCCGGTGCATGTGATGGCCAGCGGCCCTGCGGTAGTGGCCAAAAGCCAATGGGTACAGCTCGCGGGTTAATGGGTGCTTGGCCAGCAAGCGCACAATTGGTTCCGGCACCACATAGCGCACGCTGTCTGGCGGCACCGGCCATTGCGAGGTTTGGGTGGTTTTCGGGGTTCTCGGTTCCTGTGGCATCGAAAAATAATCCATCATGGGCGAAATTTAGTCAATCACCCTTTGCCAAACCCCATGCTACGCTCTTTTCATATCGTGCCGCTTCCCGCTGGGAAACGGCGCTCCCGCATAACAACAAACAGGGATTATCAGCATGAAGAAGATACCTCAGTACATCGCCGGTGAATTTGCCCAGAGCCAGACCGAAAACTGGATCGACGTCACCAACCCCGCCACCAACGAAGTGATCGCCCAGGTGCCCTGTGCCACCGAAGCCGAAATGCGCCGGGCCATCGATAACGCCGGGGAAGTGTTCAAGAGCTGGAAAGAAACCCCGGTGTCCGAGCGTGCCCGGGTGATGCTGCGTTACCAGGCACTGCTGAAACAGCACCACGATGAGATTGCCGAAATCCTGTCCCAGGAAACCGGCAAAACTTTTGACGACGCCAAGGGCGATGTCTGGCGCGGTATCGAGGTGGTGGAGCACGCTGCCAATGTCGCCTCCATGATGATGGGGGAAACGGTAGAGAACGTAGCCCGCGAAGTGGATACCCATTCCTGGGTTCAGCCTCTGGGCGTGTGTGCGGGCATCACCCCGTTTAACTTCCCGGCGATGATCCCGCTGTGGATGTTCCCCATGGCCATCGCCTGCGGTAACACCTTTATCCTGAAGCCCTCCGAGCAAGACCCGATGACCCCCATGCGCCTGGCCGAACTGTTCGAGCAGGCGGGTGCGCCGAAGGGCGTTCTTCAGGTGGTGCATGGCGCGAAAGAGCAAGTGGATACCTTGCTCACAGACCCGGCCATCAAAGCCATTTCCTTCGTCGGCTCGGTGCCGGTGGGGCGTTACATCTACGAAACCGGCACCAGCCACATGAAGCGGGTACAGAGCTTTGCGGGCGCCAAGAACCACATGGTGATCATGCCGGATGCCGACAAACAGCAAGTGATCAATGCCCTGGTAGGCGCCTCCGTGGGAGCCGCCGGTCAGCGTTGCATGGCCATTTCCGTCGCGGTATTCGTGGGCGCGGCGCAGGAGTGGATTCCGGAACTGAAAGAGGCCATGGCGAAAGTGCGCCCCGGCGCCTGGAACGATTCCGGTGCCAGCTACGGCCCGGTGATCAGCCCCAAGGCCAAGGAGCGTATTGAACAACTGATCGCCACAGGCGAGAAGCAGGGCGCTCAACTCCTGCTGGACGGCCGGAACTGCACCGTGGATGGCCTGCCCGATGGCAACTGGGTTGGGCCAACCCTGTTCGGCAACGTGACTCCGGAGATGGATATCTATAAGGAGGAAATCTTCGGGCCGGTGCTGACCTGCATGAATGCCAACGACCTGGGCGAAGCCATCGCGCTGATCAACAACAGCCCCTACGGTAACGGTACCTCTATCTTCACCAACCACGGTGGCGCCGCGCGCCGGTTCCAGCATGAGATTGATGTGGGCCAGGTGGGTATCAACGTGCCGATTCCGGTGCCCCTGCCGTTCTTCTCGTTCACCGGCTGGAAAGGTTCCTTCTACGGCGATCAGCACGCCTATGGCAAGCAGGCGGTTCGCTTCTACACCGAAACCAAAACCGTGACATCCCGGTGGTTCTCCAGCGAAGCCACCTCATCCGAGGCGAACTTCTCAATTCAGCTTCGCTAAAGGAGGAGCCGGGTAATGGACTTCAACCTGACCGAAGACCAACTGGCCTTCCGGGATGCCGCCCGTGCCTTCGCCGAGAAATCCATGGCACCGCACGCGGCCCAATGGGATGCCGAACACATCTTCCCGGTGGAGGTGATGAGGCAGGCGGGTGAGATGGGCTTTATGGGCATGTACACGCCCGAAGCCCTGGGCGGCATGGGGCTGTCTCGCCTGGACACCTCGGTGATCGTGGAAGAGCTGGCCATGGCCTGCCCCTCCACCGCTGCGTTTATCACCATCCATAACATGGCCACCTGGATGGTGGCCAGCTTTGCCTCGGACGACCTGAAGCAGGCCTATGTGCCCAAGCTGGCCAGCGGCGAATGGCTGGCCAGCTACTGCCTGACCGAACCGGGTGCCGGCTCCGATGCCGCCAGCCTGCGTACCCGCGCGGTGCGAGACGGCGACAGCTATGTGATCAACGGCAGCAAGATGTTTATCTCCGGTGCCGGTGCCACCGATATTCTAGTGTTGATGGCCCGAACCGGAGATGCCGACAGCGGTGCCAGGGGCATCTCGACCTTCGTGATTCCGGCTGATGCCGAAGGCATTTCCTACGGCAAGAACGAAGAGAAAATGGGCTGGCACAGCCAGCCAACCCGTATGGTCACCCTGGAAGATGTGCGCATTCCCGCCAGTAACCGGGTTGGTGAGGAAGGCGACGGCTTTGCCATTGCCATGAAAGGGCTGGACGGCGGTCGCCTGAACATTGCCACCTGTTCCCTGGGTGGAGCCCAGGCGGCCCTGTTGCGGGCCCGCAATTATATGCACGAACGCCAGCAATTCGGCAAACCGTTAGCGGCATTCCAGGCCTTGCAGTTCAAGCTGGCGGATATGGCCACCAACCTGGTAGCGGCCCGGCAAATGGTGCGTTTGGGGGCCTTCAGGCTGGACAGCGGTGATCCGGAAGCCACCCTGCATTGCGCCATGGCCAAACGTTTTGCCACCGACGCCTGTTTTGACGTGGCCAACGAGGCCCTGCAGCTGCACGGCGGCTATGGTTATATCCGGGAGTATCCGCTGGAACGCTACCTGCGGGATATACGGGTGCACCAGATCCTGGAAGGCACCAACGAAATCATGCGCCTGATTATCGCCCGCCGGCTGCTGGAGGATGGCGTGGTAGAAGCCATCCAGTAACCGACCAGAGACAAAACAAGGAACCGATCATGAGTGACCTGATTCAACTTGAGAAACGCGACCACATTGCCATCCTGACCATCGCCAATCCACCGGCCAACACCTGGACGGCGGATTCCCTGGCAGCACTGGCGAAACTGGTGGAAGAACTCAACCAGGACCGCAACATCTTTGCCCTGGTGGTTACCGGCCAGGGCGAAAAGTTCTTCTCCGCCGGGGCGGACCTGAAAACTTTCGCCGACGGGGATCTTGCCCGGGCCAACGACATGGCCCAGCGTTTTGGCGAAGCCTTCGCCGCGCTTACCGCTTTCCGGGGCGTGTCTATCGCCGCCATCAACGGCTACGCCATGGGCGGTGGCCTGGAGTGTGCGTTGTCCTGCGATATCCGCATCGCCGAGGAGCGCGCCCAGATGGCCCTGCCGGAAGCCAGCGTTGGCCTGTTGCCCTGTGCTGGCGGCACCCAGAACCTGCCCTGGCTGGTGGGTGAAGGCTGGGCCAAGCGCATGATTCTGTGTGGCGAACGGGTGGATGCCCAGAAAGCCCTGCAGATTGGCCTGGTGGAAGAGGTGGTGCCCTCTGGCGAGGGGCTGGCAGCCGCCCTGAAACTGGCCGAAGGCGCCTGCAAGCAAAGCCCGTCGTCCATTGCGCGCTGCAAGCAACTGGTGATGAGTGCCCGTGACGGTCGCAGCCACAGCGATGGCTGGCGCATGGAGCGGGAACTGTTCGTAGAACTGTTCCACACCGAAGACCAGAAAGAAGGCGTGAATGCCTTCCTGGAAAAGCGCAAGCCAGCCTGGAAGAACCAATAACCGTTGAGACTGCTATGAGCGAGCAACCCATTATTTTTGAAGAGTGGACAACCACCGGTGGTGAGCTGATTGCCGTGGCGCGGCTGAACACACCGCGCAACCTCAACTCGTTGTCGATGGAGATGATCCGCCTGCTCAAACCCCAACTGACCCGCTGGGCGGAAGACGAAAGGGTGTGCGCGGTCTGGCTGGAAGCCGAGGGTGACAAGGCCTTTTGCGCCGGCGGAGACATCGTGTCTCTGTACCGCAGCATGACCGAGCCGGGAAAACTCGTCGAGGGCGACCAGTTCTTCACCGAAGAGTACGAGCTGGACTACCAGATTCACACCTTCCCGAAACCGATCATTTGCTGGGGCCACGGCATTGTGATGGGCGGCGGCATCGGCCTGTTGGTGGGCGCTTCCCACCGGGTGGTTACCGAGCACTCGAAACTGGCGATGCCGGAAGTAAGCATCGGCCTGTACCCGGACATCGGCGCCGGCTGGTTCCTCAATCGCATGCCCGGGCGAATCGGCCTGTTCCTGGGCTTGACTGGTGCCCGGATGAACGCTGCCGACGCGTTGTTCACTGGCATGGCGGACCGGTTCGTGAAGCAGGAACTTAAAGCGCAGGTGGTCGACACTCTGGTTGCGGCCGACTGGCAGGGTTCCAATAGCCACGCCGTGGTCAGTCAGGTACTGCGCAGGTACGAGCAGCAAAGCCAGGATGCTGTGCTGGAATCACCGGTGCGGCAGCATTACGACGAGATCCAGCAAGCCACCGATGCCGATTCCCTGGAACAGGTGGTTGGTCGCCTGCAGGAATTCGGCAGCCGTAACGACTGGCTGGGCAGATCTGTGAAAGGCCTGGCCTCGGCCAGCCCGACGTCGCTGGCGCTGCATTGGCAGCATTACCACCGCAGCCGTTTGCAAAGCCTGGCCCAGGTATTGGACAACGAACTGGTCATGGCGAAGCAATGCCTGAGAAAAGGTGAGTTTGCCGAGGGCATCCGCGCCCTGCTGATTGATAAAGACATGCAACCCCGCTGGCGCTACGCCTCGCTGGGGGAAATCGACAACAGCTGGGTAGACGAGTTTTTCAGCCAGGAAGCCGAGGGCTAACCACTGCCCCTTGGCTTAACGACAACAACAAGGAGAAGCAACATGGCGAAGATTACCTTTATCGGCCTGGGCAACATGGGCGCACCCATGGCCTCTAACCTGCTCAAGGCCGGGCATGATGTGACCGTATTCGATCTGTCACATCATGCCGTTGAGGCGCTGGTGGCCGAAGGCGCCAGCACCGCCGATTCCGGCAAGGCCGCTGCCGAAGGGGCAGAGTGCATCATCACCATGCTGCCGGCCGGCAAACATGTGGAAGCGGTGTACCTGGGCGACGACGGCCTGCTCTCGGCCTTGCCGGAAGGCACCCTGGTGATTGATTCCTCCACCATTGCCCCGGAGACTGCCCGCGCCGTGGCGGAAGCCGCTGCAGCACGGCGCCTGGCGTTCATCGATGCCCCGGTGTCCGGTGGCGTAGGCGGTGCCAAAGCCGGCACCCTCACCTTCATCTGCGGTGGCGAAGAAGACACTTTCAATCGCGCCAAACCTGTCCTGGAAGGCATGGGAAAAAACATCTTCCACGCGGGCCCCCACGGCGCCGGCCAGGTGGCCAAGATCTGCAACAACATGATGCTGGCCATCCTGATGGCAGGGACCAGCGAGGCCCTGGCTCTGGGCGCCAAGAACGGCCTGGACCCAGCGGTACTGTCGGAAATCATGAAGCAGAGCTCTGGCGGCAACTGGGCGCTGAACGTGTACAACCCCTGGCCGGGTGTGATGGAGGGCGTACCGGCATCGCGAGAGTACCAGGGTGGTTTCCTTGTGAACCTGATGACCAAAGATTTGGGCCTGGCGTTTGATAACGCGGTGAAGAACCAGGCGTCTATCCCCATGGGCTCACTGGCCCGCAACCTGTTCCAGCTACATGCAGGGCAGGGTAATGGTGAGCTGGATTTTTCCAGCATCCTCCGGCTCTACAAGGCGGACTGAGCGGCTCAGCTTTGTAAGGCGGCGCTGTAAAGATCCGGTTATCGTCCTGGCTGGGGATGCACCCGCAACAGCCAGGACGCAGCCGCAACTCCGAGCAGACCAATCAGGGCGCCCGGTAGTGCACCGAGTGCCAGGCTGACAACCAGCCCGGCCATCAGCGAGAAGCCGCCGGCCAGGATGATTCGGGGCCTGGAGGTTGTCACAACGCCTTGCTTGCGGCGCATTTCAAAAGCCACCACCAGCGCGATGACCGGCACCACCATCAGGCCGCAGAGCACAATCCACCAGAATCGCCCCATCCAGAAGCCGGGTTCACCGGGCAAACCGGCGTCGACAGGCAACCCGAAACGGTCGCCCAGCCAGGCGGCTGGTAGTTCTGCAAGTTTGTGCCAGAGGTACAGGGGCATACTCAGGGCACTGAGCATGGTGACCGCCCCGCTGATTCTGCGCCTGTCCAGCAGCCAACGCCCCGGCCGCTCGAAGAACAGAACCGCGCCAACCTGAAGCCACATCACGCCCACCAGCGCCAGGGTGGGGGGCAGCATGTTGCTGTCGCCGTGAAAATCCCGGCCTACCATGCCGATGGGATAACCACTAGCCAGGGCAGCCACCAGCCAGAAGCCGCCCAGCACCAAGAAAAATAGACCTGTCCACACGCCCCTGAAGCGACCCCGCTTCCAGGCGATGCCCAGCTGCTGGGGTAACAGCCAAACCAGCACGGCATTGATCCAGCCGATGCTGTCTGCCGAATCCGTTACCCGGTGTCCCAGGCGCAGAATATCCGCCGCTGAGCCGGGCATGGCCCGCACAACATCCACCACCGCGGCTGCCACAACCAGCCCAACGACCGCCCCCAGGCCCCAGCGCCTGTCGGCCTCCACGCTCAGGGGCAACAGCGCCTGCACGGCCAGCAGCATGATCAGAAACCACAAGTGTATGGTGAGCGACTGGTTAAACGGCCCCAACACCCGGCCGCCGGTGTAGAGTGAAAGCAGGGCAATCAGGGTAATGGCGGCAAGATACGTCACCGTAGGCCTGGCCAGCGCCAGCGCTCTCCCTGCCCACCAATGCATTTGCCGGTGCCCCTGAGCCATCCGGTGCGCCACACCATCGGCACTGACGGTGGCAGATACAAACACGAACAGCGGCACCACCTGCACAAACCAGGTGATAAACCCTGACGGCTCCCAGATCTTTAACAGGTGTTCTGTTTGAATTTCCAGGCCACCATCAAACCGGGGCAGGGTGGCTATCCAGTGCCCGAATACCACCACCAGCAAGGCACCGGCACGCAGGGCATCCAGGTACAGGTCCCGCTCGGAAGGTGACTTGGTGTGTTTATCGGATGACGGCGTGGATTGTGTTGCCATGAAACTCCTAAGGAAGGGCTGCCAGCGCTTGCGCGATGTAACGGTAACCTTTCTCCCCGGGGTGATAGCCATCACTGGCCAGCAATTCCGGGTCTGAAATGACAGGGTAGTGAACGTAAGAGAACCGCTCTGGCATCTCGCTGGCAAGTGTCTTGTACAGGTGATCCAGCAGCCGCGCTCGCCACCCGATAACCTGCCGCAACGGCGCGGGCAGGGCGGTAAACAGGTGCATGGGCGGAACACTCAGAAGCATCAGCGGTGCCGGGTAACGGGCATCGAGCAACTGGCGCAGCTCCAGCAGTTGTTGGCGAAACTTGTACCTGGGCGTGAAGCCGGTGGTGTCGTTCACCCCCATGCTCAGGATCACCAGGTCTGCCTCTGGCAGGTCCGCCTTCGCGAGCTGCTTGTTCAAGGCACCCAGGCGAATACCGTTCACCCCAAAGGTATGCCAGGCAATGGCCTGGCCGGTACGTTCATGGATCTGCTTCGCCAACTGGCTGGCCAGCCCTTGCTCATGTTTGTCAACGCCCACGCCGGCGGCGGTGGATTCTCCGATCACCAGAACCCGCCTGGCGGGCTCGCCCTCGCCATACTGCCCACACGGAGAGCCAGAGGCCTCCGGCAGCCGAGGAGTGGCGCGCCGGGTGCGCTTACCCTGGTACAGCAAAACTGGAAACAGCAGGGCCGTTGTTAGCCAGAATGGAAGATGCATTGCGTGGGTCTCAGCTTTAATTAACCAACTTGGGGCTACAGTTAATCTCACCAGACTAGCACGAAACACAAAGGGCTGATCACCCGCCCCAGAGTGGTGGCCACTGGCCATGGCTTTTGATGTACTGCTCAATCGGCTCGCTGCGGTAACCGCTGCTGTAGCGCGTCTTAACGCTGGGGTGTACGTAGGTCAGGTTGGCCTCGGGTACGGGGATGGTGCGAACCAGCTTGCCCAGCAGCCGGTACTTGCCCTTGTATTCATTGTGCTGCTCGGCCGTTACATGGGTTTGGGAGGGCAGATTGTTATTGAACAACAGTTTCTGTTTCTTTGCCTCGTCTGCCATCCAGAGTAGCGGAATGTCTGCCAGAATCTGATTCGACTTGTCCGGGCCGTAGCCGCCACCCACATCCGAGTGCACCCCGGCAAACCACACCTGCTGGATGTCTGTGCCGTTCCTCGGCTCCCACAGCGTGGGTTCAAAATCCTCCCGCTGCTCATCCAGAGACAACGCGTGCCGGGCCGTTGCGATGTTGCTGCCAATCTCCCTGTCATAAAACAGGTCTTTATCCTTAATCAGCCCGAAAAAGGTAAACGGCAGCCCCAGGGCACCTACGGTATCCCACACACCCACAAACTTGATGGGAGTGCGCAGCTCTAACGAATGTGTCTTCTTCCCGTAAAACACCACCTGCTCCACGCCCTGATCATCCGTGGGCCGAATAGCCCGGGCAAACTGCAGAACATTGGTGGGGAAATCCTCGCCGATGTTTTCCTCTGGCCGATTCCAGGTGCCGTCAAAGCAAATGGCGATGCGCTTCATGGTGATGACCTCCTGTCACGCCCACACCTTGCTGACATACACCAGAGCTAAAACTCCGGCAGGCAAGTACCGCCTGGCTGTTGTGAATGAGTAACTCAGATAATTAAAGCCGATAGGTGAGGCGTGCGCCAGCGAACCCTGGCGGGCGTTATGCCCTAAAGGAGATGCCCATCTGGTAACATGCGTTTGTGTAGAATACGGATAATCTCAACGACACTGTCGGTCGCTACCCGATAGAATATGATGTGACTTCCTTGGGGATACTGTCGGTAGTCCGCGCGGATCCCATCGCAGGTTTGCCCCAGATTCGGGTTTTCGCCCAGTAGGTGGAAGCACTGGTCAAACTGGAGAATGTAGTGGTTTCGTTGATCTCGGCCCCATTTACGCTCCGCGTACAGTGCAATAGATTTGAGATCAGCTTTGGCCTTCCTGGAAAGCTTGAAATTCAGCATTAGCGCTCTTCGTTGTCCAGTTCGCGAATGAAAGAGTCATAGGAGTAGTCCTCAAAGCCACTATCTTCGCCTTCCTTAAGAAGTTTGCGGAGCGTAGTCAGGCGGGTTTCGGACTCTTCAAGCAGGCGCAATCCTGCACGAACAACTTCGCTGGTTGAGCTGTATCGGCCAGTTTTGAGTTGTTCCGCAATGAACGCATCAAAATGTTGGCCTAAAGTGATGCTGGTGTTCTTTTGCATGATGCTATCTCGCTAGTACCAATAATTGGTATATTTTGGTTCAGGTGGCATAACAAATCAATCCACGCGACAAGCGCTCGATTGCGGGCGTTAGGCATGCAAGGTGGCGCTTCTTGGATAGAAAACTTCTGAGCTTAGTTCAACGGTTGCAGGTCCCTGACCGACCAAAGACAAACAGCGGCTACGCTGGTCCGCGAGTTGCGGTGATTCACGGCTTCATGGCCCGACGACTGATGCAGCGCAACCTGCTGCGTTACCTTAGAAGCAAGGGGTTGTCAGACGTGACAATGTACGGCCACCTGCACTCGGTTGATGCGATATCAGATGACTTGCAAGCATCACGTCGCGAGGGGCGGAAGCTCGTGATTCTCGGGTATAGTCAGGGCGGGTTTCATGCGGTCAAGGTTGCACGCGAGCTTGAGCGACGAGGTGTGGAGATTGCCCTGCTCGTCAGCATCGCCGCAGGAGGGCTGGGGCGAGTATTCCCCGGACGGTGGGGGTTTGATCCTCGTAACGTACCGACAAATGTTGATGTGTGCCTTAATTTCTTCTCGCAGGGAGACTTGCTCGGGTGCGACCAAAGTCACCAAATGAACGAGGCTTTCGGGAGCAGTGCAACGCAACGGGTCGAAAACCACATGTTCCATGCGCACGAGGGCGTAAGTCATATTGATCTGGTCAGGTGTTATCCAGAAGAAAGGATCAAACCTGCGGTGCGGACACAGGTTATTGAAAGGATCATGACGGAGATTAGTGGGCTCAACACGTCCGGCGTCCAACACATATGAGCCTCTCCGGAAGCAGTCATATGATTCGAGAATAATAAACAGGCAGATGCCGACCAAATCCAGGAGATTTGGCTATCCGCCTCAATCGCAGCTCATAATCTAAAACAGGGATTAGTTTCCGTCGGAGACTTCCGTTTGTTGGTCGTCCTTTAGCCAAAAGTTTACCTTTACGTAAAGTGAAGGCTGTGCTAAACCTGATTGAAGTTTGTACAACCAACAACGACAACAAACGGAGTGTACGATGAGCCTTCCGCAATACAATGACGTGTACAACCAGTTTGATGCGGCCGCACTGGAAGCGGACATCCTGGACGGACGCCTGGAGAGTGGCCTGAACGTATGCCACGAAATTTGTGACCGATGGGCCGTTGACCCGCAAAAGGTTGCGCTCTACTACGAAAAAATCGGCGGTGGTGAGGGAACCCTGACCTTCGCTGAGCTCAAAGCCGCGTCTGCACGTTTCGCCAACTACCTGAAGTCTCTTGGTGTCACCAAAGGTGACCGGGTAGCCGGCCTTCTGCCCAGGGGGCCGGAGCTGCTGATTGTGATTGCTGGAACCCTGCGCCTGGGCGCGGTGTACCAGCCGTTGTTCACCGCCTTTGGTTCCGGCGCTATCGAGTATCGCCTGGAGAAGGCTAGCACCCGGCTGGTGGTGACCGATCCAGACAACTACCCCAAGCTGGAAGAAGTCAAAAATTGCCCGCCGGTACTGTGCCTGAACGCGGCGGCCACCGGTGCGGATGTGCGCGATTTCGATGCGGTGTTGGCGGAGCAGTCAGACCAGTGCGAGCCGGTAATGATCACTGGCAACGATCCGTTCCTGCAGATGTTTACCTCCGGTACTGTTGGCAAGGCCAAAGGTGTAGCCGTGCCCGCCAAAGCGTTGCTGGCATTCTACGTTTACATGAAATACGCCATCGACCTGCGCGAAGACGACGTATTCTGGAACGTGGCAGACCCCGGTTGGGCCTATGGCCTGTACTACGCGGTAACCGGTCCGCTGCTGATGGGCCACGCCACCCATTTCAATCCCAATCCGTTCACCCCGGAATCCACCTACGAGATGATCCGCAAGTACCGGATCACCAACCTCGCAGCGGCGCCGACGGCCTATCGTTTGCTCAAGGCGAACGATCAGGTTCTGCCGGAAGGGGAGAATCTTGGCCTGAGGGTGTGCAGCAGCGCCGGCGAGCCCCTGAATCCGGAGGTGGTGAACTGGATTGCTCGACGTCACTTCTGCCCGGTGAAGGATCATTATGGCCAGACTGAAACCGGCATGACCTGTTGCAACTTCCACGGCCTGGACCACCCGATTCGCCAGGGCTCCATGGGGTTCTCATCGCCTGGCCACAGAGTAGTGGCGTTGAACGAAAAAAATGAAGAAGTGGGCGAGGGCGAAATCGGCCAGTTGGCAGTGGATCTCAAGGCGTCGCCGCTGTTCCATTTTGATGGCTACACCTGGGGCGAGAAAGACCCGTTCGTGAACGGCTACTACCTGACCGGCGACATGGTGATCTGCCATGGCGATGGCAGTTTCTCCTTCAGCGGCCGTGACGACGACATTATCACCACAGCAGGTTACCGCGTAGGGCCAGCGGATGTTGAAAGTACCCTGCTGGAGCACGCGGCGGTGGCCGAATCCGGTGTGGTGGCCAAGCCGGATGAAAAGCGTGGCTCGATCATCAAGGCTTATGTGGTTATCAAATCCGGTCAGGAGCCGGCAGACGACGCCGTGCTCAAGGAAGAGCTGCAGGACCTGGTTCGCCACCGCTTGTCGACCCATGCCTACCCGCGGGAAATCGAGTTTGTGGAAGAGTTGCCGAAAACACCCAGCGGCAAGATCCAACGCTTTGTGTTGCGCAACCGGGCCAAAGAGGAAGTCGCCGTATGAAGATTACCTTTGAGGAGCTGCGCTATTTCCTTGAAGAGCAGTTTCCGCAGGGGGCCTCATACGGCACCCTGCAGGAACTGGGTGATGGCTGGGCAGAAATGAAGCTGGAGGTAGACGAAGAACACCTGCGCCCCGGGGGGACCGTGTCTGGCCCCGCCATGATGGGGCTGGCCGATGTTGCCATGTATGCCGCGTTGCTCAGCAAGATTGGCCTGGTGCCTTTGGCCGTCACCACCAACCTGAATATCAACTTCCTCAGGAAGCCCGTGGCTCATGCGCCTATCTGGGCCAGGGCGACCATTCTCAAGGTGGGGCGAACCATCGGTGTGGGTGAAGTATTTGTGTATTCCGAGGGCTCGGAAGAGCCCGTTGCGCACTCCACCATGACCTATTCCATACCGCCGGAAAAATAACCAAGTTTGTTCTTGACGTTTACGTATACGTCAATCTAATCTGTGGGTTGATTGTTAAATACAACAATAACAAAAGGTGAAGTGGCTCATGAGTGAACAGTTCGTTCTCGAGACCCGTAACCTGGTCAAGGAATTCAAAGGATTTGTAGCGGTTGATAACGTCAACCTGCAGGTCCGGCAGGGTGATATCCATGCACTGATCGGGCCCAATGGCGCGGGCAAGACCACGGTCTTTAACCTGCTGACCAAATTCCTGAGCCCGACCAGAGGCCAGATCCTCTACCACGGTGAAGACATTACCTCCCTGAAGTCTGCCGCCATTGCCCGTAAGGGTATCGTCCGCTCTTTCCAGATATCGGCGGTGTTTCCCCATATGACGGCGCTGGAGAATATCCGCATTGCGTTGCAAACCGCAGAGGGCACGTCTTTCAGCTTCTGGAAATCCGGCGCCTCCCTGAACAGGCTGAACCAGCGCTGCATGGAATTGCTCGATTCCGTCGGCCTTATCGAATTTGCCAACACCACCACCGTAGAACTGGCCTATGGCCGCAAGCGCGCGCTGGAACTGGCCACCACCCTGGCGATGGAGCCCAAGCTGCTGTTGCTGGACGAACCAACCCAGGGCATGGGCTCGGAAGACGTAGAGCGGGTGGTGGAGTTGGTGCGCAAGGCCGCCGCAGGCCGCACCGTCTTGATGGTGGAGCACAACCTGAGTGTGGTCAGCAAATTGTGCGACCGCATTACGGTGCTGGCCCAGGGTGCTGTGCTGACGGAAGGCGATTATCAAGCTGTCTCTGCAGACCCGAGAGTGCGCGAAGTGTACATGGGCAGCGATGGCAGCGGAGAACGCGGTGGCAACAGTCCCGCCGAGCAGGCGGAGGCAGCACAATGAGCCAGAATCCCCAGAAAGACTACGAACAGTTGCGGGTGTCTGGCCTGCACGCCTTTTACGGCGAATCTCACATTCTCCATGGCGTCGACCTGGTGGTTAAGCGTGGCGAGCTGGTCACCCTGCTTGGCCGCAACGGCGCCGGCCGCAGCACCACCCTCAAGGCCATTATGAATATGGTGGGCCGCCGCACCGGGTCCATCATGATCAACGGCGAAGAAACCATGCAGTGCGCGCCGCACCATATTGCGAGGTTGGGAGTGGGGTATTGCCCCGAACATCGGGGCATTTTTTCATCTCTCAACGTCCAGGAAAACCTCACTTTGCCGCCGGTGGTGCGCAGTGGCGGTATGAGCCTGGAAGACATCTACAACATGTTCCCAAACCTGTATGAACGTCGGTTCAGCCAGGGCACCAAGCTGTCCGGTGGTGAGCAGCAGATGCTGGCGATGGCCCGTATCCTGCGCACCGGCGCCAACATGCTCCTGCTGGATGAGATCACAGAAGGGCTTGCGCCCGTGATCGTAGAAAAGTTGGGCGAGGTGCTGATGGCGCTCAAAGAGAAAGGCCTGACCATCATACTGGTTGAACAGAATTTCCACTTTGCAGCCCCGCTGGCTGACCGGCATTACGTGGTTGAGCATGGGCAGATTGTGGAAGAAATCCACGCCGATGAACTGAGTGCCAAACAATCGGTGCTGGACGGCTATTTGGGGGTCTGAACTCCGGATAGAACAGGTGCAACAAAACCAATAACTCCAACAACATCAACCAACGCAAGACAGTAGCGGAGATACAATAATGACAATGACCAAAAAGCTTCTGACCTCAGCCGTTGCCTCAGCTCTGATGGTGAGTGGCGCGCAGGCGGCCATTTCCGACAATACGGTGAAGATCGGCTACCTGGCCGATATGTCTGGTACCTATCGTGACCTGGCGGGCCCCAATGGCCTCAAGGCCCTGCAGATGGCCATCAAGGATTTCGGTGGCACTGTGAACGGCGCCAAGATCGAAGTCCTCAGTGCCGATGACCGTAACAACCCCGATGCGTCTTCCAGCACGGTTCGCCGATGGGTGGAAAACGACAAGGTAGACATGGTTGCCGGCCTGGTGGCTTCGTCTGTCACCATCGCAGTCAGCAAGATCCTTGAAGAAAACGACAGACTGGGCATTGTCTCCGGTTCTGCCGCCTCAAGCATCACCAATGAGCACTGCACCCCCAACCACATCCACTATGTGTATGACACCTATCCGCTGGCCAACGGCACCGCCAGTGCGGTGGTTAAAGAGGGCGGCAAGAGCTGGTACCTGATGACTGCAGACTACGCCTTCGGCCACGCCCTGGAAGCAGACGTTACCCGCGTGGTGGAGGCCAACGGAGGTGAGATCGTCGGTTCTGTTCGCCATCCGTTCCCGACCCAGGATTTCTCCTCCTTCGTGCTACAGGCCCAGGCTTCCGGTGCGGATGTCGTTGGCCTGGCCAACGCCGGTTCAGACACCACCAACGCCATCACCACCGCCAGTGAATTCGGTGTTACCCAGGCGGGCCAAACCCTGGCCGCCTTGCTGCTGTTCCTGACCGACGTGCATGCGCTGGGTGTCGACACAGCGCAAGGTATCCAGCTCACCACCGGGTGGTACTGGGACATGAACGACGACACCCGTGAGTGGTCAGACCGCTTCATGAAAGAAACCGGTGTGCGGCCCACCATGGTGCATGCGGGTATCTATTCCAGCACCCTGCATTACCTGAATGCGGTAGCCGCGGCAGGCTCGGACGATGCCCAAACCGTTCGCAAGCAGATGATGGACACACCCATCAACGACATGTTCGCCACCAATGGTCGTATCCGCGAAGACGGCCGGATGGTGCACGACATGTATCTGGCCGAGGTGAAAACGCCGGCGGAGTCCAAGAACGAATGGGATCTTTACAAGATCCTGCGGACCATACCGGCCGACGAAGCCTACCGCCCACTCTCTGAGAGCAAGTGCAAACTGGTGACTAACTGAGGCTGAGGAAAGCCGGGCGCGCCCTGCAACAGGGCAGGGTGCGCCCGGCATATCACTGAGCCAACAAGCTCAATACCAACGTACGTGCTGCTTGTGGAGTTAAACCCATGACCATGATTTTCGGCGTCCCTCTTGCTGTGCTCTCCGGTCAGCTTTTGATCGGGTTCATCAATGGCGCCTTCTATGCCCTGTTAAGCCTGGGCCTTGCCATCATCTTCGGCCTGCTGAAGATCATCAACTTCGCCCACGGTGCCATGTACATGCTGGGTGCCCTGTTGACGGTGGTTATGTTCAACACCCTGGGCGTCAACTATTGGGTCGCCTTGTTTATGGCGCCGCTATTGGTCGGCGTGTTCGGGGTGCTGATTGAATATTTCCTGCTGCGGCGAATTGCCGGGCAAGATCACATTTACAGCCTGCTGCTTACCTTCGGGGTGGCGCTGATTATTCAGGGCGTGCTCACCAATATCTACGGTGTGTCTGGCCTGCGCTATGCCATGCCCGATATGTTCAAGGGCGGCATCACACTGGACTTTATGTTCCTGCCTTATTACCGGGCCTGGGTGATTGTGGTGGCGCTGCTGGTGTGTTTTGGCACCTGGTTCATGATCGAGAAAACCAAACTGGGGGCCTATTTGCGGGCCGGCACGGAAGATTCCCAGCTCATGCAGGGCTTTGGCATCAACGTGCCCTTGCTGGTCAGCCTCACTTACGGCTTTGGTGTGGCGCTGGCGGCTTTTGCCGGTGTGCTTGCCGCACCCATCTACTCCGTCACGCCCGGCATGGGCGCCAATACTCTGATCGTGGTGTTTGCCGTGGTGGTGATTGGCGGTATGGGCTCCATTGGCGGGGCGATTATCACGGGCATTATGATGGGCGTGATTGAAGGCCTCACCAAAACCTTTTATCCACCCGCGTCGTCTGCCGTTATTTTCCTGGTCATGGTGGTGGTGTTGATGTTCCGACCCTCAGGCCTGTTCGGTAAGGAAGCATAATCATGAGCCAATCCTTTAATCCCGCCGACGTGCGAAAGGCGATCATCGACCAGCAAAAGGCCCAGGATCGCCGGAAGATGCTCCTCAACGGCGTACTGCTGCTCTTGCTGCTGGCGGCGCCATTCGCGATGTACCCGGTCTTCCTGATGAAGATCCTGTGCTTCGCACTCTTTGCGGTGGCCTTTAACCTGCTGTTCGGTTTTACCGGGCTGTTGTCCTTTGGCCATGCCGCGTTTCTCGCCACCGGCGGCTACACCACCGGTTACCTGCTCAGCAATTATTCAGGCCTGACCACAGAAGTGGGCATTATTGCAGGCACGCTGGTCGCAACGGCACTGGGCCTGGCGTTCGCCTTGTTGTCCATTCGCCGGCAAGGCATCTACTTTGCCATGGTCACCCTGGCCCTGGCCCAGCTGGTCTATTTCTTCTTTGTTCAGTCGGAATTTACCGGCGGTGAAGATGGCATGCACGGCATCCCCCGGGGCCACCTGTTCGGGCTGATTGACCTGTCGAAAAACCTGAACATGTACTACTTCGTGCTGGCCGTGTTTATCGGTTGCTACCTGCTGGTTCAGCGCATTGTCAGCAGCCCCTATGGTCAGGTGCTCAAGGCCATCAAGCAGAACGAACCCCGCGCGGTGTCACTCGGTTACAACGTGGACCGCTACAAAGTGCTGGCGTTCGTGATTTCGGCGGCACTGGCGGGCCTGGCTGGTTCCATGAAATCGGTGGTGTTCCAGCTGGCCTCGCTCAACGACGCCCACTGGCACATGTCCGGTGAGGTCATCCTGATGACACTGGTCGGCGGCATGGGTACCTTGCTCGGCCCGGTGGTGGGCGCCACCTTTGTGGTCAACATCGAATACCAGTTGTCCCAGGGGCCACTGCGGGACTGGGTGAACCCGATCCTCGGCGGTATCTTCGTGCTCACCGTACTGGCGTTCCGCAGCGGGATCGTCGGCGAAATCCAGAAATTCCTGAAAAAGAACCTTGGCTGAATCCGACTTGGCCGGCTGTTGACAAAGTGGTTTGCCAACAGCCGGCAAGGCGTTAAAGCCAGGTCAGGCCGATGCTAATGATGGCGCCGGTAATAAACAGCAGCATCAGACAATAGCCCATGATGTCTTTGGCTTTCAGCCCGGCAATCGCCAGCACGGGCAGGGCCCAGAAAGGTTGCAGCAGGTTGGTCCAGGCGTCACCCCAGGCCACCGCCATGGCAACCCTCGGGATATCGGCACCCAGTTCCTGGGCAGCTGGCAGCATGACCGGCGCCTGCACCGCCCATTGCCCACCCCCAGACGGCACAAAGATGTTCACCAGGCCCGCGCTGATAAAGCTCCAGAAAGGCAGGCTTTGCGCGCTGGCGATGGAAACGAAGCCCGAGGAAATGCTGGCGGCCAGGCCGGATGCAGTCATAACCCCCATGATGCCTGCATAGAAGGGGAACTGAATCACGATGCCGGAACCACCTTTAACCGCCTCGTTCAGACTGGCCAGCAGGCGTTTGGGAGTCTGGTGTAGAATGATTGCCAGGAACAGGAACATGAAGTTGACGATGTTCAGGTTCAGGCCGCCACCGTTAATGAAATACTGGAAGATGAATGCGATGCCGCTGAAGCCAATCAGCCACGCCAGAATCCTGCTGTTTTCCAGGTGGTCCGCCGGGCGATTGATCACAACGGCAGTGTCTGGCTCGTCGTCCAGCACTTTCGGGTCTGCGTACACGCTGTCTCGTTCCTCGGGCAACATGAGCCGGTTAACCAGCGGCACCACGATAAACAGGGCCACCACGATGGCCAGGTTAAAAAACGCGAAAATGGTCTCGCTGGTACCGATAACGCCGATCACGTTTTCCGTGAAGTGGCCATCGGTGGCAATTACCAGCGGAATGGACCCCGCCAGCCCGCCGTGCCACACGATAAACCCGGAGTAGGCGCTGGCGATCAGCAGCGGATAGTGCACCCGAATCTGCCGAGCCAGGGCTTTGGCAAACAGCGCCCCCACCACCAGGCCGAACCCCCAGTTGATCCAGCTGGCAATCAGGGCCACGAAGGTAACCAGCACAATCGCCTGCCCAGGCGTTCTTGCCAGGCCTGCAATCCGGTTGAGTATGCCGCGCACCAGTGGTGTGCTGGCCAGCATAAACCCGGTAACCAGCACCAGCAGCATCTGCATGGAGAACGTCAGCAGGTTCCAGAAGCCATTACCCCACATCTCGATCACCGCCAACGGGCCATGGCCTTCAAAGATCATGGCGGCGATGAACGACAGTAGCGTGAGGATAATAACGAACAGGTAGGGGTCTGGCAGGTACTTCTCCACCAGACTGACAAAGGGTTTGGATGCTCTGTCTAACATGGTGTTCTCCTTTATTATTTTTGGGTCATCACAAGCTTAGCAATCAAATGGAAAAACGCATGCTGTAGGGATCATTCTTTTGTCGGATGTGCTCTTTACGCGCGCCAGATGAGTCGCTCAAATAGCACTGACATGTTGAGGCACTAATTGGTAGATTCAGGTACTGAATCCTCTCTACTCTGAAAACGGAGTCTATTCATGCAGCCCAAAGACATCGTGGCGCAGTTCATTTCAGACATTCAGGCCCAGCGTTTTGATGAGGCAAAGGCCTTGCTGGTTGAAGAGGGGTTTGAATATGTGGGGCCGAACATGCGTTTCCTCCGGCCCGACGACATGCTGGCGTACCAATTCGGCATGGCGGCCATCCAGAAAGACCTGGTTATTCGCCAGCTCAGCGCTGACGGCGAGCACGTTTACGCCATTCTGGACTACCAGACCCACTTCAAACCGATCGGAGACGTGCGGCTTGCGGTCTGGTTTCGTGTCCGGAATGACAAAATACACACGGTGGAAACCTTCTATAACGCCGCCGTGGTTGAAAACATGCTCGGGGGCAACCTGCCGTCCGCCAGTTGATCAGCTGAGATTAGGCAGGCTTTGCGTGTTTGCCCTCTGGCGTATAAGTGGCTATCCGTTGCGCCCATTCCCGATTATGCTAGTGAAATATACTTTCACATGTGAAGTAAATGGCTGCGCCTATGCCTGTCGATCTTGAAACCCTGTATCCCAAGCTGGTTAATCTGTTGCTGGATCCAGTATTCGTTGTGGATGAATTCGGGAACATTGTGTTTGTCAGCGACGCCTGCGAGGCACTGCTGGGGTACACCGCCTCTGAAATGATCGGCACGTTGATTTTCGATTACCTTCATCCCGATGACCGTGAGCGCACCCGCGCAGAAGCCAAGCGCGTTATGCAGGGCCAGGCCCACACCAACTTTGAAAACCGATACCTCCATAAAGAGGGCCATGCGGTTCATATATTATGGTCTGCGCGCTGGTCAGAAGACGACCGATTGCGAATTGGCCTGGCCCGCAATGTGACGTCTCTGCGGCGCACCAATCAAACCCGGGATGCGCTCTACCGAATATCGGAAGCCACACACGCTGCCGATAGCCTGCGTGGGATCTGCGACGGTGTGCGGCAGGTGATTACAGAGCTGTTTCCGCACAACGATCTGCACCTGGTTTTCTATGATCCGGTGAAGGCGGTGTTGACCGTTCCGGACTGGTCAGTCGATGGCTCCAATGACTGGATTGAAGGCTCGATGCAACCCGGCACCGCGCTGGCCGAGGTGATCGGCTCCGGACAGGCCATACTGACCTCACGGGATCCCTATCAACCGGGTCTTGGGGCGATAACGATGGATGGATTGAAATCGCCGGGCCCCATGAACTGGCTGGGTGTGCCCCTGATCTCAAACGAGTCGGTACTGGGCGCGCTGGTGATTGAGAGCCATTCAGAACACACCCATTACCGCGCTGAGGACCAGGAGCTGCTTCAGTTCGTTGCCGCCCAGGTTGCGACCGTTGTCGAGCGTAAGCGCGCGGAAGATCACCTGCGTTTTCTTGCACACCACGACCCACTGACGGGTTTGACCAACCGATCACTGTTTTACGATCGGCTGGAAACCGCCCTCAAATCAGCCAGCCGGCATAACAGCCAGGTGGCGCTGTTGTATCTGGACCTCAACGATTTCAAACAGATCAACGACAACCTGGGCCATGAGGCAGGCGACCAGCTGCTGATCGAAACCGCCCGCCGGCTGGAACAGTGCACCCGCGAAACAGACACCGTTGCGCGTATGGGCGGTGACGAATTCACCGTGTTGTTGACCGACATCGGCGATCTTGCCGCAGCGGAGGCTGCCGTTGGCAAAATCCGCGAGGTAATGGCCGCGCCCATGGTGCTGGGAGGCCAGAGGGTGCTGATTTCCCTCAGCGTGGGTGTTGCCTTGTACCCCGAAGACGGCCACACGGCGCGCAACCTGCTTGGGCGCGCCGATTCGAAAATGTACGAGCAGAAACGGGGACTCTGAACGGGTTTTAGTCGGCCCTTTTCAAGCCGACCGGGAATTTTCGGATGCAGTGTGGAGCCGCCCCTCAGAAAACAAACGAATCCATCGAAAGCACCCCGTGCTCAATGCCACCTTCAATAACCGTGGCCCGGGCATTGGAATCAGCAGCTCCAAGGGCAACCAGTAGCGGCAGGAAATGCTCAACGGTGGGGTGTGCGCGGCGAGCATGGGGAGCCAGGGTCAGGGCGTTTACCAGCCGCTCGTGATCGCCGGCAATCGCCGCTTCCCGAATCCAGTGGCTGAAGTCCCGGGCGTATTCGCTTGCCTGTTCGTCGCGCCAACGGACCTCATACAGGTTGTGGGTCAGGCTGCCGGAGCCAACGATCAGAACACCCTCTTTTTCCAATGGGGCGAGCGTCTGGCCCAGGCGCCAGGCAGAGTGGCTGTCGAGCCAATCCGGCAGGGATACCTGAAATACCGGCACGGACGCATCCGGGTAAAGATGCCGCAACGGCACCCAGGCACCGTGGTCGAGGCCGCGTTGGGCGTCGGCGACGGGCTTCCAGCCCGCTTTCTCAAGAAGAGAAAGCGCCTTTCTGGCAAAAGCCGGGTGGCCGGGAGCCGGGTATTCGAGCTCATAAAGCGCGGGTTCGAAGCCGTTGAAGTCGTGGATGGTTGCCGGTGTTTCGGCAAGGCCTACCCGCACCTCGGGTGTCATCCAGTGGGGCGACACCACCAGCACAGCAGCCGGCCGCGGAAGTTGCTGCCCCAGCCGGGTGAGGGCCGGGCCTGCCAGGCCCGGCTCCAGTGCAAAGGTGGGGGCGCCGTGGGATACGAACAGACTGGTCATGGCGCGTTGCTCCTTTGGGTTGAGTTCGGCGTACTGTTTAGCGAGCGGCCACAAGCCGGTCAACCGATGCGCGCCCGGCTCCGCTGAACATCAGCGAAACAGAAGCCGCCAGCAAGGCCAGTCCGAATTCGTAGCCATTGTTGCTCATGAACAGGCCGTTCTGGATGTGCACGCTGAAAATGGCAATCACCATGGCGAAGGCCAGAGCCGCGCTGGCAGGGCGAACCAGCAGGCCGATGATCAGCGCCAGACCGCCGAAGAACTCCGTACCGCCGGCCAGCAGGGCCATCAGGTAGCCCGGGCTTAAACCAATAGAATCCATCCATTGGCCGGTGCCTTCAAGGCCATAGCCTCCGAACCAGCCGAACAGCTTCTGGGCACCGTGGGCGGCAAAGATAATACCTACCGGAATACGCAGGGCGAGGGCGCCCCAGCCAGCGTTGGTATTGAGCAGTTTGTTGATGAGTGCGTTGTTCATGATCGTGTTTCCTTCTGTGTGGTTGAGTATGGGGCTACTTTACGGGGATCTATTTTTGGGATAAATATGCGTTTAATAGATTGACTGTTTCAAAAAATGGAACAACAGGATGGATCGTTTACTGGAAATGCAGACCTTCTGCGCCGTTGTGGAAGCCGGCAGTTTTGTCGCCGCCTCCGAGACCATGGGTATGTCCAAGGCTGCGGTGTCGCGGTACATCAACGAGCTGGAATCGCGCCTTACCGTGCGGCTGCTACACCGCACCACCCGGCGGTTGTCCCTGACAGCGGAAGGGGAGGTGTTTTACGTTCGTTGCCGGGAACTGCTGGCGGGGGTGGAAGAGGCTGAAGCAGAACTGACCTCGCGCACCAGCGTGGCCAAAGGGGTGCTGCGCATCAACGCACCGGTGAGTTTCGGTATTCGACACCTGGCCCCGCTTTGGGGTGAGTTCCACGCCCGGTTTCCGGATGTGGAACTGAACATCGAGCTGTCTGATCGCATAGTGGATATCGTTGAAGAAGGCTTTGACCTGGCCATTCGTATTGCCAGCCTGCGAACCTCTACCCTGGTGAGCCGTCGCCTCACCAACACCCGGCTGATGGTGTGCGCCTCTCCCGAATACATCCGGGCGCACGGAGCCCCGGAAACGCCGGAAGACCTGATGCACCACAAGGTCATTGCATACAGCATCCTGGCCAGCGGTAACGCATGGCAGTTTCGGGGGCCGGAGGGGCCGGTCAGTGCGCGGGTACGCCCGTGGATGTACGCCAACAACGGTGATACCTGTTGCGCCGCCGCGGTGGCTCACCAGGGGGTGGTGTACCAGCCGAGCTTCCTGTTGCGTGATGATCTGGACTCGGGCAGGCTGGTGGAGTTGCTGCCGGAATACTGCTCTACCGAGCTGGGGGTGTATGCGGTTTATCCCACCCGCAAGTTTGTTACGCCCAAGGTGAGGGCGCTGGTGGACTTCCTGGTGGCAACGTTGCCAGACGCTGTGTAGTGCCGCCGTAAATTTACAGTAGCCTGCCGGAGGTGACATGAAGTTTCCTTCAAGTACCTCGTTTGCTCTACTGGGTGCCGCCCTGATAGCCATCAGCTTCGGGCTGGCCCGCTTTGCCTTCGGCTTGTTCGTGCCGCCGATCCGGGCGGAGCTGGAACTCTCGCCAGACATGATCGGCATCATCGGCGCGCTTCCCCTCATCAGTTTTATCCTGGCTACCCTGGTCGCGCCGCTGGCGGCTGATCGCTTGGGCGCCCGCAACACGGCGGCGCTGTCTGGGGGCTTTGGTGCGGTGGGCCTGGTGTTGATCAGCCAGGCGGCGGGCGTTTTGTCGCTGGGTGTGGGCGTAGTCGCTTGTGGTATCTGCACCGGCCTGATGATGCCGGCACTGACCGCCGCCATGCAGGCGCTGGTAAAACGCTCCCTGCATGGGCGCGTGAGCTCGGTGATGAACGCCGGTACCAGCGTAGGTGTGGTGATTGCCGCGTCGGCCATTCTGTTACTGGCCGGGGCCTGGCGTTATGCCTATTTCTCCTTCGCGGTTTTGGCCATTATCGGGGTGTTGGCAACCTGGTATTTAATCCCCTCGGTTTCACGAGTCATGCCGGCGAACGCAGCGCCGCCGCCTGCCATTACTACCCTGCAGTGGGTGCGCCTGCTGCGGCTCTCATTGTTCGCCTTCGTGATGGGCTTTGTGTCTGCCGCGTACTGGATTTTTGCGCCGGACCTGGCGGTTACCGTGGGAGCCTTGCCATCGGGTTCCACCGGCTGGCTGTGGCTGGGGGTAGGCCTGGCTGGGCTGGGCGGTGCCGTGGTTGCAGACCTTGCCGATCGCAACAACCCACCCATCACCCAGGCCCTGATGCTGATGATGCTGTCTGCCAGCCTGGCCCTGCTGGCAGCCAGCCCCGGCAATATAGTGATTGCGGTGTTTTCCGCCCTGGTATTCGGCCTGGCCTACATGAGCCTGACCGGCCTGTACCTGATGACCGGCATCCGCCTGCTACCCGGCCGGTTGTCTGTGGGGCCGGTGTTACCCTTTATATCGGTATCCCTTGGCCAGGCCGTCGGCTCGCCCATCGTGGGTATGTTGGTGAACGAGTTCAGTTATGCGGATGCGTTTGCCATGTTTGCCGCCATCGGCATACTGGCGGCACTGCTGTCGCCGCTTTACCCGCGCTCCCTTGAACCGAGCGCAGAAGAGCAGGGCGAGGACGAAACCGGCTTGCAGGCGGCTTATGATTATCAGTTGCAGACTGAGGAGGGGGAGCCGTATCGGGCCGTCAAAATCGAAGCACCGAGTGAGGGCAACTAACTATGATCCTGAAGACGACTAAGGTAAAACGTCTGTTCCATCGTAAATCGTGTGCCCAGCAGCCGGACGTAGGTTACCCCATTCTCTTTGAGGACTTTGGCGGTGGCGTCTGCAATGTGAAGCAGGGGAATGCTCATCGCCCGTTCAATCCCGGCGGCGACCTTGTCTTCACATACCCCGCACTTTTCTAGGGTAGTCCGGGAGCAAGGAATCACCACTTCGCGTGGCCTCTCAGCCCGATTCGGAGCGGTCACTATTGGTTGAGTCGATCGGCATGCGCCAGGAGCGATACAGACTTTTCTGACCATGCGTCCCCCGCAATTCCAGTAGCCAGTAGTAACATGGTAGGTCATTAACGGGCAGTCCTGAAGGCACATCAAAACTGAACGGCACAACACGCTCCCTGCCGTCGGGCTTCACCCGAATCTGCTGCTTTATGCTCCAGTATTCAGCGTCACGCGACGAATTATTATTACTAACGATTGCGTCCTTCTTATAACAAACCAGCTTCACCTCCACTGACTGGTTTCCCCGCAGAGGCTTCAGAAAACGTATGATTCCTGAAGCGTTGCCACCAACCTCAGGTTCCGTATCCAGTTTTAGCAATGTGGTTCCGTATTTGAGCAGCTTCCGTGTGGTGTTCAGTCGAGAGGAAAGCATGCAAATCCCGAAAAACGGACCGCACAACAGATTAGGATGGAAATAGTTGCCCAGCGTTACCGCGTAGACAGTCAGTGGCAACAGCAGAAAAAACAGCCCGATGAGATACTGTATCTTTGATCCTGTTGCCTGCGCACTGCGTGTCCAACGGCCAACTCCCGGATATCCCAGCTCCTCACGGGACATTGGTTTCAGGCCGGGGATCGGAATGCTTTTTTTGTATGACACACTAAAGCCCAGAGCAGGGCTTCGCTGACTTACGGAAATTGTTTGCGGACTTGTTTCGCGACACTCTGCTCCTGACATAAATACTACTCTTCCCTGAAGTACACCGTTCGCAGAGGTTGCCACAGCCAAACGATGCTTTCTCTGTTTCAGCTAACAATTATGAGCATCAGTCGTGATGCTAGCTTGGATCGGGCGCCGCTGCGCCCCGTTGTGAAATGCACCTCATCAAGAGAAAGGCGAGGGGCTGGCTGTTTGGCAACTAATCTCTTTGCGAGAGTGCTATTACCAGCGTCAGCATTTCCAAGAAGTATCGTTTTTACCGTGCTGTCTTTCCTGGCTAACGCAGAAGGCGGTGGCGCGCTTTAGCGCGTCCGCTGGCCCGACTTGTTGGCACAGATGTCTTTGAGACCGCCGGAGACATACTTGTGCAGTACACTGGAAACCAGAGACTGGTAAGGAAGTCCCTCTTCCAGGGCTCGACGTTGCAGTGCTTCCAGATCTCGACTGGAGATGCGTATATTGATTCGCTTGTCCTTCTTGAACGTTTCTTCCGCTGCCTTCGCCAAGTACTCCCGACGATCGGCATCCAGATCTGACTCGAACTCTCCGGACTCGTAAGCCTCCAGCAGTTCTTGCTCTTCGGGATCTAATTTGGTCTTAGCCATGCTACCTCCCTAGAAATTTCTTGGTGGCCTTGCGACTGGGGATGACCGTCTTGAGAAAAATTTCGCTATCATTTTCAACGTACGGCACCTGAACCGCCCCGGGTTTGAGGAGGCCCCAGGAATCGAAATCCAGAAGAGGAAAGCTCCTAGTAGTAATTTTTGCGACATTTCTCCTCTCCTAGAAAACTTAACGCTGAATGTTAAGCGGCGCCTGCGGTCGAGTAGGCCCTGGGAACCACCCCCAAAGCCTCTCACAGAACCGTACGTGAACCTCTCGATTCATACGGCTCTTGTTATCCAACCACTGCCCTTGATCCTGCCC
>NZ_LOCO01000031.1:0-25894 GCF_001574445.1 Marinobacter excellens LAMA 842
CCCGGATAACATGATGACCGTAGCCGCCGTAGACCGCCTGATACACCACGCGACAATTATCGAATTAGAGGGGGAAAGCTACCGACGACAGCAACAGCTTAAGCAAGCTTCAAAGAGCAAAAAGTAAGACCACCCAACCGGCCATCATAGTTGTCGCGGACCGGACAAGATAGTTGACGCCAGACAGTTGGGTTCTACTGGGAAAAAATCGAAAAGTATTTGAAACGATGGAGTTCGCTTTAGGAGAGGGAAGAAAGCTGCAAGTAGTGTTGGGCCCACCTGGACTCGAACCAGGGACCAAAATTCATGTGTGGCCGTTTCTACGTATCCGACGCCCCCTTAGTCCAGGGCCCTTCGGACTAAATGGTATCTTCAGGCAGCGGTTTTATCGAGACCGCGCTTATAGTGCCGGGTTTGGAAGGGGAGTAAGGCTTTCATAAACGGCCTGAGATCGTGATCGAGCCCCCAGGATCGGGCCAGCCCGTCGACACGCTCCCGTGACAAACGCTCAGGAAGGTTCGCCTTCGCATCAGAGGCGACGGTTTGCAGTTCTTTCTTCTGCTCGGCACTCAGGCAGTTGAACCTGGATAAACGGTCAACCAGATAGCCGGCCAGGCGTCGCTCTTCTAGGGGCAACCCTGAAAGCGTCGGGACATAGCCCTGATGCCAGACTTCAAGGGCTGCTTTTACAACCTCTTGGTCTGTCACACGGTCGAGTCCTTTGTGTGCGACGTTAAGTAAGGAATTCATGAAATATCCGCGTTGATCACTTTGTATACGTTTTTATAACGTGGGTGATATTCCCTGTCAATCTGTCGAGGTTGCCGGGAAAGTACTTACGGGCCTCCTCGGCACGGTTTTTGAACTCCTCGATGGAGAGTCCATGGTCAAACAGCGTGTGTATATCATCGATGTCCTGGTCTCCATAGCGCCCGAGTTTCGAAACAGCCAGGTCCACTTTTTGAACCAGGTAGACCCAGATCGGTGAGTCTTCCTCGTTCCGGTTAAGCCAAATGGCGTCTTCCTGGTAATTCTCATGCAACGGTGCGAGGGTCGGAGTGAAATTCGGATCGAATACGATAGATGAGGGGCCGGTTTCCGGATCATCAAAAAAGACTTCATCCAGCGCAAGGACCAGCTCATTTGGAGAAATCCTCTCCATAGCTTCGAGTTCAATATCCAGATCACTGCTACCACGAGCGTTAGTATGGAGGTGGAGAGCACACCCGCCGAAAATATACGCCTTACAGCTACCAGGCTTTGCTCCTCGATCTTCCAGGAAGTCAGCCAGGTTATCGAACATTTCGAAAATGGCTTTCGCCATTGGTGTGTCCCTGTATATTTCGGTCATGGATACCCCCGTATATCAGCCCGGAAGCATAACAGAACCTCAGAGTCGTATCGTCCAGGTTAGCAGTACAAAAGCGCCGTTGACGTTTGGTTGACACCTAGCGAGGAGAGGGGGGAGAAGTGATGTAAGTGCTTGAAATATGGTGGGCCCACCTGGACTCGAACCAGGGACCAAAGGATTATGAGTCCTCTGCTCTAACCAACTGAGCTATAGGCCCTAAAGGGAAAGCGGGCGCCATTATACCCACGAGGGGTGGCGCCCGCTACTGTCTTGCGGATTAACCGTTGCCCTGGTCGTCAATAAAGCCGCGCAGGTGATCGGAGCGGGAAGGGTGGCGCAGTTTGCGCAGGGCCTTGGCTTCGATCTGACGGATACGCTCCCGGGTTACGTCGAACTGTTTGCCGACTTCTTCCAGGGTGTGGTCGGTGTTCATTTCAATACCGAAACGCATGCGCAGTACTTTCGATTCGCGAGCGGTCAGGCCAGCCAGCACCGAGCGGGTCGCCTCGCGCAGGCCTTCGGCGGTGGCGGAATCCACCGGCGACAGGGCCTGGATGTCTTCGATGAAATCGCCCAGATGGCTGTCTTCATCGTCGCCAATCGGGGTTTCCATGGAGATCGGCTCTTTGGCGATCTTCAGTACCTTGCGGATCTTGTCTTCCGGCATGTCCATGCGCTCGCCCAGCTCTTCAGGCGTGGGCTCGCGGCCCATTTCCTGCAGCATCTGGCGGGAGATACGGTTGAGCTTATTGATGGTCTCAATCATATGCACCGGAATCCGGATGGTACGGGCCTGGTCCGCGATGGAGCGGGTAATGGCCTGGCGAATCCACCAGGTGGCGTAGGTGGAGAACTTGTAGCCACGGCGGTATTCGAACTTGTCCACGGCCTTCATCAGGCCGATGTTGCCCTCCTGAATCAGATCCAGGAACTGCAGGCCACGGTTGGTGTATTTCTTGGCGATGGAAATCACCAGTCGCAGGTTGGCCTCGACCATTTCTTTCTTGGCGCGGCGGGCCTTGGCTTCGCCGATGGACACTCGACGGTTGATTTCTTTGATGTCGACTACGTCCAGATCCACTTCGGTCTGTACATTCTGGATGCGCTTCTGCAGGCGCACGATCTCGTCAATGCGCTCACCAATGGCGGCGGCGTAGGGCTTCTTGGTGGCCGCAATTTCTTTCGCCCATTCCAGGTCGGTCTCGTTGCCCGGGAACCATTTGATGAAGTCTTTGCGCGGCATTTTGCAGTCGCGTACGCAGATCTGCATGATGGCCCGTTCGTTCTCCCGCACCAGATCGTTGGTGGAGCGAACCACGTTTACCAGCTCGTCGAACGCCTTGTTGCCCAACTTGAACGGGGCAAATACCTGGCCCAATTCGTTCAGGGCTTCCTGGGTTTTCTTGTGGCTTCGGCCGTGCTTGGCCAGCGCCTTGTCGGCGGCATCCAGTTTTTCTTTCAGCAACTCAAAACGCAGGCGGGTTTCTTCCGGGTCCGGACCGTTGTCGGTTTCTTCCTCGGTTGAGGTGTCGTCATCATCATCGCTGCTGTCGCTGTCGTCAGCAGAGGTGTCTTCACTGGTGTCTTCGCCCATGAACGGCTCGGCGTCGTCCGGGTCCAGGAAGCCGGTAACGATGTCGCTGATGCGGCCTTCGTTCTCGATGATGCGATCGTAAGCCTGAATCACGGTGCCGGCGGTGCCGGGGAAGTGGGCTACGGCCGCCATGACGTCGCGAATGCCTTCCTCAATGCGCTTGGCGATCACGATTTCGCCTTCACGGGTCAGCAGTTCAACGGTGCCCATTTCACGCATGTACATGCGCACCGGGTCGGTGGTGCGGCCGGCATCGGTTTCCACGGCGGCGAGAGCGGCGGCGGCTTCAGCGGCGGCGGCTTCGTCGGCGGTGGAGTCGCCTTCGGTCATTAACAGGGTATCGGCGTCGGGTGTTTCTTCGCACACCTGGATACCCATGTCGTTGATCATCCGGATAATGTCTTCAACCTGATCCGGATCTGCGATATCTTCCGGTAGGTGGTCGTTTACCTCGGCGTAAGTCAGGTAACCTTGTTCCTTGCCTCGTGCGATGAGGTCTTTCAAACGTGATTTCTGCGAATTGCCTGACATAGACACCCTGTAAACTCGCTTTTAAAGAGGAAAAAAGTTAAACAGCCATTATAGCTGCCGCGTATCTGCTGTGCCACCGAATGGTTAGATGGTGATCAGTGGCGTCAGTTTCAAGTGGTAATGCCCCAGCAACGGGATTTAACGCAGACTTCAATCTACGTTGCCCTTGCTGAGCGTTCTCAGCTCTTCCCGCTGTTCCGGGGTGAGCGTGGCCAGATTCCGGAGCAGGGTTGCCAGTCTTTGCTGGCGCGCGGCCTCTTCGTTCGGGCTCAGCAGTTCTCTGGCGGCTGCCAGTATGCTTTCCCGGGCCGGTATGTGCTCCAGTCCATCAAACAGGTTGTAGAACCTGTCTCTGGCCTGTTTGTCCGTTGCCAGCCCCGAGACTAATGCCTTGCGGGTACTGATATTCTGTTCCATCAGCCAGCGGGCGAACCGCCCGGCCTGCTCCAGCTGGCGGTTGCTGTCAGCCAACGTTTTGACTTCCGCCGCCATTTCCGGTGCTTCCAGCAGTGCCAGGCAAAGCGTGCTGTCTTTGCTCAGCTTCACATCTATCCGTTCTTCTGTCGGTCGGTTCTGCCGCTCGCCGCGCCATCCGCGGGCTTTGAAGTCATTGCCTTTGGGCCGTTCCTGCCAGGGCTTCCGGCCGCCACACAGGCGCATCATTTCGTGCCACATGGCGTCCCGCAGTGTACTGCGGGGCATCTTGTTCAGCAGCGGTTCTGTGCGGGCTCTCAGCTCGCCCCGGTGTTCCGGCAGCTCCAGGTTCAAACCTTCGCTCTGCCGGTCGAACAGGTAACGTGACAGGGGCGTTGCCGCCTCAATCCGCTCCCTGAAGGCGTCTGCGCCTTCCTTCCGGATCAATGTGTCCGGGTCTTCACCCTGTGGCAGCATCAGAAACTGCAGATGCAGGCCGTCGGCCATCAGTTCCAGGGCGTTCTCCATGGCGCGGTCTGCTGCACGGAAACCGGCCTGATCGCCATCAAAGCAGAACACAATGTGCCGGACTTGCCTTAGCAGGGCGGTCAGGCTGTCCTGGTTGGTTGCGGTGCCCAGGGTTGCAACGGCATCGTGTATGCCGTGCTGGGCCAGCGCGATCACGTCCATGTAGCCTTCAACCACCAGCAGTTTGTCTAGCTGGCGGATGGCTTGCCGGGCCTCATAAAGGCCGTAGATCTCTCGGCTTTTATGAAACACATCCGACTCCGGGGAGTTGATGTATTTGGCCTTGTCGTCTCCAAGGGTTCGGCCGCCAAAGGCCACCGTTTTGCCCCGGGTGTTCCGGATCGGAAACATCACCCGATTGCGGAACAGATCTCTTGGCCGGCCGTACTTGTCTGAAACCGTTTTGGTTTCCAGTAATGGCTCTTTCAGGTCTTTCGGCGCCGCGTCAAAAAGCGCCGTTCCGGTGCCGGGCGCAAAGCCGATCTGGTACTGCTCGATGATGGCATCGTCCAGGCCGCGCTGTTTCAGGTAGTCCCGAGCGTAAGCGCCTTGCTGGCTGCCCAGAGCCGAGTGGTAGAAGCGGCTGGCGAAATCCAGGGCGTCGGTCAGGGATCTGGCCTGCTGCATTTCCTGACGCGCGGCTTTATCATAGGGCACCTCAAGACCTGCCCGTTTGGCCAGCTCTTCGACAGCCTCGGTAAAGCCAAGCCCCTCGAATTCGCGGATAAAGCTGATGGCATCGCCATGAGCGCCGCACCCGAAACAGTGGTAAAAGCCTTTATCTGGCCGAACGTTGAACGACGGTGTTTTTTCGTCGTGAAACGGACAACAGGCCTTGTAGTTGGCGCCAGCCTTTTTGAGGGTGATGCGGCTACCGATCAGCTCTGCCAGATCAATCCGATCAAGCAGGTCTTCAACAAATCGTTGAGGGATCAGTCCGCTCATGGTGGCTCCACTTCAGTCGGGGTGCCTGATACAAACCGGTATTCGCCATAGCCAAAAATGCCGCCGAAGCCAGGCCTCGGCGGCATTTTCAGTTTGCCGGAGAAGGCGAAACGCCGTTCCGGCAATCAGTCTTGCTGTCGATGCGCGCTGAACTCAGTACAGACGCTCGAACTTACGCTGCTCACGCTGAAGCTTCTTGAGATGACGCTTAACGGCGGCAGCTGCTTTACGCTTACGAACAGCGGTCGGCTTCTCGTAGTGCTCACGACGACGTACTTCAGACAGTACACCGGCCTTCTCGCAGGAACGCTTGAAGCGACGCAGTGCTACATCAAACGGCTCATTCTCTTTCACTTTAACAGCTGGCATTCGAAAATCACCTACCTGATAGATTCGGTTTCAATTGGTTCCGCCGGCCTTGGCCACGCGGGCTCGATACCTGGTCAGATTGGCTAAAACTCGACCAGTGCATAATTTAGGGCGGCAATGATAGCCGTTGGATATGTTCAGGTCAATGACTGTTCAATGAAACTGCCGGAGCCTTTCGGGTTTCTGCTAAAATGCCGCCAGTTCCTCATTCCCATTTCGGACGCGGCCCAGACTATGCTGATTCTTGGTATTGAAACCTCCTGTGACGAAACCGGCGTTGCCCTGTATGACACCGAGCAGGGCTTGCTGGCCCACGCGCTGTTCAGCCAGATTGCTATGCATGCGGATTATGGCGGGGTAGTGCCTGAGCTGGCGTCCCGTGACCATGTTCGCAAGCTGTTGCCGCTGTGTGACCAGGTATTGGCCAAGGCTGGCAGGGATCGTAACGATCTTGAAGGGATAGCCTACACCGCCGGCCCCGGGCTGGTTGGGGCGCTGATGGTGGGTGGTTCCGTGGCCCATGCTCTGGGTTTCGCGCTGGGCATTCCGGTGCTGGGTGTTCACCACATGGAAGGGCATTTGCTGGCGCCAATGTTAGAAGACAATCCGCCAGCGTTTCCTTTTGTTGCTCTGTTGGTGTCCGGTGGTCACACCCAGCTGGTTCGGGTGGATGGTATCGGGCAGTACCAGATGCTGGGTGAATCGGTGGATGACGCCGCCGGCGAAGCCTTTGATAAAACCGCCAAGATGCTCGGGCTGGATTACCCCGGAGGCCCCCGGGTGGCGGCGCTGGCGGAGAAGGGCCGGGAGGGAATCTACCGTTTTCCCCGGCCAATGACGGATCGTCCCGGGCTGGATTTCAGCTTCAGCGGTTTGAAAACGTTTACCCTGAACACGGTGAACGATGCGAAAGATAACGATGCCTTCGATGAGCAGGTAAAAGCGGACATCGCCCTGGCCTTTGAGGCGGCTGTAGTGGATACCCTGACCATCAAGTGCCGGAGGGCGCTGGAGCAAACCGGTTGCAAGCGCCTGGTTATTGCCGGTGGAGTAAGCGCCAACAAGCGGTTGCGGGCAGGGCTGGAAAAGATGACCGCGAAACTCTATGGCTCGGTGTTTTACGCCCGCCCGGAGTTCTGTACTGACAACGGCGCGATGATTGCGTATGCCGGTGCCCAGCGGCTCCAGAGCGGTCAAAGGGACGGTGAGCGCATTGTTTCGGTGCCGCGCTGGCCGATGAATACCTTGCCGCCGGTTAACGAGCCGCGGGCGAATGGCCTGGTCGATTAACCCGGCCGGGCTTTAAAGCCCGGTTTCCCGGCCCTGGGCGAGGCGGATCAGGTTGTTGCGGTGGCGCACCACGATCAGCAGGGTCAGCAGCCCGAACAGTGGCAGGGTTTCCGGCTCAATGAGCGCGCTGATAACCGGCCCACTGGTAACCGCTACCAGGGAGGCCAGCGCTGAAATGCGCCAGCGCCACATGATCAGCAGCCAAAGCAGCGCCATGATACCGGTGGTCACCGGCGCCAACGCCAAACCGGCCCCGAGCGCTGTGGCCACGCCCTTGCCGCCTTTGAAACGATAGAACAGGGGAATCATGTGGCCGGTGACCGCGCACAGTGCCACCATGGCCTGAACCAGTATCGACATACCCGCAACGTGTGATAGCCACACTGGCAGCCAGCCTTTGAAGGCATCCAGTACCAGTGTAGCCACCGCCGGTTGCCAGCCACCGGCCCGGTATACGTTGGTGGCACCGGGGTTGCCGGAGCCCAGGGCTCTTGGGTCAGGCAGGCGCCAGAGCCTGCATACCGGGATGGCAAACAGCACGGAGCCGGCCAGGTAGGCGCCGAAGCAGAGTGCGACAATCAGAACTGGGTTACTGGTCAGGTTCATGGCCATATCACGGGCGCGCAGACGGCGCCGGGTGTTCTGTGAGAAAATGCCCGCCCTGAAGCTCAGTACACAGGCAAACTCCCACACTATCGTTTGCCTGCACATTATTCAATCAGCCTTGAGTGGAACACACTGGGAGTCCGGTTTGGCAGAAGGTTTGGTAGACACAGTGCTCATCGAGGGCCTGGCGGTGGACACCGTGATCGGCGTTTACGATTGGGAGAGGAAAATCACCCAGCGGATACTGGTGGATCTGGAAATGGCCTGGGACAACCGTCTGCCCGGGGCCAGCGACAATGTCGCCGATGCACTGGATTACGCGGCCGTTAGTGAGCGGGTGAGTGAATGCCTGCAAACCCTGAAACCCCAGCTGCTGGAACGGGCAGCGGAAGAGATTGCTGCGCTGTTGCAGTTGGAATTTGGTGTGCGCTGGCTACGGCTGACCCTGAACAAGCCCGGGGCCGTGCCGGCTGCGCGCTCCGTGGGCGTCCGGATTGAGCGGGGAACGCGGGCATGAGCCGGGTTTACATCAGTATTGGCACGAACATCGAGCGCTACTGCCATGTCACTGTTGCACTGGACGCGCTGGCCGGGTGGTTTGGAGATTTGACCATCTCGCCGGTTTACGAGAGTGAATCCGTCGGTTTTGAAGGTTCCGATTTCCTCAATCTTGTGGTGGGAATCGACACCGGGCTTTCGGTGGGTGAGCTGTCCCGCCGGTTCAAGCAGTTGGAAGCCGACAACGGCCGAACCCGATCTGCGCCCAAATTCAGCCCTCGAACCCTGGACCTGGATATATTGACCTATGATGATTCTGTCGGGGTGGTCGACGGTGTCGAGCTGCCGAGGGCGGAGATCCTCAAGAATGCTTTCGTGTTGCGGCCGCTGGCAGACATTGCCGGGGTAGAAATGCATCCGGCCTGCCGGCAAACTTACCAGCAGCTCTGGCAGGACTACCAGCGTGACCAGAAGCTCTGGCCGGTCGACTTCAGCTGGCAGGGGTGCCAGATTTCACGGGCGGTTGGCTGACCTGAATAGGCGGATCATCTGGTCGGTGGCACTGTCGCCGGCGGTGCCTTCGAATTTATCCCCAAGCAGCCGGGGCAGGATCTGGTTGCCAATTTGCTTGCCCAGTTCCACGCCCCACTGATCAAAGCAATCGATATCCCAGATCACGCTTTGCACGAAGGTGCGGTGCTCATACAGCGCGATCACGGCCCCAAGGGTTGTCGGGGTAATCTTGTCCATCACCAGAATATTGCTGGGTTTATTGCCTGGGATTTCCTTGTGGGGTGCCAGGGCTTTTGCGTCAGCCGAGGCCAAGCCCGCCTGCAACAGTTCCTGTTCCGCCTCGGCCCGGGTTTTCCCGGCCATCATCGCGCTGGCTTGGCTCAGGCAGTTGGCAAACAGGGTAGCGTGGTGATGTTCCACCGGATTGTGGGACTGCAAGGGGATGATGAAGTCAGCCGGGATCAGCCGTGTGCCCTGGTGAATCAGCTGGTGGTAAGCGTGCTGGCCATTGGCGCCAACGCCGCCCCACAGGATTGGCCCGGTTTCGTAATCCACGGCGGTGCCGATCTGCGTTACCCGCTTACCGTTACTTTCCATATCCAGCTGTTGCAAGTGCTCCGGCAGATGCTTGAGGTATTCGTCATACGGTAGAACGGCGTGGCTCTGTGCATCCCAGAAGTTGTTGTACCAGACGCTCAGCATGGCCATGATCACCGGCAGGTTGCTGGCCGCTGGCTGTTCACGGAAGTGACAGTCCATGGCGTGAGCACCCTCAAGCAGTGCCCGGAAGTGCTCCATACCGATGGTCAGGGCAATGGGCAGGCCGATGGCCGACCAGAGGGAGTACCGCCCCCCGACCCAGTCCCACATGGGGAAGACGTTGTTGCGGTCGATGCCGAACCGGATGGCTTCGTCCACGTTGGCGGTAACCGCCAGGAAATGCCGGGCCACCGCGGGCTCACTGCCGCTCTTGTCGAGAAACCACTGGCGCGCTAGCAGGCTGTTATCCAGTGTTTCCTGGGTGCGGAACGACTTCGACTGCACCAGGAATAAGGTGGTTTCCGGGTTCAGCGACCTCAAGGTTTCGGCGATATCGGTGCCGTCAATGTTGGCAACAAAGTGGCAGTTCAACTGGCCTTGCCAGAAGGGTTTCAGGGCTTCCACCACCAGTTTCGGGCCGAGGAACGAGCCGCCGATACCGATGCTCACCACGTCGGTAAAGGGTTTGTTGGTATAGCCGGTATGGCAGCCCTCGGTGATGGCAGACACCAGCTCCGCCATTCTGTCGAGTGTGGCGTGCACTTCCGGAATAATGTTTTCACCGTGTACCCGAACGTCCTGGCCGCGGGGTTGGCGCAATGCCGTGTGCAGGGCGGGGCGGTTTTCCGTTCGATTGACGATGCCGCCATCAAACAGCGCGTTTCGCTGCTGCTCCAGGCCACAGGCCTGGGCCAGGTCCATCAGCGCGTTGAAGGTCGCATCGGTAAGCCGATTGCGCGAGAAGTCCAGGGTCAGGCCTGCGCCGCTCACCAGGTACCGCTGGGCTCGCTGCGGGTCGTCCCTGAACAGATCCCGTATCGGCGTTCCGGCCAGCAGATCCTTGAGTTGGGCCAGAACCCGCCATTCCGGGAGATGAGTCAGTGGTGCCGGTTTGTCGGGCATCAGAGGTTCCTTTCTGTTCGCCGCCGGGCAGTCTTCAGGCGGTGGTTCCTGGTGTTATCGGGTGACGCTAAGGTTGTCGATTAGCCGGGTCGTCCCTAAAAACGCCGCGACCAGAAGCGTCAGCTCCCGATCTGCTTCGCTGGCGGGTTTCAGCGTCTGGCTGTTCACAATGTTGAAATAGTCCGGGCGTAGCCCGGCTTTGGCCAGCGTGTCGTTCGCTTCCCGTGCCAGATCGTCAAAATCGGAGCGGCCCTGTTCCAGCTGCGCAGCCACGCTGGTCAACGTCTGATACACCACCGGCGCAATGGCTCTCTCCTCTTCATTGAGATAGCCGTTTCTGGAACTTTTCGCCAGTCCGTCCTCTTCGCGAACAGTGGGGGCGCCAATAATTTCAACCGGAATCATCAGGTCCCGGGTCAGTTTGCGGATGACCGCCAATTGCTGGAAATCTTTCTCGCCGAACACGGCCAGGTCGGGCTGAACCATGTTGAACAGCATGGTAACGACCGTTGCCACACCTTCGAAGTGCCCTGGCCGGCTGGCACCGCAGTGCCCCTCGCTGACTTCCGGCACAACCACTTTGGTTTGTCGGGCCAGGCCCTCGGGGTAAATCTCGTCCGCCGAAGGCGCGAACACCAGGGTGTTGCCAGCGGCGGCCAACTTGTCCTGGTCGTCGGCGAGTGTGCGGGGGTAAGTGTCCAGGTCTTCGTTGGCGCCGAACTGCATCGGATTGACAAAAATGCTGGTGACAACGATATCTGCAGCCTCTGCCGCCTTCCGTACCAGCGAAACGTGGCCCTCGTGCAGGTTGCCCATGGTGGGCACCAGGCCAATGGTTTTACCCTGCTGCCGGTAGCTGCGCAGAATGGTTCGGAGTTCTTTAAGTGAATGTACGGTTCTCATGCCTTGAACGTATGCTCCTCGGCCGGAAATGAACGCGCCTTGACGGCCTGGGCGTAGGCGGCGATGGCCTCCGGAATAGAGTTGGTTTCCGCCAGGAAGTTTTTCACGAAGCGGGGTTTTCGGCCGGTGGTGATGCCCAACATATCGTGCAGCACCAGCACCTGGCCGTCGGTGTCTGCGCCTGCGCCAATGCCGATCACCGGGGCCCGGACGGCCTGGGTGATGCGGGCAGCGAGAGGGGCGGGTACGCATTCCAGAAGGATGACATCGGCGCCTGCCGCTTCCAGCTCGCAGGCATGCTCGATCATGGCTTCGGCAGCCTTTTCGTCACGGCCCTGAACCTTGTAGCCGCCAAACTTGTTAACGAATTGTGGCGTCAGCCCCAGGTGGGCGCAAACCGGTACACCGCGCTCACTCAGGGCTTCGATGGTGTCTTTCATCCAGTCAGTACCCTCAAGCTTGACCATGTGGGCGCCGGCGCGCATCAGTTCTGCGGCGTTGTCCAGGGCATCGGTCACGGTGCCGTAAGACATGAAGGGCATATCGGCCATGATCAGTGAACCCTGGTTGCCTTTGGCAACGCAGCTGGTGTGGTAAACCATCTGTTCCATTGTGACTGGCAGGGTGCTGTCATGCCCCTGCAGAACCATGCCCAGCGAATCACCAATCAGGATAACGTCAACGCCGGCCTCGCTGACCACATGTGCGAAGGTGGCATCGTAGGAGGTCAGGGCAGAGAAGGCTTCGCCCTTTTGCTTGTATTCCCGCAGGGTATTGATGGTAACTGCCATAAGATCCTTGCCTTTTGGGTGGATGGGCCGGTTCTGGCTCGGGGTCGTCCGAGTTCAGAGCGATAGATTAATGCCGGGGTATATCTGACACAAGAGTAGCATGGGAGTCTGGCTTGGGGTCAGTGACTTCCGGCCTTTGGGGGCAATAATCGAAGCTGGTTGTCCGGGCATGCTTGTCGCAGTGTTTCAATGCTTCGGCCATCAGGCAGCGTCAGCTCGGGATTCAGGTCGAGAATGGGCTGCAGCACGAAGTCCCGGTTGGCCAGCTCGGCATGGGGTACGGTCAGTCGCTCGTCGTGGATGCTGTCGTTGCCGTAAAGCAGCAGGTCAAGGTCCAGGGTTCGGGGCCCCCAGTGGCGCAGTCGCTCCCGGCCGTGAGCCTGTTCGATGGCTTGAAGATGATCCAGTAACTGGTGCGGCGTCAGCTCCGTGGACAATTGCACGGCGCCATTCACGAAGTCCGGTTGATCCTGGGGGCCAACCGGCCGGCTGGCATAGAAGGCAGACTGTGCCAGCAGGGTGGTATTGGGCAGGCTGGCCAGTTCGGCAACCGCGCGTGCCAGCTGGGCGGTTGGGTCTTCCAGATTGCTGCCCAGCCCAACATAGGCCACTACCGTCATGCTTGGGGTGGCCTTTTGACTGGGCTGCGTTTGCGGCGCCGTTTACGCGGGGTGCTGGCGGAGCCTAGCTCAGACAGCATTTTTTCCTGCCCGCGTTCGTCCAGGCGCTGGAAGTCCGTCCACCAGTCGCCGAGGCCCGGTTCGATCTCGCCGGCGGATTCACGTACCAGCAGGAAATCATAGGCAGCCCGGAAGCGCGGGTGGGCCAGCGTGCCAAAGGCCCGCTTGCCCTGGCGCCTGGGCAGGCGCATCTGCATTTCCCAGATCTCTTTCATCGGGCCTGAGAAGCGTTTCGGAATGGCTGTGGCCTGCACCTGCCGGCCAATGACTTTGCCGATGGCGCCATGAAGGGCGGGCTGCACCGGGTCGCCATTATCCTGGCGGCGGCGCCATTCCACTTGCAGGGCCGGCCAGAGCATGGCGGCAAACAGGAAGTAAGGCGTGACGGATTTGCCCTGGGCAATCCGGGCGTCGGTATTGCGCAGTGCCTGGCGAATGAGTTCGTCGGATTCCCCGGCGTCGATGGCCTTGGCGGTTTCCGGGAACAAGGGCGCCAGTAGGCCGTACTCGCTGAGCAAGTCATAGGTCGCTTCGCCATGGCCCGCCGAGAACAGCTTGAGCACTTCATCAAACAGCCGGGCCGAGGGGATGTGAGTCAGCAATGGCGCCAGTTCCCGGATGGGAGCTTCGGTGTCCGGTTCAATTTCGAAACCCAGTTTAGCGGCAAAGCGGATGGCGCGAAGCATGCGAACCGGATCTTCCCGGTAGCGGGTTTCCGGGTCACCGATCAGGCGGATCTGGCGATTTTTCAGATCGTCAACGCCGTTGGCGTAGTCGATGATCGTGAAGTTGCGGATGCAGTAGTAAAGCGCGTTGATAGTGAAGTCACGGCGCAGGGCGTCTTCTTCCTGGTTGCCGTAGACATTGTCCCGCAACAGCAGGCCATGCTCACTGGTTCTGTGCTCATCGGCTGCCGGTTCGTCTTCGGTGTCCCGGGCGTTGCCCCTGAAAGTGGTCACCTCGATGATTTCCCGGCCGAATACCACATGCACAATCCGGAACCGGCGCCCGATCAGTCGCGAATTCCGGAACAGGTCGTGAACTTCCTCAGGGGTAGCGTCGGTGGCAATGTCGAAATCCTTTGGCTGCCCGCCCAGGAGGATGTCGCGCACGCCGCCGCCCACCAGATAAGCTTCATAGCCGGCTTTGTTAAGCCGATGCAGGACTTTTCGTGCGGGCTCGCTGATCATCGAGCGGGACACGGTGTGCTGATCCCGGGGGATCTCCTGCCGCTGGTAGCGTCGGGCTTTCTTTTTCCCGTTGCCGGGAATGAAGGAGCGTAGTTTTTCTACAAGTCGTTTAGGCATGAAATTCCGTGATTGCGATGCGCAAAGACGGGGATTTTAACGGTTTGCGCAGGAATTGCACATGTTTAGGCAGAAACGGAAATAGAAAAGGTGATTTTTGTTCAGGAGTTGGGGTGGTCAGGGTGAGTCTGTAGGCCAGATAATCAAAAGGCGGATTCGTTTTCACGAACCCGCCCTGAAAGCGTTGACGATCTGCATTGTTTTTGTTGTTGCCGGGATTCTTTTTGATTTTTCTACCCCACCGTGTTGTCCCAACAGTAAGGACATCAAATAACGCAAACGGAAAGCTTTGAATACATAGAGCGGTCAGGAGCAAGGTGCGGGTTATCGGGGTAGTTGCAGTGCCGCTTCAGGAGCGATTCTTCTCTACATCTACAACTCGCACATGCCTGGGGACCACTAAAAAGCAAAGTACCCAAAACACTCAGTTCGCTTGCATCCTGTTCTTGTTTTTGTTGCTGGATGCTCATGCAGCTTTTTGTTTTTGTTTTGCCGCTGCGTTGTCACTTTTGTTTTTGTTGTTGTGCGCTATTAAGAGTGCGAAGGCTGTGCCAGTTTTTGAAAACCTTTAATTAACAGAGGGTTATGTTTTTGTGAGAAATAAGTGTTACCCCGTATACGTCTAAAGTGTTACCTGTCTCACGTAACCTGAGTCGGAAGTGTTACCTTGGGGAACGCTGGGTAACAAATGATTTCGGGTTCATTTCTTTGTTCAGGAACTTTTCTTGCGGGGAATACCCAAACGCTGGCGACGTTCCCACAGAGATTTCCGGCTGATGCCCAGTTTCTGGGCCAGCTCGGTTTCGCTCATCCGGTCCTGGTTCTCCAGCACAAAATGCTGAAAGTAGTCTTCCAGAGACAGGTCGTTGGCGGAGTCCGGCTCACGGGTGCGGGTCTGCTCGTTGTTGCCTTCTACCAGGGTTTCCGGAATGTACTCGTCACTACCCTCGTTATCGAGGTCCAGCACTGCGGGGGTAATGATGTCGCCGTCGGTGAGAATGGACGCCCGTTCGATGGCATTCTCCAGCTCCCGCACGTTTCCTGGCCAGCGGCACCGCTCCAGCGCCTGCATGGCCTCCGGGCTGAGACTGAGCTCCGGCCGTCCGAGCTTCTCTGCCTGCCGCTTAAGGAAACGGCGGGCCAGGCCCAGAATGTCTGACCGGCGTTCTCGCAGGGGCGGAATTCGGATTTGCATTACGTTAAGGCGGTAATACAGGTCTTCCCGGAATTCTCCGGTGCGGGTCATTGCTTTCAGGTTCCGGTGGGTTGCGGCAATCATGCGCACATCCACTTTCCGGCTCTGGGTGGAGCCGACCTTGCGGATCTCGCTTTCCTGCAGCACGCGCAACAGCCGGGCCTGGGCTTCCGCTGGCAGTTCGCCGATCTCATCAAGGAACAGGCTGCCGCCATCGGCGGCTTCAATCAGGCCGGTACGGGCGGAAACGGCGCCGGTGAATGCGCCTTTCTCATGGCCGAACAACTCCGATTCAATCAGGCTTTCGGGGATGGCTGCGCAGTTTACTGAAATCAGCGGCTTGGTGGCCCTGGGGCTGAGCAGATGCAGGGCCCTGGCCGCCAGTTCCTTACCGGTGCCGGACTCGCCCTGTATCAGGACGGTGGTTTCGGTCGGGGCCACCTTGCGAATCAGCGTGAACACCTTCTGCATGGGCTCGCACTGGCCATACATGATGGCTGCCGGGTCGGATTCGGTCGCCTGGTGCTGCCCGGCGCTCTCGCCACTGCCGGGCTCATCAGGCTGCGCACTCTGGCGAGCCAGGATGTTCTCAACGGCTGCGAGCATTTCATCGTGATCAAAGGGCTTGGCGATGTAGTCCACGGCACCGAGTTTCATGGAGTCCACGGCTGAGCGCAGACTGGCATAGCTGGTCATGATCAGCACCGGGGTGTTGGGCGCCCGGTTGATCATCTCGGTACCCGCGGCGCCGGGCAGGCGCAGATCGGTGATGATCAGGTCAAAGCCGTCCGGTTCCAGGTTGTCCGCTTCCTCTACGGAGACGGCATCCGCCACTTCGTAACCGGCGTGCTGCAGCAGCTTGCGGACCGCGGAGCGGATGATGTCTTCATCTTCAACTATCAGAATACGGGGCATATCGCGTTCACGACCTTTCGTTCGGGGTGCTGTTGCCGGTATCGGTGTCTGGCTCGTAGGCGGGCAGGCGTAACCTTACACAGGTTCCCCGCTGGCGTTCGGTATCTGCCGGGCTTTCCACCTGTACGTTGCCATAGTGTTCTTCAACAATGCTATACACCAGTGAAAGCCCAAGGCCCGTACCTTTGTTCGGTGCTTTGGTGGTGTAAAACGGTTCAAAGATATGGTCCAGCTGGTCAGCGGGAATGCCGGTGCCTTCGTCAATCACTTCGATGATAGCGGAGTAGCCATCGCCCTTTCCACTGACCCGGATGGTACCGCCGTCTGGCGAGGCATCCCGGGCGTTGGCCAGCAGGTTGACGAAGACCTGCACCAGGCGTTGCTCATCCCCCAGTATCTGCAGGTTTGCCGGGCACTCATTCATGTACCGGATGCCCATACCCTTGTCACTCAGCGACAACAGGTTGATCGATTCTTCCACGCAGCGGTGGATGCTGACCGGCTCATAGCGGTTGGCATGGGCGTGGTTGCCGGTTCGGGCAAAGTTCATCAGTGACTGCAATATGGCGGAGATGCGTCGGGTTTGCTGCTGTATCTGGTCTGCGGTTTCCAGGATGGACGGGTCGTCGGTTTCCAGTTTCAGGTTCTGGGCCAGCGACGAAATACCGGTGACCGGGTTGCCAATCTCGTGCGCAACACCGGCGGCCAGTCGGCCCACGGAGGCCAGCCGTTCACTGTGCATCAGCTCGTCTTCCAGTAATCGGGTTTCGGTCTGGTCTTCCACCAGAATGATCGAGCCACCTTCCGGATGGTCCGGCCCGCTCAGGGCAGCCTTATGAAGGTTCAGCCAGTGGGGCTTGCCCCGCAGGTCGAGCCGGTGCTTGTAACGGTGCAGGTCGTCGCCCCGGTTGAAGTCGTCCAGCAGGGTATGCCAGTGCTCCGGCAGGGCCATCAGTTTGGCGCCGACCACCTCGTCGGCAGAAATGCCAGTGAGCGATTCGATGGCGTGGTTCCACATCAGGATTTCGCCATCCTCACCGACAGAGCAGGCGGGTATCGGCAGGTTCTGCAGGGTCTGCCGGTAGTGGCGCCGCAAGTTGTCGAGCTCCCCGGCCAGGCCGGTAAGCTGGTTCTGGTAGTCGCCCAGCGCCCGCTCCACATAGCGGATGTCCTGGCCGGTGCCGCCGTGGGTCAGGGGTTTGAAGCCCAGATGGCGTTTGACAATATCCCTGGCTACGGCGGGGCCCAGCAAGCCCGACAGGTTGATTTCAACCTGATCCCGCAGGCGCCTGAGCTGGTAGGGGCGAAACTCCACGTTGGGCAGCTTTAATTGCCCCAGTGCACGCTCTACTTCCCGTCGGGCCACGGTCGGGCCCAGCGGGTCGGTCAGATGTTGAACGAAGTCGTTGGAGGATGTTGCCAGCAGTTCCCTGCGCTGTGGGCGAGACAGCGCACCCAGGGAGCAGGCCTGTGCCGCGCTGGTTTCTTCCGGAGACGCGGGGCTCAGGATTGAGACCAGTGCAAACACCGAAATGTTGGCCGTCAGGCTGATGAAAGTGAACAGGTGCCAATTGTCATAACCCGGGGTGACCGGAAGATCCAGCCAGGACAGCAGGTCGGCGGCGTAGGAAAACGGCAGCACCAGGGTGGTCATCCAGATGGCCAGGCCGGTCAGCAGTCCGGCGATCAGACCGCGCCGGTTGCCCTCCGGCCAGTAGATAACGCCGAGGGCGCCTGGTAGCAGCTGCAAGGTGCCGGAGAGCGAGATGGCTCCGAGGATGGACAGGTCCAGGTTCTGGCCAATGGTTTCGTGGAACAGCAGCGCCAGAAACAGGATAACGGCAATGAGCAGGCGTTTTACCCACTGCAGCCATTGATAGATGTCGCCCTGGTCTTTGGGAGTTTTCAGGGGCAGCACAACATGGTTGAGAACCATGCCCGACAGCGCCAGGGTGCTGACGATCATCAGCCCGCTGGCGGCGGAAAGCCCTGCGATATACATCAACAGTGTTAGCGCCGGGCTCTCCAGTGCCTGGGCCACCCCGATACTGAAAAACGCCTGGGGCACAACAACACCCAGGGCCTGGCCGGCCCAGACAATCAGGGGCACTGGCAGGCCAAGCAGTAGCAGATACAGGGGCAGGCCCCAGCTGGCTTTCGCCAGGGCCCTTGGCGAGGGGTTCTCGCTGAAGGTCATATGGTACATGTGCGGGAGGACCAGCGCGGCGGCAAACGACATCAGCAGCAGGGCCCGCCAGCTGCCATCATTGATCGCCATGGTCATGGTTGCCTCGGGGTGTGAGGCCCGGGCCAACCATTCTTCAAGCCCGTCGGTGCCGCCGAACACACCGAATAACACCACACCGCCCAGCACCAGCAGGGCAACCACCTTGACCAGGGAGTCAAAGGCGATGGCCAGCACCAGCCCCTGATGGTTGCCAGAGCTCTGGTGCCGGCGTGCGCCAAAGAGCATGGTGAACAGCACGACGATCAGGCTGAACATCACGCTGATGGCTTTGGGCGAGGTGTCAGGCGCGAGCAGGGACGCCGATACCGCAACAGCCTGAATCTGCATGCTCAGCAGCGCCAGAATGGCGGCGGCTGAGCAGAGTGTCACCAGGGTGCCGGCCCACTGGCTGCGATAACGATAGGCAAAGAGGTCAGCCAGGGACGTCAGTTGATAAGCGCGGCCGATGCGCAAGATCGGGTTCAGCAACACCGGCGCCAGCAGAAAGGCCCCGGAGATACCCAGATAGTAAGCCAGAAAGCCGTAACCGGATTCCGCCGCCATGCCGATGGCGCCGTAGACTGCCCAGATGCCGGCGTAGACGCCAAGGCTCAGGGTATAAACCAGAGGATGCCGTACCCACTGACGCAGCAGGGTGCCCCGCTCGGTACTCCAGGCAATGCCGAACAACAGAATCAGGTACAGGAGGCTGGCCAGTAGCAGGCCGCTGGCGCTAAAACTCATTGGGGTCTCGCCGCCATTCAAGCCAGAAACCGATGGCAATCAGGCCACCCCAGATCACATAGGGGCTATACCAGGCGTTGTCTGGTGAGGTCCACCAGTCCAGGATGTTGGGAGAAAAAATATAAATGGCCAGTACCAGCAAAAAGACCAGGCGGTAGATATACATCGGCTCAGTGGTCCGGACGCAAGTGTGTGTTTGGGGTTATACCACGGGCCTGCCGGGATGTCAGGGGGATGGCGTGCCGGCGCCAGTTTTCCCGGCCCCAGGCGAGCACATCGTCCACCGTTGCCTGCACAAGCGCGGGCGGAGGCTGTTGGCCAAGGGCTGCCAGTGCGTTGACCAGGTTGGCGGCGGGCTGCTGATCATCCAGTGCCGGAGCGTGGGTCTGTTTGCTCAGCTTCTGGCCCTGATCGTTCACGACGACCGGTATATGCAGCCACTGTGGTGACTGGGCACCAAGAGCCCGGAAAATCTGTTGCTGCTGGGCGGTCATGTCCAGTAAGTCGGAGCCCCGCACCACGTGGCTGATGTTCTGGTCTATATCGTCCACCACCACGGCCAGTTGGTAGGCGTAGAAGCCTTCCTTGCGCAGTAGCACCGGGTCGTCCAGCTCTGCAGCTACTCGCTGTTGTTGCTCGCCCAGCAGCAGATCCTGCCAGTGGCTGACTTCGTCGGTCAGGGCAAATCGAATGGCGTAGGGGGTATCTCCAGGTGCTGGATGGCCATCTCGGCAGTGGTCCGGATGATAACCGCCGTGCTTTTGGAGCAGTTTTCGGGAGCACCGGCACCGATAGGCTTTATGCCGCGCCAGAAGCTGGCCAATGGCGGCCTGGTAGGCGTCGTGGCGCCGGGATTGAAATCGTACCGGTTCGTCGGGAAACAGCCCGTGGCAATCCAGGGAATGGAGAATCTGGCCGGTGGCCTCGGGGGGCTCCCGTAGCGGGTCCAGGTCTTCGATACGAACCAGCCAGTCGCCACCGGCGGTGCGGGCTTCCAGCCAACTGGCCAGGGCGGTTACAAGGGAGCCGAAATGCAACGGTCCTGTCGGGGAAGGGGCAAAACGCCCACGGTACCGTGGTTGCTCCATAGAGACTCAGTAAGCCGGCTGCTTATGCGGCCGGCTATCGGTGGGGCTCAGATGCCAGTCTGGCGCTCGCGGATTTCTGCCAGGGTTTTGCAGTCGATGCACAGTGTGGCCGTCGGGCGAGCTTCCAGGCGACGAATGCCGATCTCCACGCCGCACTGATCGCAGAAGCCGTAGTCGTCTTTGTCGATGCGGTCGATGGTCTGGTCAATCTTTTTGATCAGCTTGCGCTCGCGATCCCGGGTGCGCAGCTCCAGGCTGAATTCTTCTTCCTGGGTTGCACGGTCACTGGGATCCGCGTAATTTGCGGCGTCTTCCTGCATGTGGTGCATGGTGCGGTCCACTTCTTCCATCAGCTCCTGTTTCCATTGCAGGAGCAGATTTTTGAAGTGCTGCAGCATGTCAGCACTCATGTAGTCTTCACCCTTTTTCATTTCATAAGGGGTGAAATTGGTAAAACGTTCGCGTGGTTGTTCTGCAGTGTTTGCCATTGAACCCGGCCTCTTGTTTGTACTACTACAAGAACGCTTTGCTTCCGCCGCGCCAGCACGGTTGCTGCGCGGTTTAACCCTGGATAAAAGCATTCGTCCTGAAACGGGAATTTGCGGAAAATAGCAGATTAGTCTCAGGGTGGCCAGCCTTGTGACAACGACTTTTTGCGGAGATCACATGAAGTTTGCTGAACCTTTGGTGGAAGGGCGGCTGATTCGCCGCTACAAACGCTTCCTTGCCGATGTGCGATTGCCCGATGGCGAGGAGGTAACGGCCCACTGCCCGAACACCGGCTCCATGCTGGGCTGCCAGCCCGATAACGCCAGGGTCTGGCTGAGCCGTAGCGATAATCCCAAGCGCAAGTTGAAGTACACCTGGGAGCTGGTGGAAACCGCCCCGGCGGTATTTGCCTGCGTGAATACCGCCCGTCCCAACGCCCAGGCACGGGAGGCCATTGAAGCCGGGCGGGTGCCGGAGCTGGCCGGTTACACAGAGTGCCGGGCAGAAGTGCGTTACGGTGATGAGAAAAGCCGGATAGATTTGTTGTTGTCGGGCCATCCGGCGCGGCCAGACGCCTGGGTTGAGGTGAAGAATGTCACGCTGGCGGACGGTTCAAGCGGCTATTTCCCGGATGCGGTGACCGAAAGGGGCCAGAAGCACCTTCGGGAACTGATGGCGCAGGTTGCAAAAGGCGACCGGGCGGTACTCTTCTTTGTGGTTAACCACACAGGAATCGAAAGGGTGCGCCCGGCGGATCATATTGATGCCCACTATGGCGAGTTGTTACGCCGGGCGAAGGCCGCCGGGGTCGAGGTGCTGGCTTATCGCGCCGCGCTGTCGGGAGCGGATGGCAACCCGGGAGGCAGGCTGGACCTGACCGAAGCGGTGCCGGTCAGTCTTCAAGCCTGATTTCGATCTGGTCACCGTTCTGGCGTACCTCCAGGGCGGTCAAGGCATCGCCCTGGCAAGGGCCCGCAATGCATTCACCGGTGCCGGGCTTGAACAACGCGCCGTGGGTAGAGCATTGGATAAACAGGTTGTCGGCGTCCATGAATTTGCCCGGCATCCAGTTCAGTTCGATGCCCAGGTGCGGGCAGATGTTCAGGTAGGCTTTCGGCTCGCTACCATCCAGAAACACAAAACCGGTCAGGGGCATGCCTTCCGGTTCACGGGCTTTCTGTTTCAGCCGGAATTCAATAAACCGGCCTGGAACCAGTTCCGTTGCCGGGCAAACGGTCTCCCAGGGATGGTTCTGTTCCGTCATTTTGGCAGCAGGGCGTAGCGCATGCGGGTGCCGTGGTTCAGTGACATCACGATTTCATCGGCCTCCAGGCGATGGGGGAAATAGCAGCCGGAGATCTTGGCGCTAGCGATGCTGGCACCCTCCATCCGGGATTTGGAAAAGTCGATGCCGCGCAGGTCGGCGCCCCGGAAGTAAGCGTGGCGCAAATCCAGCCCCTTGGCGTCGAGGCCGCGTAAATCCAGCCCCCGGAAGTCGCCATGGGCAAAACTGGGCAGGTCGCTCAGTTTTGCTTTCTCGGCATTGAACGCCTTGATGTCTTCGCTGCGCAGTATGTCATACAGCGGGTGATCAATCTGATGCAGTTCGTGTTCCTGAATGTCGTCCATCTCACACCTCGAATGGAATGATGCCAAGCGTACGCAGGTAAGTTTAGACGCTTTGGCTCGGTGGCAAGCCAAAGTGCTGCCGAATTCGGTCTGCAACTGCTTCTGCTACATGCTCCTGGTCGGTATGCAGGTGCACGGTGTGGGTTTTCTCCTCCACCGTCAGTGGCTCGAACCAGCGTTGCTGTGCATCCAGCAGGTCTTCGGTGGCTTCCGAGGCATCGCCTTTGCGTTTGCGCACCCACTCCCGCCTTAGCTGTTCCGGGGCCTCGCAGTGCAGCAGCGCAAAGGGCACGCCCTGGGCCTCGGCCACCTTGGCAAAGAGGGTGCGTTCGCGTTCTTTCAGGCAGGCGGCATCCACGATGACAGAAAGCCCGGAGGCCAGCAGGTCCTGGGCCAGATTGGCGAGGTGCTGGTAAGTCTGTTCGGTGACTTCCGGGCTGTACAGGTCCGTGCCAACGCCGGATTTGCTGTCGTCCAGCGGTCCAAGGCCGTGCAACCGCTTGCGCTCAACATCTGAGCGCAGCCTGATCAGGTTCAGCTCGCCGGCCATGGCGGCACTGACGCAGGTTTTGCCGCTGGCTGAAAGCCCGGTGGTGGCCAGCAGGTAATGGTTGGGGATCTCGCCGTAATCTTCCGCCAACTGGGCGTAATCCCGGTAGCGTTGCATCAGGCCGGCTTTTTCGCCCTCGCCCAGGCTGGGGTTAGCCATGGTGAACAAGGCAATCTTGGCCCGGACCATCGCCCGGTAAGCCTTGTAGAGCGGGAGCAGCGCTAAGGCTTCGAAATCGCCCCGGTATTCCAGATAGCTGTTCAGTACCAGGTTGGCCAGCAGCGGTTCACGGCGGGATTCCAGGTCCATCAGCAGAAACGCCAGATCGTTGATGACATCAATCCAGCGGAACGGCTCATTGAATTCGATGCAGTCGAACACCGTGACCTGATCGTTGAACACCGTAATATTGGCCAGGTGCAAGTCGCCATGGCATTCCCGCACCATGCCCTTGGCCCTGCGGCTGGCAATCAGCTCCCGGTGCCGCTCGAAGGTGGTCCGGGTCCATTCTTCCAGATTGTCCAGCTGCAGCAGCAGGGTGTTGTCGTCCAGCATCGGGCGAATCTGGTCGAAGTTTTCCTGCATCGCGGCGTACACCGCTTCCGGGGTGCCCAGGGGTTTATCTTCGGCAACGGCAGGCAAGCTATCGTGGAACTGCGCTACCTGGCGGGACAGGTTGGTGAGCATCTCCGGTGGCAGGTCACCGCGCTCCTGGCGCTTGTCGAACAGCTGGTCCTGGTCGAACTGGCGCATGCGGATGGCGTATTCAAAGGCTTCTCCCTCGCCGCCGATAACAGGTTGCTCCGGTGTGCCGGTAATGGGCAAAACGTCTTGGTATAGTTCCGAGGCCAGGCGGCTGTTGAGTCGGAGTTCTTCCTCGCAGAAGTGCTTACGGCGCGCCAGGGTGGAGAAGTCCAGAAAGCCGAAATCCATCGGTTTTTTGATCTTGTAGGCGTAGCTGCCGGTCAGTAACACCTGTGAAATATGGGTTTCAATGACCTGGAAGCCCTGTACCGGGTGGTCATACAGTGCCGGGTTTTGCAGTGCCTTGATCAGTGTTTCCGATGGGGTCGCGCTCACGGTGTGCTCCTGGTTCCCTGAACTCATTGATTTTTATCGCTCTGTTCTGATTGGCCTACTATAACGGGCGGATTACAGAAATAACACACAACAGACCTGCCGAAGGGGTCGCCCGCTTCGTTATAATCCGGCCATGACCAAATCTCGTTCCCCCCGTAAAAAATCGTCCAAATCCAGGCCAGCGGCCAAACGCAGCGGTTTCTGGCGTTTCATGTTTCGTGTCGGGGCCCTGGGCCTGGTGCTTCTGGCCGGCTGGATGGTGTACCTGGATGCGGTTGTAACCTCCCGTTTTGAGGGCCGCCGTTTTGAAGTGCCGTCCCGTGTCTACGCCCGGCCGTTGGAGCTTTATGATGGCGCGAGCGTGAGCGCGGCAGGCCTTGCCCGGGAGCTGGAATTGGCCGGCTACCGGGCCGGAGATGGCGTTCGGGCCGGGACTTATCAGCGAAATGGCGGGCGGTTTATGATCAGCGCCCGTGGTTTCAGGTTCCCCGATGGTGAAGAGCCCAGGCGCCGATTGTCATTGGTGGTGTCGGGAGACCGTGTTCAGTCGTTTTCGGTGGTCGCCGGCCCGGATTCCCCGATTGTCCGGCTGGAACCGGCCCAGATCGGCGGTATCTATCCCTCCCACCGGGAGGACCGGGTGCTGGTTCGGCTGGATGAGGTGCCGGAGTTGTTGCCCCTTGGGCTGATGGCGATTGAGGACCGACAGTTCTACGAGCATTACGGCGTTGCGCCCTTGTCTATTGCCCGGGCCATGCTGGCAAACATAAAGGCGGGGCAGATTGTGCAGGGTGGCAGTACCCTGACCCAGCAGTTGGTGAAGAACTTCTTCCTGACCCGCGACCAGACCCTGGTACGCAAGGGCAATGAAGCCTTGATGTCGATCCTGCTGGAATGGCATTACGAGAAAGACGACATTCTGGAAACCTATCTGAACGAGGTCTACCTTGGCCAGGCAGGCAACCGCAGCATCAACGGCTTTGGCCTGGCCAGCCAGTTTTTCTTTGGGGAGCCCCTGAAAGATCTGGACGTTCATCAGATTGCCCTGTTGATCGGCATGGTCAAAGGCCCCAGTTACTACAATCCGCGCCGACATCCGGAGCGCGCCAAGGCTCGGCGAGACCTGGTACTGACGGAAATGGCCGAAGCCGGGCTGATCAACGCTGACGAGTTGGCCCGAGCCACCCGCCAGCCCTTGGGGGTGAGCGCCCGGCCGTCCTATACCGACAACCGTTACCCGGCGTATATAGATCTGGTACGCCGGCATCTGGCGCGGGATTACCGGGAAGAAGACCTGCAAAGCGAAGGTTTGCGCATCTTCACGACTCTGGACCCAGCGGTTCAGGATGCGTCGGAAAAGGCGGTTCGCGATACCTTGCCGAGACTTGCCCGTGGTGACACCCGCGAGGCCCTGGAGGCGGCTCTGGTGGTCACCGCCAAGGACACCGGCGAGGTGTTGGCGCTGGTGGGCGGCAAAGACCCTGAGTTTGCCGGCTTCAACCGTGCCGTAGACGCCCGCCGGCCGATTGGCTCGCTGATCAAACCGTTTACCTACCTGGCAGCTCTGGAGCAGGCCGACCGGTATACCTTGATTACGCCGGTACAGGATCGCGCGTTTACCCTGGAGTTTGACGACGGCCGGTTGTGGCAGCCCAAGAACTTTGATAGTGAGGAGCGTGGCGAAGTGCCCCTGCACCTGGCCCTGTCCCGGTCCTACAACCTCCCGGCAGTGCGGGTAGGGCTGGATGTCGGCATCCCGCGCGTGCAGGAAGTGTTAAGGGCGTTTGGGGTGGCCACACCGATTTCGGACTATCCCTCGCTGCTGCTTGGCTCCATGTCGTTGGCGCCGGTGGAAGTAGCCCAGCTCTACCAGGGGCTGGCTACCTCCGGTTTCAACACACCCTTGCGGACCATCCGGGAAGTGACCGATGCCCGCAACGAGCCGTTATCGCGCTATAACCTGAAAGTCGACCGGGTTGCCGACCCCGCTGCGGT
>NZ_LOCO01000031.1:26182-43886 GCF_001574445.1 Marinobacter excellens LAMA 842
CCTGGTGCAGTACGCCATGCAGGAAACCATGCAGGAGGGCACCGGCCGCTCAGCTTATCGGACCCTGCCAGATCGACTGACACTGGCTGGGAAGACCGGTACAACAGACCAGGGTCGGGACTCCTGGTTCGCCGGGTTCAGTGGTGATTATCTGGCGGTGGCCTGGGTGGGGCGTGACGATAACGGCCCCACGGTATTGACCGGCGCCTCTGGCGCCTTGCCGGTGTGGTCTGCAATGATGGCGCAGTTGCCACAGCATGGCTTTTCACCGGTCATGCCGGACGGTGTCCAGTATCATTGGGTCAATGCCCGGGAGCAGGCATTGACGGGAGAGCGGTGTGAGGATGCCCGTCTGGTGCCATTTATCGCCGGCAGTGAGCCCCGGCAGCGCCTGGACTGCGAAGGGCAGTTCGGCCGGCAAATACGCAGTTGGTTTGAAGGATTGTTCCGATGAATAAAACAACGATTACCCGCGCCGGTTGCCTGGCTATGGCGCTGGGCCTTGCAGGCTGCGCCAGCGGCCCCGGCGGTGGCTCCATCTACGTACCTATGGGCGGCGATGATCGCTCGAGTGCGCCGGAACCGCCAAGAACCGCAGAACCGCAAGAAGAGTCTGAGCCCCGGGTATGGCGCAAGAGCGAGCAGCCCGAGGTGAGTGAGCCGGAGGCGCCCGCTACCCGCTCGCCCAGTTATCGGGAGTCCGGTGACGAACTGCCGGCCGCAGCGGTCAGCCTGATCCGTGATGCCGACCAGCGCCTGGCGCAGGGGGACTCTGCCGGCGCTGTCGCCCGTCTGGAGCGGGCACAACGCATAGCGCCGCGTTCCTCAGAGGTCTATTTCAAGCTGGCGGAAGCCTACGTGTCTGGTGGCAATCTGGGGGCGGCGGAACAGTTCACGCTGAAAGGTCTGTCGCTGGCGGGAAACGATTCGAGAATGCAGCGCTCGGGTTGGTTGCTGCTGGCGGATATTCGTCGGGCCAGGGGTAATGTGGCCGGGGCCGATCAGGCTGAGGCCCGTGCAGGAGCGTTGTGATAGAAGAGTGTCAGGAGAGCAAAGGCCGTCCCTGGCCTTTGCGTCAATGCAGCGCTATTAAGGCTGCAGCGGGATGGGGTCAGCCACGGTGGTTTCGCCAGCGATAACGTCGAGGGTCTGGGTACCCTCAAACTCGATCTCGTCGTCGGTCTCGTTATCATCCAGCTGGCAGCTGTAGCTGATGGTGTAGGTGCCTTCGGTGAGGAAGGCGGCGGTCCACTCATACAGGCTGCCATCTTCCTGCTCAGTGACCGAAACCACCATCAGCGGATTGAGGCCGTCCCGTTCGACGTTCAGGTCTACCGGTTCGTCAATCTCACCTTCGTAGACATAGACTGCACCTTCATAGTTCGGACTGCAGTCAAGCCGCTCCGGGTTTTCACTGCGAGCTTGCAGGATTGTGGTGTAATCCACCTCGCCCGTCAGCTGGCCCACCTCCAGGTTGTTGACCAGGCGAAGTACCGGCTTGAGCATGTAATCCGCCAGCGCCTTTCCGGGAGGGTTCACAATGGATTTGCGAACATCAAAATCGATGGTGAAGCTCTGGCTGGTGTCGGCGGCAACAACAAAACTGCCTTTGAGTTTCAGGCCGCTTTGCTCGCCGGAGGGCACCGCCAGGGTATAGCGGGCATCACCTTCGGATTCCTTGGTCACCCAAGACTGCTCAGTATCGACGATCAGGCGGATTTCCTCATACTCACCGGCAGGTACTTCCTCGTCGGTAATCAGAGGCTCGGTCACGCCGCCTTGCAGGGTGAGCAGGTCAATAATCCCGACTTCGTCCAGGCTGAACTCCTGCCACTGTCCATCCACCGGTTTGAGCCGGATCGCATTGAACGCCACGTTCACGCTGCTCAGATCCATGGTGGGAGCATCAGTGAGCCCCATGGATACCGTCCCTGTTTGCCCAGAAGAGAGGCTGCCGTCACCGCTCCCACCACAGGCGGCCAATGCGGCCGCAAGGGCGGAGACCGCGAAAACTTGGGTTGAACGCTTCATAAATCCTCCGGTTCGTATCCGTTTCGTTGTTTATCCGGCGTTGCAATCGCCAGTAATGACTTCACGATCCGGAATCGCTGCGAGTTCCCCTCGATTTGATTAATATTTACACATGAGTTGGTCATAATTCGCCGATAAGGGCAGGGCTGTTATAGACTGCGCGCTTCCGTAAACCGTCATCAGGCAGTACTTTTTGGCCATTCTTCCGTTTCGCCCATCCGCCCAAAAGCGATTTCAGCGCCTGGTGCAGCCGCACCTGACGGCGTTGCACAGCTTTGCCTATCGATTAACCGGTAGCCTTCAGGACGCCGAGGATCTGGTGCAGGATGTGGTGGTGAAGCTCTACCCGCGCCTGGATGAGCTGGAATCCGTGGATCAGCTTAGGCCGTGGTTAAACCGGGTGTTGTACCGTCAGTTCATCGATTCCGTCAGAAAGAAGGGGCGCCAGGCCGATCGTCCGGTGAGCGAATTGATGGAGGCGGATAGTCAGTCTGATTGGCTCGACAGCCAGATGTCGGACGATCAGTCGCCCGAGCTGGAGCTAAACAAAGAACGGCTTGGCCCAATGCTCGACCGGGCGCTGGAACAGATGTCACCGGACCAGCGCACCCTGCTGTTGCTTCACGATGTGGATGGCTGGCGCCAGGAAGATGTGGCGGAAGTGTTGGGCGTGCCCATCGGAACCGTCAAATCCCGGCTGCATCGCAGTCGGGCTGCCTTGAGGAAGCATCTTCAGTTGGCAATGGAACCGGATGATGATTCCGGGCGTCTGGAACATTGAGGTGATAACTATGTCCTGTCGGCAAATCCAATCACAATTGCCCGACTATGTTCGGGGCCAGCTGCCCGCCGATGAGTCGCAGGTGGTGCGCGTGCACCTGGAGAGTTGTGCTCCGTGCCAGCAGCACGAGGCGTTCGAGCGCTCGCTGATGTCCGAACTGGCTTCCCGCTGCAGGCTCCCAGAACCGTCGCCGGGCTTTGAAAACCGGGTGTTCGGCCAGCTCCCCGCGCAGGCTTCCAATCGCAAGGTTCATCTGGCCTGGGGCGGTGCCGTTGCGGCCGCACTGGTGCTGGGTCTGATGCTCGGCCAGGGGGGAGGTAAGCCCGGGCTTGAGCCGGAAGTGGCAGCCACGGACCTGACTGAAGAGGCGGCTCCATCAGAGATGGTGCCGGTGGAACGGACGGTACGGCTGGCCTTTAATGCGGGTGAAGCCCTGGATGATGTCACCTTGACACTGGATCTTCCGCCCCATGTAGAGTTGTCAGGCTTGCCCGGTCAGCATCGGGTCAGCTGGCAGGTAAGTCTTGTACAGGGCGACAACGTGCTGGAATTACCCCTGACGATTCTGTTTCCCGGCGCCGGCGAGTTGATTGCAGAACTCGATGCGAACGGCCGTCAGAAAGTCTTCAGGGCGATGGTGCCCCAGTACCCGAGCGATGATGGCCCGGCAGCCTCCAGCAGTCGGACCAATCACGAGGAGCCTGCAACATGAGCTTTTGTGAATCCTGGTGGCGGGCCAGCTCTTCCCGCTTGATGCTGGCGGCCGTGCTGGTAGTGAGCGCCCCTTTGGCGCTGGCTGACGACCTTGATGTGACCATGAGAATGGTGGACGACAGCGAAGATCTGACCGGTGCCGTTACCCGGGAAATACGCTTGCCGGAGCTGCCTGGCTTGCGTCGCCATGAGCGCGGTAATACCTTGGCGCCAGGCAGGGAAACGGCAGAGGACGCCAGAGAGCGGGGGCGGGATTTTGGCCAGTCTGTCTCTGAACGTGCCCGGGAAGGTCGGGGTGGAAAACCGGAGATCGGGCGCGACAGTCTGCCTGAAACCGTACGGGATCTCGACGAACTGAGGCCTGAGCTACCTTCACCACCGTCACGGCCCTGACCTGTTATCTGTGTTAACCTCAGTGCTCGCCCGGAACGGGGCTGCCCCGGCCGGTTTCGTTGATGTCGAGCCTGAGGTTTTCGGTTGTTCAAGACCCTTCGTTTCGTGGGCCTGTTGGCCATCTCCGCTGTCGTTGTTGCCGAGCCGGATCAATCCGCGCAGCAGGCCATGGCCCTTGGCATTGAGCAGTTTCAACAGGGCGACTATCCCGCCGCACGGCAGCAGTTTGAAGCGGCCAAGGCGCTGGGTTACGACAGCCCGGCACTGACCTACAACCTGGCGGTTACCTATTATAAAACCGGTGACTACCCGGCCGCCGAAGCTCTCTTTTCCCGTTTGTTGGAAGGGCCGAATCAGGCTCTTGCCCGTTACAATCTTGGCCTGGTTGCCTTGGCGGATGGCCGATCGGCCGTGGCTGAACGCTGGTTTCAGGAATCCGCAAGTCAGGAAGCACCAGAAACCATCCGTGAGCTGGCACAGCGGCAACTGGCCAAACTGGCCGAAGACGCCCCCTCCGACTCGTCCTCGATGAAATCGATAGCCCAAGGGTACTTGGCTACCGGGCTTGGCTACGACAGTAATGTGGCCGGCGTTCCCGACGACTCGCCGAGCGATAGAGGCAGTTTTTACGCCGAGCTGGTGGCGGCGGGCACTCTGAGCCAGCCGGTGACCGAAGATTGGCGGGTGGTTTGGGATGGTGTCATCTATGGTCAGGATTATACTCGCGGCCGGGCGGACGACACCTCTGTGCTTCAGGCCCGAGCGGCCGGGGTACGTCGCTTTGACCAGTGGGAACTCGGCCTGCGCGCCGGTGTATCACGGGCCTGGCTAGGCAGTGATGAACTGGAAACCCGTATAGGCCTGAGCCTGTTCGGCCGCTCTGGTGTGTGCCCGTTATCTGACTGGCTGGCCAGCTGTTCATGGTCGGTGTCAGCGGATCAGGTGAATGGCGGCCCGGATTACGCCGCCTATGATGGCCAGTGGTACCAGTTTGAAGCCCGTGCCGAACAAAACTTTGATTGGCTACTTGTTGAAGGGTTCTATCGTTGGCAGCGCAATCACCGTAAAGACTTTCAACAGGACGAGTTTTTCGCCAGCGTATCCCCGATCCATCATGAACTGGGCGTTGAGGCGATTTATCCGGTTGGGTCGGCTCTTTCGGTAGGGGCGGAGGTTGCCGTGCGGCACAGTCGTTACGAAGATCCACACCAATGGTTCGAACAAGGCACACTGATCACTCAGCGGCGCCGGGATGTGCGGCGGGAATTCGGGCTGATGGCAGAGTACGCAATCAGTCGGCAGTGGCTGGTGCGTAATCAGTGGCTGTACCGGAATCAGGATAGCCGGATTGACCGGTACGACTACCGTCGTCACACCTACACGGTATCTCTGGAGGGGGTGTTCTGAAAACCATCAGCCCTGGCCTGATATGGCCAGAGCTGACAAGACGACCCTGTTACAGGGTCGCCATGACTTTCCGTGCGGCTGCCAGGGTGAACTCAATGTCTTCATCGCTGAGGGCCGCTGTAGTAAAGCCCGCTTCGAATGCCGAGGGCGCAAGGTAGATGCCTTCTTTCAGCATTCCCTGGAAGAACTTCTTGAAACGTTCCACATCGCACGCCATCACCTGTTCGAAGGTGGTCACCGAGGGCTCATCGGTGAAGAAAAAGCCGAACATGGCGCCAGCGGACTGGACGGTCAGTGGGATGCCGGCTTCGTCGGCGGCGGCTTTCAGTCCGTCGCGTACCTTGTTGGTTTTTTCTGTCAGCTTGTCATGGAAGCCGGGCTCAGAAATGGCATTCAGGGTGGTCAGGCCCGCGGTCATGGCCAGGGGGTTGCCGCTCAGGGTGCCGGCCTGGTAGACCGGACCCAATGGAGAAATGTGCTCCATGATTTCCCGCTTGCCGCCAAAAGCACCCACCGGCAAGCCGCCACCGATCACTTTGCCCAGGGCGGTCAGGTCCGGCTTAACGCCGTAGAAGCCTTGGGCACCGCCGAGTGACACCCGGAAGCCGGTCATTACTTCGTCAAAAATCAGCACCGTGCCGTGTTCATCGCAGACTTCCCGCAGCCCTTCCAGGAACCCGGGTACCGGCGGAATGCAGTTCATGTTGCCGGCAACAGGTTCGACAATAATAGCTGCCACCTGATCGCCGATGTCCTTGAAGGTCTCACGTACCTGATCGATGTCGTTGTAGTTCAGGGTAATGGTGTGTTCTGCCAGGCTGGCGGGAATGCCCGGGGAGTTGGGTACGCCCAGGGTGAGAGCGCCGGAGCCGGCCTTCACCAGCAGCGAATCCACGTGGCCGTGGTAGCAACCCTCAAACTTTACAATCTTGTCCCGGCCGGTGTAGCCACGGGCCAGGCGAATGGCGCTCATGGTGGCTTCGGTGCCGGAGTTGACCATGCGCACCAGTTCAATGGAGGGCACCAGTTCACACACCTTTTTCGCCATTTCGGTTTCGATGGCCGTAGGAGCGCCATAGCCCACACCCAGATCCACCTGGGCGTGCAGGGCCGCTTTAATGCGCGGGTCTGAGTGGCCAAGAATCATCGGGCCCCAGGAGCCGATAAAGTCGATGTAACGGCGGTCATCTTCGTCGTACAGATAAGCGCCTTCGGCATGCTTGAAGAAAACCGGAGTACCGCCAACACCGCGGAAGGCCCGCACCGGTGAATTTACGCCGCCCGGAATGTATTTCTGGGCCTGTTCGAATAGCGTTTCAGAGTGAGTCACGGATAGCTCCTGTCAGTTTGAAGATGAGAAAAGAGGGTGATGCCCGGCCACCAGCCGGGTAAAGGTTTCCGCTCTGTGCCGGATGTCCTCCGGAGTGCCACCAAACAGACCTCCCACTACCGCAATCAGGTCTGCGCCGGCACGGATCAGGGCTTCGGCGTTGTCGGTGGTGATGCCGCCAATCGCGGTAATCGGAAGCGCCAGCGCTCTGGCTTCCGTCAATACAGTCGTTTCTGCAGGTGGTGCACCGGGTTTGGTGGCCGAGTTGTAGAACCGGCCAAACGCCAGGTAGTCGGCCCCTGCCGCCTTGGCGTTGCGGGCAAGGTCCAACCGATGGTGGCAGGTAATGCCGATGATGGCCTCTGGCCCCAGAACACGCCGGGCGTTGGCCAGGGTGCAATCGTCCTGGCCCAGGTGCACACCCGCAGCGCCCACCCGCAGGGCCAGTTCCGGGTCATCATTGATCAGCAGGGGGACGTTGGCCTGACGGCAGAGAGCGTTCAGCTCTGTTGCCTGGCACAATCGCTCGGCACTGGTACCTGCCTTGTCGCGGTACTGTACCAGTGTCGCTCCGCCCTGCAATGCCGCTTCCACGGCAGCAATCAGCTGATCTGCCGGGGTCAGTACGTTATCGGTAATGGCATACAGGCCAGGTTTTAGCATCCGGTTCAGCGTTCCCACAGAATGCCCCGGTCGGGAACCCGTTGACCCTTGCCTACGTTCAGCGCGTGCAGAAGGGCGCGATGAACGTAGTTCTGCGCCTGGGAGATCGATGCCCTGGCCGATAGCCCGCTGGCGCGCCCGGCCGCGATGGCGGCCGCCAGGGTACAACCGGTGCCGTGGAACTCATTGGCGCCCACCCGCTCCACTTCCCAGTGCATGGGTTCCGGAGCATGGTTGTACAGGGTGTTGATGATGTGGATGCCTGTGCCGTGACCACCTGTGGCCAGAACCGATTGACAGCCGGCGTCAATGAGGTTTCGCGCGGCCTGGTCCGGGTCTTCGCTGCCACCCAACTGGGCCAGTTCAACGCCATTGGGGGTGATCATTTCCGCCCTGGGGAACAGCCGGGTTTTCATGGCTTGAACCAATGCTTCATCGGCAAGATCGCCGCCGCCAGCTGCCTTGATGACCGGGTCGACAATCAGCGGTAACTCCGGCTGGCTGTCGAGAAACTCCACCAGCACATCGACCACATCGGCATTGCCCAGGGCGCCGGTCTTGATGGCATGGATGGGCACATCTGCTGCCAGGCGCTGCAGTTGTTGCCGGATCAGCTCAGCGTTGACAGGCTCGGCGCCATACACGTTGTTGGTGTCCTGCACGGTCAGGCAGGTCAGCAATGGCAGGGGGTGCCCGCCAAGGGAAGTAATCGCCTGGATATCGGCCTGAATGCCAGCACCACCGGAGGGGTCCAGCCCTGACAGCACCAGAACATGGGGGCGGGTGTAGCTATTAATGGTTGCTCTCCTCAAAAGGGTTTTACAACAGCCAGAATGACCACCGCTAACAGAATGAATACCGGAACCTCGTTAAACCAGCGATAGAACACGTGGCTGCGGGTATTCTTGTCATCCCGGAAGACTTTCACCAGGTGGCCGCAATAGAAATGGTAGACGACCAGCAGCGCGACCAGAGCCAGTTTGGCGTGCATCCAGCCCATGCTGAAATAACCGGACACATTGTAACTGAGTAACCAGATTCCAAAGACCACCGTGGCGATCATTGAAGGTGTTGTTATGCCCCGGTACAGCTTGCGCTCCATGATCTTGAAGCGTTCGCGGCCCGGCTGGTCCTCACAGGCTGCATGGTACACGAACAGTCTGGGCAGATAGAAAATGCCGGCAAACCAGCACACCAGGGAAATGATATGAAACGCCTTGACCCACAACATCCATCAACTCCGTCGGTATTGGTAATAGCTTTCGATATCTGATTGAAGCACGACACCATAAACCCGCTGAATCATCGGGGCTACATGGCGTTGTACGTACAGTGCCTCAGCCTGGGTCGAGTCGAATTCGTTCAGGGCCTCTTCCAGGGTGGCTTGATATTGCACTGGGGCCACATCCCGCCGGTTGGCCGGGATTTCCATCAGGTCGACGGTGTCTGGGGGTGCGATGCCTTCTTCGGCAACCTGTTTTTCGGTGTCTTCAAGGTAGCGGGCAAGATCCACTGCCGGTAACAGAGCGGTTGGCCCGTTGCTGCCCTCGACCAGCAACCATTTGGGTTCCGACTTCAGTGCCTTGCGGGCTTCATCCGGAGTCAGCTCCCGATCCGTGCGCAAAATGCTCCGGTCCATGATCGCGCCCACAGACACTCGTCTTAACGCCTGGATCACTGGTGAATTCTGGTAACTCAGGCCCTGGTTTTTCAGAATGGTCAGGAACAGGGATTTTTTGCCGAAGGCTTCGCTGGTCACCAGGCTGGCGGTGGTGATGATCAGCATGCCGGGCAGAATGATGTTCGGGTTTCGAGTCAGTTCCATCAAGGCCATCAGAGCGGCCAGCGGTGCCTGTAGCACCGCCCCCATCATCGCCCCCATGCCCAGCATGGCGTAAAAGCCCACCGACGATGCCAGCTCGGGGAAGATCTGGGCGCCGATCAGCCCCATCGCTCCGCCAAGGGTCGCCCCCATGAAAATGGTTGGGCCGATCACGCCACTTGGCATACCAAGCCCGATAGACAACCCGGTAATCACCAGTTTTGCCACGCCCACGCCAAGCAGCAGCCAGAACCCCAACTCGCCGTGAATGGTTTCGCTGACCGTGTCGTAACCAATACCCATGGTTTCCGGAACCAGGATCGCAAACGGCACCATCAGCAGGCCAGCCACCGTGATACGGAGCAGTACCGGCCGGTGGTGATGGCGCCCCATGTTGTCCACCAGATGGATAAAGGCCGCTGCGGCAATTCCGATGATCACGGCAATCGCGAGGATCCATGGAATTTCCAGCAGAGAGTTCATAGTCAGTGCGGGCACGCTGAAGGCTGGCTCCGAGCCGTAGACAATCTGGGTAATGATGGCGGCACTGACCGCCGCCAGAATAATCGGCGTAAAGCCGGCAATGGTGTACTCCATCATCACCACTTCCATGGCGAAGATCACGCCGGCAATCGGCGTGTTGAAAGACGCCGAGATAGCGGCTGCACAGCCGCAGGCCACCAGGGTTCGTATGCTGTTGTTAGGCAGCCTCAGCCATTGCCCGAACAGGCTTGAAAACGCCGCGCCCAGGTGAACCGCAGGGCCCTCCCGGCCAGCCGACTGGCCGGATACTACGGTGGTAACCCCGGCAACAAACTGAACCATGGCGCTTTTGAACGATATGTAGCCCTGATGGTAGTTCAGGCGCTCCATAATGTGGACGATGCCCACCTTGCGATCGTGAATGGACAGTTTGTGCAACAGAATGCCCAGACCAACGGCGCCGGCCAGCGGCAGCAGCCCCCTGGTCAGAATATCCAGTTGCTCGAAGTTCTCTGAGCCCGCACCGGGCAGGAAATGTTCCAGCGGCCATTCAATGGCGAGCCGGAACAACAGAATCACCGCGCCGGTGACAATTCCGGACAACAGCCCAAGCACAGCCAGTTGTGGCAGTGCATCGACACCCGACAGTTTCCTCCGGAAAACGGGGATCAGGTTCTCAGTGATCTGTTGCCTGATGTTACGCATGAGCACCGGGTTCCGGGTCGATGGGCGGGTCCTTCAGAAGGATTCTGACAACATTGTAACCATGGGTCTGCAGGCTGCAATAAGTCCTTGGATTATCATGGTAGACTACCCGGGAATTCTGACCAGACCACGTTGGAGATGAGTGTGATTAAAATAGGCATCGTTGGGGGAACCGGGTACACCGGTGTTGAGCTGTTGCGGATTCTTGCCGTTCATCCGGACGCAGAAGTGAAATGCATCACTTCGCGCTCCGAGGCTGGTATGCCGGTGGCCGACATGTACCCTAATCTGCGAGGGCATTTTGACCTGGCCTTCTCGGAGCCTGATTCGGCGGTGCTGGCACAGTGCGACCTGGTGTTCTTTGCCACGCCTCACGGGGTTGCCATGCGCATGGTTCCGGAACTGATGGCCGCCGGCGTTCGTGTGGTAGACCTGTCTGCGGATTTCCGCCTGAAAGACCTGGATGTCTGGGCCCAGTGGTACGGTATGCCCCATGAAACACCGGAGTGGGCACAAAAAGCGGTTTATGGCCTGCCTGAGGTAGCACGTGACGCGATTCGCCAGGCCCAGTTGGTCGCCAACCCTGGTTGTTATCCTACGGCGGTGCAGCTTGGCTTCCTCCCCTTGCTCGAACAGGGGTTGGTAGACCCCAGCCGGCTGATTGCCGATGCCAAATCCGGTGCCAGCGGTGCCGGTCGCCAGGGCAACATCGGCATGCTACATGGTGAGATCGGTGAAAGCTTCAAGGCATACGGTGCCTCCGGGCATCGGCACCTGCCGGAAATTCGCCAGGGCCTGAGTCTGGCAGCTACCGGTCCGGTGGGCGTAACCTTCGTGCCGCACCTGGTACCGATGATTCGGGGTATCGAGGCCACCTTGTACGCGGAGCTGTCCGAGCCTGCGGATTTTGATCGGCTCCAGGCCCTCTACGAAGAGCGCTACGAGACCGAGCCATTTGTGGATGTCATGCCTTTTGGCAGTCACCCGGAAACCCGCAGTGTTCGCGGCGGCAACCAGTGCCGGATGGCATTGCATCGCCAGGAGCAGAGCAATGTGGTGATTGTTTCCTCGGTCATCGACAACCTGGTCAAAGGCGCTGCCGGGCAGGCAGTGCAGAACATGAATATCATGTTTGGTCTTGACGAAACCCAGGGCCTGAAAGCTCCGGCACTTCTTCCTTGAGGGCAAGACAAGGTGAGTGATACCCGCAAACCGAACGATGAGTATGTGGTGATCCGTCACCGGCCGGGCTACCGCCTGCGCCGGACGATGATCCTGCTGGCTTTTACCGTGGTTGCCGCCATCGCAGGTTACGCTGCTGGAATGGCGCAGGGCGGGTTCCGGTTTTCATCTGCTGAAGCTTCAAACGAACAGCTGGCGCAGGAATTGCGCAGTCTGCGGGATCAGTTCCGCACCGCGCGGCAGAATCTGGTGAATCTTGAGCGCGGGCGGGCGATTGACGAACAGGCGCTGCGGGAAGCCAGGAACACCATCGTTGGGCTCGAAACCCGAATATCGGAGTTGGAGGCAGACCTGACGTTCTATCGGAATATCATGGCGCCCTCAGAGACGAGCAAAGGGCTGCAGGTTGACAGCTTTACGCTGGCGTCCGCCCGTGGCGATAACACCTATCGGTTCAAGATGGTGCTAACTCAGGTTGGCAATAACAACAGTTTTATTGCCGGGCAGGTGGCCGTGAATATCATAGGCCGGTTGGACGGTGAGAAAGAAGTGATTGCCTTGCGCGATCTGTCCGACGACATCGAGGATCTGGGGGTCAGGTTCCGGTTTCGGTACTTCCAGGATGTAGAGGGTACCTTGAACCTTCCCCAAGGCTTTGAGCCCTACGAAATCCAGGTGGTGGCACAGGCGCAGGGGCGGAATGCCTCACAGGCAGAACGAACATTTGATTGGGCACAGTTAACTGGGAGCTGATACATGCTGGGCAAGAAAAAACAGAAACCGCGCCGTTCCGTTGGCCATTTCGATACCTTGATTTCATCCAGAACAACCATTGAGGGTGATGTACGCTTTTCGGGCGGCTTGCACGTGGATGGCAAAATCAAAGGTCGGGTGCTGGCGGAAGAGGGCAGTGACGCTGTGGTCCGGCTGTCGGAAGTGGGTGAAATCACCGGCGATATCACTGCGCCACACATTATTATCAATGGCAAGGTGAACGGTGACGTGCGCGCCACCAGCCACCTCGAACTGGCAGAGAACGCTGCCATTAACGGTAACGTATACTATCGTCTTATCGAGATGGCCATGGGGGCATCCGTGAACGGTAATCTGGTTCGTCAGGATGAAACCAGCGGCCTGCTGACTCACGATAAAGAGTCTGTGCTAAGTGCGGAGTCAGAGGGTGAGGGTAAATCCGAATAGTTGACTGTTTTAGTCGGGAATACCATAATCCTCTGACCGCTTTATCTCCCGGAGGCATACCTTGAGTGTAGTTCAACAGCAAATAGCCACACCGTTGTTCTTCAGCGACAGCGCTGTTGCCAAGGTTCGCGAGTTGATCGAGGAAGAGGAGAATCCTGATCTCAAACTGCGGGTGTTCGTAACAGGTGGCGGTTGTTCGGGGTTCCAGTACGGATTTTCGTTCGACGAGAATCAGGAAGACGACGATACCGTCATAGAGCGGGATGGAGTAAAGCTGTTGGTTGATTCCATGAGCTACCAATACCTCGTAGGCGCCACCATTGATTATCAGGAAGGCCTTCAGGGTTCACAGTTTGTGGTTCAGAATCCAAACGCCAGCTCCACCTGCGGTTGCGGCAGTTCGTTTTCCATCTGAAGCCTCAAGCCGGGTAAATTGCGCCCAACACCCGCGGGCCTCTGGCGCCGGTTACCTCAGGCAGGTTTCCCGGCTGGCCTTCAAGGGTTTGTCTGGCCAGCCAGGCAAATGCCACTGGCTCTACCCATTGCGGGTCCAACCCCAGATCAGCCGTTGTGGTCAGCGCTACCGACCCCAGTCCAACTCTGAGTTCATTCATCATTAACCGGTTGAACGTTCCGCCGCCGCAGGCGTAAACCGTCATGTTGGCGGACTCTTGTGGCAACTGCTTCAGAACGGTAATCACCGTCAGTTGTAAGAGGGTCCGTTGAACGTCTTCTGCAGCCAGATCGGGGAACCGCTGCAGGTGGGTACGGATCCAGTCAAGGTTGAAGCGCTCCTTGCCGGTGCTTTTCGGAGCTGGCTTGCTGAAATAGGCGTCGGAAAGCATGCTGCTCAACAGCTCCGAATGCACAGCGCCCTCGCTTGCCAGGTGTCCGGATTCATCATAGTGACGCCCGGTCTGGTCCAGGCACCAGGCATCAAGCAAGGCATTTGCCGGGCCGGTATCAAAACCGACCACGGGTTTTCGTCCGGCTGCGGGAAGCCAGGTGATATTGGCGATGCCTCCGAGGTTCAGAATACAGCGGTCCTGCTCGTCCGAGGTAAACAGCCATTGATGGAAGGCCGGAACCAGTGGGGCGCCCTGACCACCTGCGGCCAGGTCTCTGCTGCGAAAATCCGAGACCGTGGTCAGTCCGGTGCTTTCCGCAATACAGGCGGCATTGCCAATCTGAAGTGAGAAGGGGGCAGGGCCGGCAGGTTGGTGGCGTACTGTTTGCCCGTGACTGCCAATGCCCTGAATATCCCGGAGTTTCAGGCCGGAGCGCCGGATCAGTTCCTTTGCGGTATGACCAAAGTGGTGGCCCACCAGTGTGTCCAATTCACCGAGTTCGTCAGTGTCTGACTGGTTTCGGGTGGCCAGCAGGAGCCTTTGTCTGAGTGGTTCAGGGTAGGGTAGCGAAAGCGTGGAATGAATATCCAGATGCCGGCCAGTGAAAGACACCAGCACCGCGTCAACCGCGTCCATGCTGGTGCCTGACATCAGGCCGAGCCAGTAGGTCATAATCAGTTGTCCGATGCCAGAGCCAGTTGGCGACCACTTTCGCGGAAACCATTGAACTGCGCCAGCCGCTGCTCGGTGAATTGGCGAAATCTTGCCATTTCAGCGCTTGGTACGGGCTTGGCGTCGGGCAGTTTCACGGTACGGGAGTTCTTGGCAACGCCATTCACCCGGAACTCGTAATGCAGATGAGGGCCGGTCACCATTCCGGACGAGCCAACATAGCCAATGGTGTCTCCCTGTTTTACCCGTGTGCCATTCTTGATGCCTTTACCCAGTCGGCTCATATGAGCATACAGGGTGGTGATATTGTCGCCATGCTGCAAAACCACGGTGCGGCCATAGCCGCCTTTCCAGCCGGCAAACTGCACTCGCCCACTGCCGGCTGCCTTGATCGGCGTGCCCGGGGGCGCGGCATAGTCGGTTCCCTCGTGGGGTCTGACCACGTCCAGCACCGGGTGTCGGCGTTGCAGGTTGAAGGGCGATGACACGCGGGCGTTGATTGGAACTCTCAGGAACGCCTTACGCATACTTTTGCCTTCCGGCGTGTAATAGTCACTCTCGCCGTTTTTGTCTGTATACAGCAGAGCCACATTCTCAGTACCGCGGTTGATGAAACGTGCGGAAAGAATCCGGCCGGTATCAAATTGTTTACCGTCGATGTACAGCTCTTCGTACACTACCTCAAAGCTGTCACCCTTGCGGACATCGTAGACAAAGTCGATGTCCCAACCGAAGATCCCGGCCAGTTCCATGGTGAGCCGGTCATTCAGTCCTGCGTCCCTGGCAGCAAGATAGAGGGAACCGTCAATGACGCCGGCGGCAAATGCCGGGCGCGGCTCCGGTTTGCGAACTTCTGTGTTGCCAAGGAAGCCGTTGTCGGTCTTTGAGATCTTGAGAGTTTCCAGGCGGCTGCGTTGCAGCTCCACGGCCACTAGCTGCCCCTCACTGTCAACACCGAAGCGAATGTCTTCCCCGGCGTAAAGGCGCTGAAGCTTGCCTGCTTCGCCTTCACCATGAATGACCGACAGCATGATGCCATCGTTGAAACCTGCTTTGCGAAACAGCGAAGACAGTGTGTCGCCGGACTTTACACGAAATTCCTGCCAGTCGACCTTCGGGACATCGGGTTTCGCTGTGCGCCCGGCCTGAGCGATTGGTTCGCCGGCACTTTGCGCTTTGTCCTCTGAGGGCTGAGTGTCGGTGGCTTCCTGTGTCTGGGCGGGCCTGGTGTCTTTCGATGCCGCGCCAGACGCCAGGCCCTCTTCGAGGTCAATGGTGTAGGACATGCGCTTGGCTTCGACGTCAGCGCTGGGGCTCATCAGCACAGCGGCAGAGACAACAATCGTCGCTGCTGCTGCCAGAGTAATATGTGTTTTGGGGAATGTTTTAAGCACGTGGCTCACCCGTTTTCATCGGTATTCCAGCAAGTTGTACTAGCTAATTAAAGCGCTAGATCAAGTAAAGTCAAACAGATTACCGCATCTGACATTATCAGGACAGTGTCGAACATTACGGTTGAGCGGGTGTCTGGTCGTACAAAACTGCCTGCCGCTGGTATAATGCCGGTCCTTTTATTGCTCGGTTTGGTTGAAAACTGAGCAGTCACACTTTAGCAAGGGTGTCGGTTAAACACAGATTTGTTTTGTTGAGGTCTGTAACTGCCGCCGGCAAACCCTGACACCAAGTCAAACTGGGGACGAAAGGTTCATGGCAACAATTGAGGAAGCGTTGGCCGTTATCAAGCGCGGTATTGACGAGCTGATTCCCGAAGAGGATTTGATTGCAAAGCTTAAAGAAGATCGGCCGCTGAGGATCAAGGCGGGTTTCGATCCGACCGCACCTGATTTGCACCTCGGCCACACCGTGCTAATCAACAAGCTTCGCCAGTTCCAGGATCTTGGCCATGAAATCATCTTCCTTATTGGTGACTTCACGGGAATGATCGGCGATCCAACCGGAAAAAGCGCAACCCGTCCTCCTTTAACAGAAGAGCAGGTGCGCAAGAACGCCATTACCTATAAAGAGCAGGTGTTCAAGATTCTGGACCCGGAGAAAACCCGGGTTGTATTCAATTCCGAATGGATGAGCCAGATGAATGCCGCGAGCATGATCCAGCTCGCGGGTCAGTATACGGTTGCACGGATGCTCGAGCGTGATGATTTCACCAAGCGTTACAGAGCTGAGCAGCCAATTGCCATTCATGAGTTCCTGTATCCGCTGATTCAGGGCTACGACTCCGTAGCGCTTGAAGCTGATGTGGAGCTCGGTGGTACTGACCAGAAGTTTAATTTGCTGATGGGGCGGATTCTCCAGAAGCATTATGGTCAGGCGCCCCAGGCCATTATTACCGTTCCGATTCTTGAGGGGTTGGACGGTGTGCAGAAGATGTCCAAGTCGTTGGGCAACTATGTTGGGGTTAGTGATTCACCCGGAGAGATGTACACCAAGCTGTTGTCGATGCCGGATGAGTTGCTGTGGCGTTACTTCGAATTGCTGAGTTTCCGGCCGATGGCGGAAGTGGAACAGTTCCGTGCTGAGGTAGGAGCTGGTGCCAACCCGCAGGACTATAAAAAACTCCTGGCTGAAGAGCTGATTACTCGCTTCCATGACGAAGAGGCCGCGAAAACCGCTCACAAGTCTGCCGGCAACCGGGTTGCGCTTGGGGAGATTCCGGAAAACGTGCCACTGGTAGAAGTCTCTCTCGAGGGGCAGGATGAAATGCCGATGGCAGCCGTCCTTCGCCTGGCTGGGCTGGTAAAGAATGGCGCTGCTGCTAGAGATGTTCTTGGTCGTGGTGCTGTCTATATAGATGGCAAACAGTTTGAAGGTGATCGCAGGTTTGTCAAAGGTGATGATTGCGTTGTCCAGGCGGGTAAAAAGAAGATTGCCCGGGTGGTCATTGTCGAGTGAAGAGAGGCTGGTTGCGACCAATTTGAAAAAATTTCAGATTGGTCGTTGACTCCTCAGCAGAGGTCTGTAGAATGCGCATCTCGCTTGAGGGGCTGGCCACTGAGAAGAGGCAAAACCTCAGCGATAACTGCTTGAAAGCACTGAAGAAAAAGTTCGAAAGATTCTTCAGAAAGCGGTTGACAGGAAGGCGGTTCAGTGTAGAATGCGCGCCTCGAAACAAGCAGTAAGCCGGAGAGTTTTTCGGCGGTTTTCGGAAGCGAAAACAGCGAAAAATAAACGGTTGACAGGGCAGCGGAACGATGTAGAATACGCGGCCTTGATTGAGCAACAGCTCAAACGCTCTTTAAAAAGTTAACCAAGTAATTCGTGTGGGCGCTGGCCGAGGTATTTCGGACACGAAATATCAGGACAGTGACTCGTCGAAATTGAGTTTTGTCTTGAGCAAGAATTAAGAACTTTCGAGTTCTTGTATGATTTAAACTGAAGAGTTTGATCATGGCTCAGATTGAACGCTGGCGGCAGGCTTAACACATGCAAGTCGAGCGGTAACAGGGGGTGCTTGC
>NZ_LOCO01000032.1:0-43310 GCF_001574445.1 Marinobacter excellens LAMA 842
CCCTGATCGCTCCGATCGCCATGGAAGATGGTCTGCGCTTCGCGATTCGCGAAGGCGGCCGTACCGTTGGTGCCGGCGTGGTCTCCAAGATCATCGAGTAATCTGCTCGTTTGATCAGGAAAAAGGGGCTGACTGGTTCAGCCCCTTTTTCTGTTTAAGTCGCAAAGTCTGCCTGACCTCCGTCAATATCAATGATGTTGACAGGGTTGGGTATTATGCATACAATGCGGCTCCTTTTTTTGAAGGTCGGCTAACTAGTAGCTGCTACGAGTGGAGTTTGGTGCATCATGCAAAGCCAAAAGATTCGAATCCGGTTGAAGGCGTTTGATTATCGCCTGATCGACCAGTCCACGCAGGAGATCGTCGATACCGCCAAGCGGACCGGCGCTCAGGTGCGTGGTCCTATTCCTCTGCCGACGCGCAAGGAAAAGTACACGGTATTGATCTCTCCGCACGTCAATAAAGACGCGCGTGATCAGTATGAAATTCGTACCCACAAGCGTTTGCTCGACATTGTTGAGCCGACGGAGAAGACAGTGGATGCTCTGATGAAACTGGACCTGGCAGCAGGTGTAGACGTTCAGATCAGCCTCGGCTAATACCGCCCGGTATTAGTCTGTGTAACTGTCACAGGCCATAGAGGGTGCAAGCCCCGTACACTTAAGAGGTGAAACATGGCAATTGGTGTTGTCGGTCGTAAGGCCGGTATGACCCGTATTTTTACGGACGAGGGGCAGGCATTGCCCGTAACGGTAATCGAGGTTGAGCCCAACCGCATTACCCAACTGAAAACTCTCGAAAACGACGGCTACCGCGCTGTGCAGGTAACCGTAGGTTCTCGTCGTGCCTCCCGCGTGAGCAAGGCTGCTGCTGGTCACTTTGCGAAAGCAGGTGTTGAAGCTGGTCGTGGCGTGTGGGAATTTCGTCTGGCTGATGGCGAAGGTGAAGACCTGGCTGCAGGCGGCGAGCTGACAGTCTCTGTGTTTGAAGACGGTCAGGTGGTTGATGCCACTGGTCAGTCCAAAGGTAAGGGCTTCCAGGGTGGTGTCAAGCGCTGGAACTTCTCCATGCAGGACGCTACTCACGGTAACTCCCTGTCTCATCGTGCTCCGGGTTCTATTGGTCAGAACCAGACTCCGGGCAAGGTATTCAAGGGTAAAAAGATGGCCGGTCAGATGGGTAACGCGCAGGTCACTGTGCAGAACCTGAAAATCGTCCGTGTCGATGCCGAGCGCAACCTGCTGCTGGTAAGTGGTGCCGTACCTGGTGCGACTGGCGGCGACGTTGTCATCAAGCCTGCAGTTAAAGCCTGAGGAGCGGTGCGATGGAATTGACAATTACTGGTAGCGGCAAGGGGATTTCTGTTTCCGACGCTGCGTTTGCCAAAGATTTTAATGAAGCACTGGTGCACCAGGTGGTAACTGCCTACATGGCAGCTGGCCGTCAGGGTACCAAGGCTCAGAAAACACGTTCCGAAGTCAGTGGCGGTGGCAAGAAGCCGTGGCGTCAGAAGGGCACCGGTCGCGCTCGTGCGGGCACCATTCGTAGCCCGATCTGGCGTTCAGGCGGCGTAACTTTTGCGGCCAAGCCCCGTGATTTCGAACAGAAAGTTAACCGCAAGATGTATCGTGCGGCTATGTGTTCCATTCTTTCCGAGCTGGTCCGTCAGGAGCGTCTGGTGGTTGTTGACGATATGAACGTCGACAGTCCCAAGACCAAGGCGTTCACCGCCAAGCTGAAGGATCTGGGCGTATCTAACGCTCTGATTCTTTCCGATAGCGTTGAGCAGAACCTGCACCTGGCTTCCCGCAACATTCCTCACGTGGATGTTCGCGACGTGGCAGGTCTGGATCCGGTCAGCCTGGTTGCCTACGAGAACGTTGTGGTAACTGTTCCCGCTCTGAAGAAGATCGAGGAGATGCTGGGATGAATCAGGAACGTATTTATAAGGTCCTGCTGGGGCCGCACGTATCAGAGAAAGCGTCTCTGGCAGCCGAGCGTGGTCAGGTGGTATTCCGTGTAGCACCAGACGCCACCAAGCCGGAGATCAAGAAAGCCGTTGAGCAGCTGTTCAACGTCACCGTCGAAGGTGTTCAGGTTCTGAACCGTAAGGGTAAGCTCAAGCGCACTATCCGCGGGTTCGGCAAGCGTAATGACATTCGTAAGGCTTACGTCAAGCTGGCAGAAGGTCAGGACATCGATTTTCTGGATGTGGAATAAGGTAAAGGGGTCGTAATATGCCGATCGTCAAAACCAAGCCAACATCTGCCGGACGCCGTCACGTTGTAAAACTTTACAACCCGGATCTGCACAAAGGACGTCCTTACGAGCCGTTGGTAGAAACTAAGAGTAAGTCAGGTGGTCGTAACAACGCTGGCCGCATTACTACTCGTCACATTGGTGGTGGCCACAAGCAGCACTACCGTGTAATTGATTTCAAGCGGACTAAAGATGGTATCCCGGCGGTTATTGAGCGCCTGGAATATGATCCTAACCGCTCTGCGCACATCGCGCTGCTGAAGTACTCCGATGGCGAGCGTCGCTACATTATCGCTCCCAAAGGTATGAAGGCAGGTGATCCTGTGCGGTCCGGCGTCGACGCGCCGATTAAGGTGGGCTCCACTCTGCCGCTCCGGAACATTCCGGTTGGTTCTGTGATCCACTGCGTCGAACTCAAGCCTGGCAAAGGTGCCCAGCTGGCTCGCTCCGCGGGCGCATCCGTACAGCTGGTAGCTCGGGAAGGGGCTTATGCCACTATCCGCCTGCGTTCAGGTGAAATGCGTAAGGTGCTTGTAGATTGCCGTGCAACGCTGGGTGAAGTATCCAACAGCGAGCACAGCCTCAAGCAGCTTGGTAAAGCGGGTGCATCACGTTGGCGCGGTAAACGTCCAACAGTACGTGGTGTTGCTATGAACCCAGTTGACCACCCACATGGTGGTGGTGAAGGGCGTACCTCTGGCGGGCGTCACCCGGTTACTCCGTGGGGTGTTCCGACCAAAGGGCATAAGACTCGTAAGAACAAACGTACTGACAAGATGATAGTACGTCGTCGTTCAGCCAAGTAAACGACTACATAGAGGTAAATGCTGTGCCACGTTCTTTGAAGAAAGGTCCTTTTATAGACCTGCATCTGTTGAAGAAGGTCGAGGCAGCTCTGGAAACAAGTGACAAGCGGCCGATCAAAACCTGGTCCCGCCGGTCAACAATCTTTCCGGAGATGGTAGGCCTGACCATTGCAGTCCACAACGGCAAGCAGCACGTGCCGGTTTATGTCACCGAAGATATGGTCGGACATAAACTGGGTGAGTTCGCGGCAACGCGTACTTATCGTGGTCATGCGGCCGACAAGAAAGCTAAACGCTGATTGTGAGGTAATAGAAATGGAAGTAGCAGCCAAGTACAAGGGCGCTCGCCTCTCAGCTCAGAAAGCACGTCTTGTTGCCGACCAGGTACGCGGCAAGGCTGTTGAGGACGCCCTGAACATTCTGACTTTCAGCCCTAAGAAGGCAGCGGTTGTGATCAAGAAAGCTCTTGAATCCGCCATTGCCAACGCTGAGCACAACGAAGGTCTGGACGTAGATGATCTGCGGGTTTCCACCGTCATGGTGGATGAGGGCCCAACGCTCAAGCGAATCAAAGCTCGAGCCAAGGGGCGCGCTGACCGTATTTTCAAGCGCACCTGTCATATCACCGTCAAGGTCGCCGACAAGTAGGAGATGCTCAGATGGGTCATAAAGTAAATCCAACCGGCATGCGCCTGGGTGTGATCAAAGAGCACAACTCAGTGTGGTATGCCGACAAGAAGGACTACGCGAAGAATCTGCTGAATGATATTCAGGTTCGCGAGTTCCTGGACAAGCGTCTGGTTAAGGCGTCTGTCAGCAAGATCGTGATCGAGCGCCCTGCTCAGAACGCCCGGATCACGATCCATACCGCCCGCCCCGGTATTGTTATCGGTAAGAAGGGTGAAGATGTTGACCGTCTGCGTCGCGAAGTCAGCGACATGATGGGTGTGCCTGTGCACATCAACATCGAAGAAGTCCGCAAGCCGGACCTGGATGCCCGCCTGGTAGCGCAAAACGTTGCCGGTCAGCTGGAGCGTCGTGTGATGTTCCGTCGCGCTATGAAGCGTGCGGTTCAGAACGCCATGCGTCAGGGTGCCAAGGGTATCAAGATTCAGGTTGGCGGTCGTCTTGGGGGTGCTGAAATCGCACGTTCCGAGTGGTATCGCGAAGGTCGTGTACCTCTGCACACATTACGTGCAGATATTGATTATGCAACCTATGAAGCGCACACCACTTACGGCGTTATCGGCGTAAAGGTATGGATCTTCAAAGGTGAGATTCTTGGTGGTATGGAGCAGGTCCGTGCTGACAAGAAAGCCTCTGGGAAGAAAGGTTCTAAGTAAAGGGGCACTCTTATGCTGCAACCAAAACGCACCAAATTCCGCAAGGTAATGAAAGGCCGTAACACCGGTCTTGCTCACCGCGCCAACAAGGTGAGCTTCGGTGAATACGGATTGAAAGCGACCAGTCGCGGGCGTATAACTGCGCGCCAGATTGAGGCGGCACGTCGTACTATGACACGTCGTATCAAGCGGGGCGGTAAGATCTGGATCCGGGTTTTCCCGGACAAGCCGATCACCGGTAAGCCGCTTGAAGTACGGATGGGTAAAGGTAAAGGTTCTGTCGAGTATTGGGTGGCTGAAATTCAGCCAGGCCGTATGTTGTATGAGATGGAAGGTGTTTCCGAGGAAATCGCTCGTGAGGCCTTCACTCTTGCAGCGGCCAAACTGCCGGTACAGACCACCTTTGTAACGAGGACGGTGATGTGATGAATGCAACAGAGCTGCGTGAAAAGTCAGTCGAGGAGCTGAACAAAGAGCTGATCGACCTCCTGAAGGAGCAGTTCAACCTGCGCATGCGCAAAGCGACAGGTCAGCTGAATCAGTCTCACCTCCTCGGCAAGGTGAAGCGCGATATCGCTCGCGTTAAAACGGTATTGAATGAAAAGGCAGGACAGTGACATGACCGAAGCTACCCAAACTGCCAGAACTCTGAGCGGCAAGGTCGTGAGCAACAAGATGGACAAGTCCATCGTGGTCCTGGTTGAGCGTCAGGTGAAACATCCTCTGTACGGCAAGTACATGAAGCGCTCGACCAAGATCCATGCGCACGATGAAAGCAATCAGTGCAACATCGGCGACATCGTAACCATTCAGGAAACCCGCCCGGTCTCCAAGACCAAAAGCTGGGCCCTGGTGGAAGTCACCGAACGCGCGTCCAAGGTGTAATTCGCCCGGAGAACAACCATGATTCAGACTCAAACAATGCTTGAAGTCGCGGATAACAGTGGTGCACGTCAGGTTATGTGCATCAAGGTCCTGGGCGGATCTCACCGGCGTTATGCGAGCGTTGGGGATATCATCAAGGTAACCGTTAAGGAAGCCATCCCCCGCGGTAAGGTGAAGAAAGGCCAGGTCCTCAAGGCTGTTGTAGTACGTACCCGTAAGGGTGTGCGTCGTCCGGACGGTTCATTGATCCGTTTTGACGGTAACGCGGCGGTACTTCTGAACAATCAGGACGCTCCCATTGGTACCCGTATCTTCGGACCGGTTACCCGTGAACTGCGTAACGAGAAGTTCATGAAGATTATCTCACTGGCACCCGAAGTACTTTAAAGGACCAGAGGCCGGTTATGAAAAAGATCAAACGAGATGACGAAGTAATCGTCACCACGGGGAAAGACAAAGGCAAACGTGGTAAAGTCCTGAAGGTTCAGGACGACGGCCGTGTGATTGTTTCTGGCATCAATATGATGAAGAAGCACACCAAGCCGAACCCGATGCTCGGCACCCCGGGTGGTATCGTCGAAAAAGAAGCGCCTATCCAGGCTTCCAACGTGGCTATTTTTAATCCGCAGACCGGCAAAGCCGATCGTGTTGGCTTCCAGACCAAGGAAGACGGCAGCAAAGTGCGGATCTTCAAGTCCACGAACGAAGCTGTCGATAACCAGTAAGCGGTGGTGGTTACGATGCTTAACATGAAAGAGCAGTACACTAAGGAAGTGGTACCCGCCCTGCAGAAAGAGTTCGGTTACAAGAACGTTATGCAGGTGCCGCGTATCGAGAAAATCACCCTGAACATGGGTGTTGGCGAAGCGGTTGGTGACAAAAAGCTGATTGAAAACGCGGTGGCGGATCTTGAGCGCCTGGCGGGTCAAAAAGCGGTTGTTACCAAGGCACGCAAATCCGTAGCGGGTTTCAAAATCCGTGAAGGTTGGCCGATTGGCTGTAAGGTGACCCTGCGCGGTGAGCGTATGTGGGATTTCTTTGATCGCCTGGTGCACATTGCGGTTCCCCGCATTCGTGACTTCCGCGGTCTGAACCCGAAATCCTTCGACGGTCGCGGTAACTACAGCATGGGTGTTCGTGAGCAGATCATCTTCCCTGAGATCGAGTACGACAAAGTCGACAAGATCCGCGGGCTGGATATCACCATCACCACCACTGCCGGTACCGACGACGAAGGTCGCGAACTGTTGAAAGCCTTTGGCTTTCCGTTCAAGAAATAAGGAACGAGTGACATGGCGAAGGTTTCAATGAAAAACCGTGAGCTCAAGCGCGAAAAGACTGTGGCTAAATTCGCAGCCAAGCGCGCCGAGCTCAAGGCGATTATCAAAAACCCGAATACCAGCGAAGAAGATCGTTGGAACGCGCAAATGAAGCTGCAACAGCTGCCTCGTGATGCGAGTCCCTCACGTCTTCGGAATCGTTGCCAGGTGACTGGTCGTCCCCACGGCGTTCTGCGCAAGTTCGAACTGTCACGGATCAAACTCCGTGAGTACGGCATGCGCGGTGACGTTCCGGGCCTGACCAAGGCAAGCTGGTAAGATAGGTCGCCTGACTTCGGTCAGGTGCCTGTTGGTAAGCGGTGCGGCACGCCGCTGCACAACTAAAAAGATCAGGAGCCTCATACTAATGAGTATGCAAGACACGCTTGCGGATATGTTTACCCGTATCCGTAATGCCCAGATGGCATCGAAAGCTGATGTGACGATGCCGTCTTCAAAAATGAAGGTCTCCGTGGCCCAGGTCCTTAAGGACGAAGGCTACGTAGCAGATTTTTCTGTTTCAGCTGACGCGAAGCCCGAGCTGACCATCACTCTGAAATACTTCGGCGGCAAGCCGGTTATCGAAGAGATCAAGCGGGTCAGCCGTCCGAGTCTGCGCCAGTACAAAGGCGCTGGGGAACTGCCGAAGGTTTCCGGCGGTCTGGGAGTCGCGATTGTCTCAACGTCCAAGGGCGTTATGACAGACCGCGCCGCACGTGCTGCAGGCGTGGGTGGCGAAGTCATCTGCACCGTATTCTAGGAGATACACATGTCCAGGGTTGCCAATAATCCTGTCGTGCTGCCTTCCGGTGTTGAGGTTAAGCTGAACGGACAGGAAATTAATGTGAAGGGCTCCAAGGGAGCTCTCCAATTCACCATTCACCAAGCGGTTGAAGTGAAGCAGGAAGAGGGTTCTCTTCGCTTTGCGGCCCGCGATGGTGCGAAACAGTCCCGCGCTCTTGCTGGTACTACTCGTGCGCTGGTTAACAACATGGTTACCGGCGTATCCACAGGCTGGGAGCGTAAGCTGCAGCTGACGGGCGTAGGTTATCGTGCGCAGGCGCAAGGTAAGAAGCTCAATCTGACACTGGGTTTTTCTCACCCGGTTGAGTACGAGCTGCCCGAGGGTGTTACCGCTGAAACTCCGTCCAATACGGAAGTTGTGATTCGCGGTATCGACAAGCAACAGGTTGGCCAGGTCGCTGCTGAAATCCGCGCGTTCCGTCCGCCCGAGCCTTATAAGGGCAAGGGTGTTCGTTATGCGGATGAGCAGGTCAGACGCAAAGAAGCCAAGAAGAAATAAGGCGGGACTATGAGCGCGAATAACGAAAGATTGCGTCGCGCACGCAAAGTGCGCATGAAGATCCGTGAACTGGGTACCGACCGTCTGTGCGTTCACCGCACGCCGCGTCATATGTACGCCCAGGTTACGACTGCAGATGGCAGCAAAGTGCTGGCCACTGCCTCCACGTTGGATAAGGAACTGCGCCAGGGTGCAACCGGTAACGTGGACGCTGCCAAGAAGGTCGGTCAGCTGATTGCTGAGCGTGCCAAGGCGGCAGGCATTGAGAAGGTCGCTTTTGACCGCTCAGGTTACCGTTATCACGGTCGTGTACAGGCTCTGGCCGACGCAGCCCGTGAAGCTGGCTTGCAATTCTAAGAGGTGGAGAAGATGAGCGTTAACGAACAGAAGGCGCCTGAGCTCCAGGAAAAGCTGGTTCAGGTCAATCGCGTCGCCAAGGTAGTTAAAGGCGGCCGTATTTTTGCCTTCACCGCACTGACTGTGGTGGGTGATGGCAAAGGACGCGTTGGTTTCGGTCGTGGTAAGGCCCGGGAAGTCCCGGTTGCCATCCAGAAGGCGATGGAAGCTGCTCGCAAGAACATGGTAGACGTGGCCCTTGACGGCACCACCCTGCAGTACGCAGTTCGTGCCCAGCACGGTGGCTCCAAGGTGTTCATGCAGCCTGCATCTGAAGGTACCGGTATTATCGCCGGTGGTGCGATGCGTGCGGTACTGGAAGTGGCCGGCGTACACAACGTACTGTCCAAGTGCTACGGCTCTACCAACCCGGTGAACGTTGTACGTTCTACCATCAAGGGTCTGCAGGCCATGAAGGCGCCTGAAGATATTGCAGCCAAGCGCGGTAAATCCGTCGAAGATATTCTGGGTTGAAGTCATGGCGAACGCAAAAACGATCAAAGTAACTCTGACCCGCAGCCCGATCGGCTGTCAGCCCAAGCACAAGCTGTGTGTGAAAGGCCTGGGTCTTCGTAAAATCGGTCATACCGTTGAAGTGGAAGATACACCTTCTATTCGCGGCATGATCAACCGGGTTAACTACCTGGTGCAGGTTGAGGAGAACTAAGATGCGTCTGAACGAACTTGCTCCGGAACCTGGTTCACGTCCTTCCGCCAAGCGTGTTGGTCGTGGTATCGGTAGCGGTCTGGGTAAAACTGGTGGTCGCGGTCATAAAGGTCTGAAATCCCGTTCCGGTGGCTCTGTAGCGCCTGGTTTCGAGGGTGGTCAGCAGCCTTTGGCCCGTCGTCTGCCCAAGTTTGGTTTCACTTCCCGCCAGCAGCGCTATGTTGCCGAAATTCGCCTGAACGAGCTGGCGAAGGTTGAAGGCGACGTGGTCGATCTGGCTGCACTGAAGAAGGCTGACATCATTCGCGAAGAAATTCGCGAAGCCAAGGTTATGCTGTCCGGTGAGCTGGATCGCGCTGTAACCGTTAAAGGGCTACGTGTCACCAAAGGCGCACGCGAGGCAATCATTGCCGCGGGTGGGAAAGTCGAAGACTAAGACGAGTCGAGGACTAAATGGCCAAGACAGCATCATTGCCTGCGGGCGCCGGAAAGGGATTTGCAGAGCTGCGTTCGCGGCTCTGGTTCGTGTTTCTGGCGTTGTTGGTGTACCGGATCGGTGCCCACATTCCCGTTCCAGGCATCAACCCGGACCGGTTGGCGGCACTGTTTGATCAGAACCAGGGAACCATCCTGAGTTTGTTCAACATGTTTTCCGGTGGTGCGCTTGAGCGCATGAGTATCTTCGCACTCGGTATCATGCCGTACATTTCGGCTTCCATTATCATGCAGCTCATGACTGCGGTCAGTCCGCAGCTTGAGCAGCTGAAGAAAGAAGGCGAGGCGGGTCGTCGCAAGATCAGCCAGTATACGCGGTATGGTACGGTTGTCCTGGCCCTGGTTCAGGGCTTTGGTATTTCTGTAGGGTTGGCCTCTCAGGGCGTCACCTTCAACGACAGCTTCAGCTTCCACTTTGTGGCAGTGGTGTCTTTCGTGTGTGGTGCCGTCTTCATGATGTGGCTCGGTGAGCAGATCACCGAGCGTGGCGTTGGCAACGGTATATCACTGCTGATTTTCGCAGGGATTGTCGCCGGCTTGCCGGGCGCCATCGGTCAGACTCTGGAGCAGGCCCGTAACGGTGAAATGAGCCTGCTGGTAGTGCTCGGTATTGGTGTGTTGGCGATCGCGGTGGTTGGCTTCGTGGTGTTCATGGAGCGGGGCCAGCGGCGGTTAACCATCAATTATGCCAAACGGCAGCAGGGCCGCCGGGTGTTTGCCCAGCAGTCCAGTCATTTGCCGCTGAAGGTCAATATGGCCGGTGTTATTCCGCCGATCTTTGCCTCGTCGATTCTGTTGTTCCCGGCCTCCTTGGGCCAGTGGTTCGGGCAGGGTGAGGGCATGGAATGGTTGAGTGACATTTCTCAGGCATTGGCTCCGAGCCAGCCGTTGTATATCATCCTGTTCGCAGCAGCAGTGGTCTTCTTCTGCTTCTTCTATACAGCACTGATGTACAACCCGAAGGAAGTTGCGGATAACCTCAAGCGTTCCGGCGCGTTCATCCCGGGCATTCGCCCAGGAGAGCAGACTGCCAAGTACATCGATGGTGTACTGACCCGTCTGACGTTGTTCGGGGCTATGTATATTGCAGCAGTGTCCTTGTTCCCTCAGTTCCTGATGGTGGCAGGTAATGTACCTTTCTATCTTGGTGGTACCTCACTGCTGATTGTTGTAGTCGTGGTGATGGATTTCATGGCTCAGGTTCAGTCGCACCTGATGTCGCATCAGTATGAATCGCTGATGAAGAAGTCCAATCTCAAGGGCTATGGTCGGAACGGCTGACACAGCCGTTCCCCTTGAAAACTGGAGTCGACAATGAAAGTACGCGCTTCGGTAAAGAAAATTTGCCGTAACTGCAAAGTAATTCGTCGCAATGGCTCGGTTCGAGTCATCTGCACGGAGCCTCGTCACAAGCAGCGCCAGGGCTGATTTCCAAGAAATCGCTCTGACATTGTAAAAGGGGTTCGGAATAGTAGCGCTTGACTCGCGAGCGGGTCAGGCGCTATTATTTCGCGCCCTTTTTGTGGCGGAAAATTCACACAGCAAAGCTTTGAACGCGGAGTAATTTGGATGGCACGTATAGCCGGTGTCAATATACCCGATCACAAACATGCTGTTATCTCGCTCACCTACATCTTTGGTGTTGGCAAGACAACAGCCCAGAAGCTTTGCGATGCAACCGGCGTTAAGCCGGACGTCAAGGTCAAAGACCTGAGCGACGAGCAGCTTGAAGCACTTCGTACCGAAGTGGGCAAGTTCACCGTCGAAGGCGATCTGCGTCGTGAAGTACAGATGAACATCAAGCGTTTGAAGGATCTCGGTTGCTTCCGTGGTCTGCGTCATCGTCATGGACTTCCGGTCCGTGGCCAGCGCACCAAGACCAACGCCCGCACCCGTAAAGGTCCTCGCAAACCTATTCGTAAGTAACAGGTAGGCAAACATGGCAAAGCCAGGTACACGTACCCGTAAAAAGGTGAAAAAGACGGTTGTTGATGGCGTCGCGCACATTCACGCGTCCTTCAACAACACCATCGTGACCATTTCGGACCGTCAGGGCAACGTCCTGTCCTGGGCCACCTCAGGTGGTTCCGGTTTCCGCGGCTCACGTAAGAGTACACCTTTTGCTGCGCAGGTAGCAGCTGAAAGAGCCGGTAATGCGGCTGCTGAATACGGCCTTAAAAACCTGGACGTAGAGGTTAAGGGTCCTGGGCCCGGACGTGAATCTGCAGTTCGCGCGCTGAATGCGTGTGGCTACAAGATCACCAACATCACTGATGTGACGCCGATTCCCCATAACGGCTGTCGTCCGCCCAAGAAGCGCCGCGTCTAACACAGGAGACAGTGAAATATGGCTCGTTATATAGGCCCGAAGTGCAAGCTGTCTCGTCGTGAAGGGACAGATCTTTTTCTGAAGAGCGGCGTACGCGCGCTCGATTCGAAGTGCAACATCGAGACTCCGCCGGGTATGCACGGCGCGCGTCGCGGTCGTCTGTCCGAGTACGGCGTACAGCTTCGTGAAAAACAGAAAGTCCGTCGTATCTACGGCGTACTTGAGAAGCAATTCCGCAACTACTACAAAGAGGCCGCTCGCCTGAAGGGTGCAACCGGTGAAAACCTGCTGCAACTTCTGGAAGGTCGTCTGGATAACGTTGTGTATCGCATGGGCTTTGGTTCTACCCGTGCAGAAGCCCGTCAGCTCGTCTCTCACAAGGCGATCCTGGTGAACGATAAGCCGGTCAACGTGCCGTCCTATCAAGTCAAGCCGGGCGACGTTGTGAGTGTGCGTGAGAAGGCCAAAAACCAGCTGCGCGTTAAAGGTGCACTGGATCTGGCTGGTAGCCGCGCACCGGTAAGCTGGGTAGAGGTTGACGCCAACAAGATGTCCGGCGTTTACAAGTCAGTACCTGAGCGTACTGAACTGCCGGCCGACATCAACGAGAACCTCATCGTCGAGCTTTACTCCAAGTAAAGCCCAGTTAGCAACGATAGCAGATAGGGGCGTCTATGCAGCGTTCAGTACATGAGTTATTGACACCTCGTACCATTGACGTGAAAGAATCCAGCGCCACGCGCGCCAAGGTGACACTGGAGCCGCTTGAGCGCGGTTTCGGTCATACCCTGGGTAGCGCACTGCGTCGCATTCTCTTGTCTTCGATGCCGGGCTGCGCCGTGACTGAAGCACAGATCGACGGTGTCCTGCACGAGTACAGCGCCATTGAGGGTGTCCAGGAGGACGTCATCGAGATTCTTCTGAATCTCAAGGGCGTCGCCGTAAAGATGAACGGCCGTGACGATGCTGAGCTGACGCTCAGCAAGAAGGGCCCGGGTGTAGTGACCGCCGGCGATATCAAGCTGGACCACGATGTGGAAATCGCTAACCCCGAGCACGTGATCTGTCACCTGAGCGAGAACGGCGAAGTCAACATGCGTTTGCGTGTTGCCCGCGGTCGCGGCTATGAGCCGGCTGATCAGCGTGGTCTGGACGAGGATGAAACTCGTGCCATCGGACGTTTGCAGCTTGATGCTACGTTCAGCCCGGTTCGCCGAGTGGCGTATGCCGTCGAAAGCGCACGGGTTGAGCAGCGTACAGATCTGGACAAGCTTGTTATTGATCTGGAGACCAATGGCACCATCGATCCGGAAGAAGCGATTCGCCGGGCGGCCACGATTCTCCAGCAGCAGCTGGCTGTGTTTGTAGATTTCGATCATGAGAAAGAGCCAGAGCGTGTAGAAGAAGAGGAAGAAATCGATCCGATTCTGCTGCGCCCGGTTGATGATCTGGAATTGACTGTGCGTTCAGCTAACTGCTTGAAGGCAGAAAACATTTACTATATCGGCGATCTTATCCAGCGCACCGAAGTGGAGCTGCTGAAGACGCCTAACCTTGGCAAAAAGTCGCTGACCGAGATCAAGGACGTTCTTGCGTCCCGTGGTTTGTCTCTGGGCATGCGTCTTGATAACTGGCCGCCGGCAAGCCTTCGTGGTGATGACCGGGTTCTGGGCGGTTGATCGCCGATTAGTTTAAGGTAAGGAATCAGAGCAATGCGTCATCGTAAGAGTGGTCGTAAGTTCAGCAGGACCAGTGCGCATCGCAAGGCCATGTTCCGTAACATGACTGCGTCACTGGTTGAACATGAGCTGATCAAGACAACGCTGCCGAAAGCTAAAGAGCTTCGTCGTGTAGCTGAGCCGTTGATCACGCTCGCAAAGAATGATTCGGTTGCAAATCGTCGTCTGGCGTTCTCACGCCTGCGTAGCGATGCTGCGGTAGCCAAGCTGTTCAATGAGCTGGGCCCCCGTTATAGCGAGCGTCCGGGTGGTTATCTTCGTATTCTGAAGTGCGGTTTCCGTGCTGGCGACAATGCCCCTATGGCATTCGTTGAGCTGGTTGGCCGTCCTCTGGACATCGAGGCTGAAGAAGTGGACGAAGGCGAAGAGTAAAATCTACGCTCTAGTTCAAAAAAACCGGGTTCCGAAAGGTTCCCGGTTTTTTTTGTGGTGAAAACCTACTTGAGCATAGGCTTCAGATAACGCCCGGTATGGGATGCCGGATTGTCCGCTACCTCCTCCGGCGTTCCCTCAGCAATAATCTGCCCGCCGCCAGAACCACCCTCTGGTCCCAGGTCGACAATCCAGTCAGCCGTTTTGATCACATCCAGATTGTGTTCGATGACCACGATGGTGTTGCCGTGATCCCTTAGGCGTTCAAGGACGTTCAACAGTTGCTGGATGTCGTAAAAGTGCAAACCCGTGGTGGGTTCGTCGAGGATGTACAAGGTTTTGCCGGTGTCGCGCTTGGACAGTTCCTTGGCCAGTTTTACCCGCTGGGCTTCACCACCCGATAGGGTAACCGCGCTCTGGCCGAGTCGGATGTAGGATAGGCCGACGTCCATCAGTGTTTGCAGTTTTCTGGCAATAAAGGGTACGGCGTCGAAGAATTCGCGCCCCTCTTCCACGGTCATCTCCAGCACTTCGTTGATGTTCTTGCCCTTGTAGCGGACTTCCAGGGTTTCGCGGTTGTAGCGTTTGCCTTTGCAGATGTCGCAGGGTACGTAGACGTCTGGCAGGAAGTGCATTTCCACTTTGATTACGCCGTCGCCCTGGCAGGCTTCACAGCGGCCGCCTTTGACGTTGAAGGAGAATCGGCCGGGCTTGTAGCCGCGAGACCGTGCTTCCTGGGTGCCGGCAAAGAGCTCACGGATGGGGGTGAACAGGCCGGTGTATGTCGCCGGATTCGACCGGGGGGTGCGCCCGATCGGACTTTGATCAATGTCGATAACCTTATCGAGGTGATCCAGGCCCTTGAGGTTTTTATAGGGGGCATGGTTCAGGCTGGTGGCCTTGTTTAGCTTGGCCGCAGCCACCGGGTACAGGGTGCTGTTAATGAGGGTGGATTTACCGGAGCCGGAGACCCCGGTTACGCACGTCATGACCCCCAGTGGCAGCGTTAGCGTGACGTCCTGAAGGTTGTTGCCTGTGGCGCCGGACAGGACCAGGTGTTTGCCGTTGCCCTTGTTGCGGGTTGCTGGCACGGCAATTTCTTTCTCTCCGCTCAGGTATTGGCCAGTCATCGATGCCGGGTTGGCGATAATCTCTTCAGGGGTGCCGCGGGCAACGATTTCACCACCGTGTACGCCGGCACCAGGGCCAATATCGATGACATAATCGGCAGCACGGATGGCGTCTTCGTCGTGCTCAACGACAATCACGGTATTGCCGAGGTCGCGCAGGTGGGTGAGGGTGGCCAGCAGGCGGTCGTTGTCCCGCTGGTGCAGGCCGATGGACGGTTCGTCCAGGATGTACATGACACCCACCAGCCCGGCGCCAATCTGGCTTGCCAGGCGAATCCGCTGTGCCTCACCGCCCGAGAGGGTGTCTGCGCTGCGTTCCAGTGTCAGGTACTCAAGGCCGACATTGACCAGGAACTGTAAGCGTTCCCGCACTTCCTTGAGGATTTTTTCGGCGATTTCACCTTTACGGCCGGGGAGAGTCAGCTCGCTGAAGTAGCGGTGAGCGTCGCCTACCGGCAGGTGAGTGATTTCCGGTAGTGTCCGTTCCTCGATAAAGACATTGCGGGCGCCGCGGCGAAGCCGGGTGCCACCGCAGTCTTTGCACGGCTGGGTGCTCAGGTTGCGGGCCAGTTCTTCGCGCATGCTTTGGGAGTCTGTCTCCCGGTAGCGGCGTTCCAGGTTCGGGATGATGCCCTCAAAGGGGTGGGCTCTCTCCATGATCTGGCCACGGGAATTGACGTACCGGAAGCTGATGTCTTCATTGCCAGAGCCATAGAGCAGTGCTCGCTGAAACGGTTCTGGCAAGTCTTCCCACGGCGTTTCCAGGTCGATGTCATAATGCTCGGCCACGCTGGTCAGCATCTGGAAGTAATAGACCGCGCGCCGGTCCCAGCCCTTGATCGCGCCAGAGGCCAGCGTGGCTTCCGGATTCTGGATAACTTTTTCGGCATCAAAGAACTGGCGCACTCCCAGACCGTCACAGGTGGGGCATGCGCCGGCCGGGTTGTTGAAGGAGAAGAGCTTGGGTTCGAGTTCGCTCAGTGAATACCCGCATTGGGTACAGGCATAGCGTGCCGAGAAGGTCTGTTCTTCGCCGTCTCCGGTCATTGGGGCGACCAGCGCGATGCCATCGGCCAACTCAAGGGCGGTTTCGAAACTTTCCGCCAATCGCTGTTCCAGGCCCTCTTTGACCTTGAAGCGGTCTACCACGACATCAATCTGGTGTTTGCGTTTCTTGTCCAGCGCCGGAACATCATCGATGTCATAAACCGTGCCGTCGACCCTAAGGCGGATGAAGCCCTGGCTGCGCATGGTATCAATCACCTGGAGGTGCTCGCCTTTTCGGTCCCTGATCACCGGCGCCAGGATCATCAGTTTGCTGCCTTCAGGCATCGCCAGGACCTGATCGACCATCTGGCTCACGGTCTGGGCCTCCAGCGGCTGACCGTGGTCCGGGCAGCGGGGTTCGCCGGACCGGGCAAAAAGCAGTCTCAGGTAGTCGTAGATTTCAGTGATGGTGCCAACGGTTGAGCGGGGATTATGGGATGTGGACTTCTGTTCAATGGAAATGGCGGGTGACAGGCCTTCGATGTGATCAACATCGGGTTTTTCCATCATCGACAGGAATTGCCGCGCGTAGGTGGACAAAGACTCTACATACCGGCGCTGCCCTTCGGCGTAAAGGGTGTCGAAGGCCAGTGAGGATTTTCCTGAACCTGACAGCCCGGTGATGACAATGAGTTTGTCTCTTGGCATATCCAGGTCGATGTTCTTCAGGTTGTGCGTGCGTGCGCCTTTGATCTGGATATGGTCCATAACACCTCGCTTGAGTAAAACCACCATTATATCGTTTTCGGTAGCCCCCGGCGAAACTGGAGTTGTGCCGCCTGGGGTATGCTGTCTTGGGTAGTCCCTCACCCGGGGCGCATCTGGTACAATGCGCCGCTCGCAGCCAGTAGCTGCCTTCCCAATTTTTTCAATCCGGCACAGGTAAGCATGAACGCGCTTGAAAAACGCTCTGTTATGGCTTTGGCCTCGGTGTACGCAATGCGTATGCTCGGCCTGTTCATGGTCATGCCGGTGTTCGTGTTGCTCGGTAGTGATCTGCAGGGCGCGACGCCTGCGCTCATTGGTTTGGCAATTGGGGCCTATGGTCTCAGTCAGGCCCTGTTGCAGATTCCGTTCGGCTTGCTGTCTGACCGGGTTGGCCGCAAGCGGATGATCTATATCGGGCTGGTGCTGTTCGCCGCTGGAAGCCTGCTGGCAGCCTCCACCGACTCCATATACGTTGTGATTGCCGGACGGATTCTTCAGGGGGCAGGTGCGATTGCCAGCGTGTTGATGGCCCTGTTAAGCGACCTGACCCGCGAGGAAGAGCGCACCAAGGCAATGGCTATGGTGGGCATTTCCATTGGTCTGTCGTTCTCGGTGTCACTGGTGGTTGGACCCCTCCTGGGCTCGCTCTGGGGATTGTCCGGCATTTTCTATGCAACGGCAGCCATGGCCATGGTGGCCTTGTTCATCGTAGCCAGAGTGGTGCCAACACCCCATGCCCACAGAATCAGCGCGGATACCCATCCCGCGAGGGAGATGGTCGGGCGGGTGCTGCGGGACGGTCGCCTGCTGCGGCTGGACTTCGGTATCTTCATCCTCCATTTTGCCCTGACAGCGCTGTTTCTGGTGTTTCCCACCATGCTTCAGGATCAGTTGGGGCTGGCCAGCGTTTCCCATTGGTGGTTCTACTTGACGGTGATGGTGACATCCTTCTTCGCCATGGTGCCGTTTATCATCATTGGCGAGAAAAAGCGGGTGATGAAACCGGTGCTTTGCGGTGCCATCGCCCTGCTTTCGCTGGCAACGGCCGCACTGACCGGTGTGGAGAAGAGTCTCTGGCTGGCCTGGGGCGTACTGTTCTTCTTCTTTACGGCGTTTAACCTTCTGGAAGCGAGCCTGCCCTCATTGATCAGCAAAGAAGCTCCGGCCGCCAGTAAGGGGACCGCTATGGGGGTTTACTCGACGTCGCAGTTTTTTGGTGCGTTTCTCGGCGGTGCCCTGGGCGGTTACTTGCTACAATCTGCCGGCCTGGAAGGGGTTCTTTGGTTAATGGCCGGTGGTTTGGCTGCCTGGTTTCTGGTGGCACTGACGATGCCGGCGCCGAATTACACCACGAGCTTTGTGGTTGAGTTGGAGCAGGTGCTGCCTGCCGGTTTTGATGAGATTGATGAGACATTGCGCCGCCTGCCCGGTGTGCAGGACGTGGTGATTGTGGAAGATGCGGCAACCGCTTACTTAAAAGTGGACCGTCAGCATTTTCATGAAGATCAGCTTGCGCACTTTGAATTTGTGCGGCAGGGTAAAGGTTCTTAAACAAAGGATGCGTGCATGGACCGCACGTGTTCCGGAAAATCGATCAGGAGCAGAAGATGGCACGAGGCATTAACAAGGTAATTCTCATTGGTAATCTGGGCCAGGATCCGGATACCCGCTATACCCCGAATGGCAACGCGGTTGTGAATCTCAACCTGGCTACCGATGAAAGTTACAAGGATCGCCAGACTGGCCAGATGGTACCGAGAACCGAATGGCACCGGGTTGTGCTGTTCGGCAAGGTGGCGGAAGTGGCCGGCCAGTACCTGCGTAAAGGTTCCAAGGTGTATATCGAAGGTCGCCTGCAAACCCGCAAGTGGCAGAATAAAGAAGGGCAGGACGTATACACCACCGAGATTGTGGTAGACATCAACGGCCAGATGCAGATGCTCGACAGCCGCGGTGGCGAAGGTGGCATGAACCAGGGAGCTCCCCAGGGCCGGCCGCAGCAGCAACCCCAATCTCAGTATAATGCTCCGCCCCAGCAGCAGGGTGGCCAGGCGCAGCAGCCGTCCGGGGGTTACAACCCTCAGGGTCAGCAGCAGGCCGGTGGCATGCCGGAACCGATTGATGATTTTGATGACGACATTCCGTTCTGAATGTGATCCAGCTCATCGACAATCAAAAAGCCCGTGCTCTGCGCGGGTTTTTTTGTTAACGAGTTGCAAAATCTCCGTGAAATCAGTCGGTGAAACGTAGAGTTACGTTCACTTTCTCAACTATCATGTAAGCCTGTGTTAAAAGTGCTGATAATTTAAACACCTTGTGCACGCCGGCCGGCAGCAGAGCTGTGGCCACGACCTGGGAATCCATGATCCTGAATCTTGTTACGACGCTACAAAAACTGATCCGCCGCAAGCCTTTGGGACAGCCTGTCTGTCTTGAGGTGCGCCCGGATGGCATTGCCTGGGCCAGAGCCGCTGCTTCGCCCGGGCAGTCGCTGGGCTTTGTTGAGTGTGTTTCTGCACAACGGCAGGACACGCTCAGCAAGCTGGTGGACGACCAGGGCTGGGCTGGTGTGCCTGCGGTTCTGGTCCTGCCCATTGATCAATATCAGGTGTTTCAAGTTGAGCGTCCGGAGGGTGTTGAGGACAGTGAGCTGGCCGATGCGCTCAAATGGAAGCTCAAGGACTTCCTCGATTTCAGCCCGGCCGACGCCGTGTCGGATGTGTTTGCATTTCCGGAAGACGCGTCCCGTGGGCGTGGCCCGCTGGTGAACGTTGTTGCAGCCCGCAAATCTCTGGTTCGCGAGCTTATTGGTCTGGTAGCGGATGCAGGCCTTGAGCTGGATCGAATCGATATTGCCGAGCTGGCCTTGCGAAATCTGGCGGCCCGCCTGGATCAGTCGAATAGGGGGGTGGCTCTGGTTCATCTTCGTGACCGCTATGGCCAGATGGTCATATGCCAGGGCGATACCCTGTATCTCTCCCGCCGCCTTGAGCTGTCTTATGATGATCTGCGGGACGCCTCCAGCCAGGAGAGTGCTGTGCAATCCCTGGCGCTGGAGATCCAGCGTTCCATGGACTATTTCGAGAGCCAGCTCGGCCAGGTGCCACCGTCGACCATCCAACTGGTGGCCCGGGATTCGGTATTACCGTTGAACTCCATGCTCTCATCTTACATGGCGGCCGGTATCGAGGTGCCTGAGTGGAGCCAGTTTGGCTTGTCTGACGCGCTTGATAGCCGATGCCTGCCCGCCTGGAGTGCGGCGCTTGGCCAGGGGAGTCCGGCATGATCAGGCAACAGGTGAACCTGTATACCCCGGAACTTCGCCCTACAAGGCAGCGGCTGCATGCCGGTACGGCCGGAGCTTTGGTTGGGATCGTATTGCTGATACTCGTGGCCGTCATGGCTTTTGGCCGCTGGCACAATCAGACGCTGGAGCAGCAGGTAGAGCGGCTGGAACAGCAGAACCGGAATCTGGAAACGGCGGTTGCCACCATGGCCGACCAGGTGCAGGCAAGGCAACCAGATCCTGACCTGGAAGCCTCGCTGGCGCGGATCACCGAGACAATTGCTCGCAGGCAGCGTCTGCTCGAACGGGTGGAAGGGCTGGCAACCCACAACCACGGTGGTTTTTCCGGGCGGCTTTCGGCCCTGGCGCGCCAGGTTCCTGAGGACCTGTGGCTGACAGCCGTGCGCTTGCAATCGCTTCCCTCGGCCATGCGTCTTGAGGGCAGAACCCGGGCGGCGGAACTGGTGCCTAGCTACCTTGCGCGCCTGGGTGACGAGCCGGCGTTTGTTGGTGAAACCTTTGGCGATTTCCGGTTGCAGCGGCCAGACGACGAAGCTGATCATCAGTGGGTGGAATTTCGTGTTGCAACACAACCGGGAGAGGCGTCGGGGCGATGAGTAAATTGACAGATTCTCTGGCCACCACTGCGCAGTGGTACAACGACCGCCCGATCCGTGAGCGGGTTTTGATCGTCGTGACTGCCTGTGTGCTCATGTTCGTCCTGGGCTGGGAGTTGTTGGTTACCCCAGTGGAAACCCGGCAGCAGCAACTCAATAACCGAGTGCAGGCACTAACGGCTACGCAGAACAGTTTGCTTAGCCAACAGGAAACCCTCAACAGCCAGTTGGCCGGTGACCCTTCGGAGGCATTGCGCCAGCGACTGGCTTCCCGGCAAAGCCGCCTGGAGCGGCTGGATCAGGAAATTACCGAGACTACCGGGCAGCTGATCGCACCGAGGGACATGGTCACGCTGTTGCGGGACATGCTCTCAGCTCAACAGGGCTTGCAGTTGGAATCCATGACATTGCGCACGCCAACACCGGTTTATGACGGTGCCCAGCCAGAGGCGGGTAATCGGCAAGCTGCAGAGCCCTTGCTCTATGCCCACGACGTGGAGCTGACCATCCGGGGTGGTTATCTCGATGTGCTGGCGTATCTACAGCGGCTCGAAACCATGGATGAGCGCCTGGGGTGGATACAGCTGGACTATCAGGCCGGTGCCTGGCCCAAGGGTGAAGCGACCATCCGTGTGCGCACCCTGAGCCTTGATGCCGCGTGGCTAGGAGTTTGAGATGGCACATCCTTTGTTCAGATATTTGATGATGACGTTGGTGTCACTTGGGTCGCTCCAGGCCTATGCCTTGCAAGACCCGACCCGACCTCCCGGTGCTGACTCGCAGCCGGTGGTGGCATCGCCGGCCCGGGAAATTCGGCTGGGCTCGATCCTCCTGGGCAAGGAGCGGCGGATTGCCGTCATTGAGGGTGTAGCCCTGAAAGAGGGCGACAGCCATGACAACATACGTGTGCGCCGTATCTTCAAAGATCGGGTAGAAGTAACAGATCGCGGCCAACCCAGAACCCTGTATCCGGACCCGCTCCCGCAGGTGCGGAGAACACCATGACAGACAGTCGGACCATGATGACAACACTCAGACCTCTCGCAGCTGCCATGCTCTCACTCACACTGGTTGCCTGCGCCAATAACCCGTTGATGCGGACGTCTGCCGCCACATCAACAGACGTTGCCGATCAGATTGACCAGGCGCTGGCCGAAGCCGAGCGGCAAACCCCTGCCTCGGGCTCCGCATCCGGTGATCCTGCTCCTGTATCAGCCGCGGAAATCAGCAGTCAGTTGCTACCGCCCCTGTCCAGTGCGCAGGAGCAGGACGAGCGTTTTGATGTGAATGCCCGCGGCGTTCCAGCCTCCAGCTTCTTTGAAGCGCTGGTGGAGGGTACCCGCTATAACGTGGTGGTCCATCCGGGCGTTACGACACCGGTTGATCTGCGCCTGAGCGATGTCACCGTCCCGGAAGTCATGGAGATTGCTGCGGATTTATACGGTCTGGATATCCAGCGTAATGGCCGGCTGTTTCGGGTGGCGGAAGACCGGATACAGACAAGACTTTTCCCCATTGACTACCTGCATTTCAAACGCCGCGGTGGCTCAGAAACCCGTGTCAGTTCGGGCCAGGTCAGCAGCGCCCGGGGCAGTGGCAACGGTGCTTCCAACTCAAACTCCAATTCCAATACCGGTAATGAAACCCGAAACCTGGTGGGCACCACCATCTCGACCGATACCGAGTCTGACTTCTGGCGGGATATTCGCCAGACGGTGGCTATGATCGTGGGTAATGATGGCCAGGTAGTGGTTAACGCTGGCGCGGGCCTGGTGATGGTCCGGGCGGGCTCTGACGATTTGCGGATGGTGGAGGATTACCTGCGCCGGACTGAACTGATCATGCAGCGTCAGGTTGTTCTGGAAGCGAAAATACTGGAGGTTACCCTGAACGAGGGCTACCAGCAGGGCATCAACTGGGCTGACGTCCAGAGCTCCGCCGGTCGTGCCGATTATTTCACGGCCCAGTCGCTGGCGGGTCAGCCGATCCGCACCCCGGATATTGGCGGGCTGTTCTCCGCCACGGTGAGCGCCGGCGATTTCACCGGTCTTATTCAGCTGTTGGGTCAGCAGGGCAATGTGCAGATTCTGTCTAGCCCGCGCATCTCCACCATCAACAACCAGAAAGCCGTCATCAAGGTAGGTACCGACGAGTTCTTCGTCACCGATATTGATTTCAATGATAACAACTCGGCGGTGACCGCCACCGACAGAACCTCCACTTCGGTTGAGTTGACGCCGTTCTTCTCCGGCATTTCCCTGGACGTTACCCCGCAGATTTCCGACAGCGGCGCGATAACACTGCATGTGCATCCATCAGTCAGCGAAGTGAATGACCAGGAAAAGGTCATCACCATTGGCGAGCGTGATGTCACCCTGCCGCTGGCGCGCAGCACGGTGCGTGAAACCGACAGCGTGATTCGGGCAGAAAGCGGGCAGATCGTGGTGATCGGTGGCTTGATTCAGGACACCAGTGAAGACACCACCTCCGCCGTGCCCTTCTTCAGCGATATTCCGCTGGTGGGGGAATTGTTCAAGCAGCGTCGCTTCGAATCCCGCAAGAGCGAACTCGTCATCCTGATACGGCCCATGGTGGCCAACACTGGCCAAATGCAGGCGGATGTCCAGGCCAGCCGGGAGCGGATGAACGTGCTCAGAGATCTGCTGAACTCGGCAGAGTCGGTCAAACCCCAGGCGGAGACGGCCCCCCGCTGATGTACGAAAGCCATTTTGGACTGCAGGAAGCACCGTTCGCATTGACGCCAAACACCCGGTATTTCCTCCGGGCGCCCAGCCATGCCGATGCGCTGGAACTGCTGTTGGTGGCGTTGCAGCAACGGGAAGGCTTTATCAAGGTGACTGGCGAGGTGGGCACCGGCAAGACCCTGCTCTGCCGCTTGCTGCTCAACGAACTGGATAAGACCGCCTGCACGGCTTACATACCCAATCCGAACCTGCCGCCGGAGACCCTCTATGAGGCGGTTGCCGAGGAACTGGGTGTCGACGTGGCCGGGTGTAGTAACGGCCACCAGATTCTCAAGGCGCTGAACCAGCGATTGATTGCCCTGGCCATGGAACAAAGCCCGGCGGTACTGGTGATTGATGAAGCCCAGGCCATGCCCGAAGAAACCATTGAGGCTCTGCGGTTGCTGACCAACCTGGAAACCGAAAGCACCCGGTTGTTGCAGATTGTGCTGTTTGGCCAGCCGGAGCTGGATACCATCCTGGCGAAGGACAGCCTGCGCCAGTTGCGCCAGAGAATCACCTTTCAGACCCGATTGCAGCCACTGGGTCAGGAATCCGTGGGCCAGTACCTGCGGCATCGCCTGGCCCGGGCCGGCTATAACGGAGCGGACATTTTTGCCCCGGCAGCATTAAAGGTCATCTGGCGTTCATCCGGCGGTATCCCCCGGCTGGTCAATGTCCTGGCCCATAAGTCCATGCTGGCGGCCTGGGGGCGGGGAGACCGGCAGGTGGCCAGAAAGCACGCTCTGCAAGCCGTGAAAGACACAGAGAGCGCCCGCCCCGTTAGCTGGTTCCGGAGGTGGGGATGAGCTTGTTGAATGATGCCCTGAGGGCAGCAGAGGAACGGCAGAATCCGCCCCGTGTGGCCGGCACTTACACTGGCCAGCCTGTGGCCCGGGATTCGGCGGCGTCCGGGATGCCGATTGCCATTGTTTTGATGGTGGCACTGGCGTTGATGGGTGGCGTAGGTGCCTGGTGGATGCTGTCAGGTAGTTCTGAAGAGCAGTCCGTTGTCGCCGATAGCGCCAGGGTTTCGGCAGCCCCGGAATCACAAGAGATCACGGAGACAGCCGCCCTGCCAGAGTTCATCGTCGAACCGATCCCTGTTGAGCCTGCTTCTGAAACCGAGGTGTCGACCCCTGATAGTGCATCCACGGCGGAGATCGTGTTGGTAACCGAGCCCACGCCGGAGCGCTCCGAGCCGGCCAATGCGGAGCCCGCGGCGGACCAGGACGAGCCCGAGGTTATTCAGGTGGCGCAAGCGCAGCCACAAACCCCTGAGCGGGAGGTGAACACTGGGGATCGTGCGCCGGAACCACCGGTAAAGCAGCAACGGGAAACGCCGGAAGCGGTGGACCTGCGCACCAGTCGTGACTTGGCCAGCTTGCTGGCAACCGGTCGCAATGGTGAGGCAGAGCGTGCACTGACGGAACTGACCACCCGTCAAACGGCTCCCCGAAGCCGGGAGATCTTTGCCCGGGAGATGCTGGTCCTGGATAGGCCAGGTCGTGCCCTGGAATGGCTGCCGGACTCTGTGACCAACGAACATGCCAGCCTGAGATTGCTGAAAGCCCGCGCCCAATTGGCACTGGGCGATTTGAACCTGGCGATCGCTACCTTGCAGGCCCGGGTGCCCCCGGTAGCTGAACAGGTGGAATATCGCATTACCCTGGCCACTTTGTTGCAACAGGCCGGCGCAGCCGATGAATCGGCTGGCCACTGGTCTGAATTGCTCGCCCACGACGACAGCCAGGGCACCTGGTGGCTGGGGCTGGCCATTGCGCTGGAAACCGGTGGGCGCAATCGAAGTGCGCTGCAGGCCTATACACAGGCTGCGGCCATGCCCGGAATGTCTGCTTCACTGGCGGACTACGCGCGGCAACGCATATCAGTTTTGCAGGCGGAATCATGAGTACGGAACCGAAAAAGAAAATCCGCATAGGCGACCTGCTGGTTCAGAATAATGTCATCACTGAACAGCAGTTGATGACCGCCCTGCGGGAGCAGAAAAGTACCGGTCGCAAGCTTGGCCGAACGCTCATCGAGCTGGGCTATGTCGACGAAGACAACCTGCTCAACATCCTCTCGCGCCAGTTGGACGTGCCCTTTGTTCAGCTGCGCCATTACCAGTTCAATAACGAACTGGTTAAGAAGCTGCCAGAAGCCATGGCGCGCCGGTTCCGGGCCATTGTGCTGGCGGAACAGGGCGGGGAGTTGCTGGTGGGCATGGCCGACCCGCTGGATATCTTCGCCTACGACGAATTGGTGCGGGTGCTCAAGCAGCCCATCAAACAGGCGGTGGTGCGGGAGAGCGAACTGCTCAACACCCTGGATCTGGTCTACCGCCGCACCGATGAAATCGCCTCCCTGGCGGAAGAGCTGGAAGACGAACTGGGTGATGACGCTTTCGACCTGGCTGACCTGTCCGCCGAATCCGAAAGCGCCGACGCCCCGGTGGTCAAACTGCTGCAGACCCTGTTCGAAGATGCCGTACAGGCCAGAAGCTCGGATATCCATATCGAGCCCGACGAGACCGTCGTGCGCATTCGCCAGCGGGTGGATGGTGTACTGCAAGAACAGGTGATGAAAGAAAAGCGCGTAAATGCAGCGCTTGTTCTGCGCCTGAAGCTGATGGCCGGGCTCAACATTTCCGAGAAGCGCCTGCCCCAGGATGGCCGCTTTAACGTGCGGGTGAAAGGCCGCAGCATTGATGTGCGGGTATCCACCATGCCGGTTCAGTACGGCGAATCGGTGGTAATGCGTTTGCTGGATCAGAGCCAGGGCACTTTGGATCTGGAAAGCACCGGCATGCCACCACACCTGCTGGACCGCTTCCGCAAACTGATCAAAAAGCCCCATGGCATGATTCTGGTCACCGGCCCCACTGGTAGTGGTAAAACCACCACCCTCTACGGTGCCCTGACCGAACTGAACAAGGCGGAAGTGAAGATCATCACCGCCGAAGACCCGGTGGAATACCGGCTGCCGCGCATCACCCAGGTACAGGTAAACCCGAAAATCGGGCTGGAGTTCGCCACGGTGTTGCGCTCCGCCCTGCGGCAAGACCCGGACATCATCCTGGTGGGTGAGATGCGGGACCACGAAACCGTGGAAATCGGCCTGCGCGCCGCCATGACCGGCCACCTGGTGCTGTCGACCCTGCATACCAACGATTCCATCAGCAGTGCCATGCGTTTGATCGACATGGGCGCTGAGCCGTTCCTGGTGGCCAGCTCCCTGCTGGGCGTGGTGGCCCAGCGCCTGGTGCGCCGAGTGTGCGATAACTGTAAGGAAACCTACCAGCCTTCTGAGCAGGAACTGGTGTGGCTGCAGTCCTTCGACCTGGATCCACTGGATATCGAGGCCGGCTTCGTGCACGGCCGTGGCTGCTACCAATGCAGTAATACCGGTTACAAGGGCCGGGTGGGCGTGTACGAAATGCTGGAAATGAACGAAGACATGCTGGATGCCCTGCGCAGAAAGGATGTGTCTGACTTTACTCGCGCCGCCCGGAGAAGCCCGCTGTTCCGCCCTCTGGGCCAGTGTGCGATGGATTATGCCCTGCAGGGGGTAACGTCTTTACAGGAAGTGGCCAGGGTAGCTGCTACCACTGAGGGGGCGTTGCTGAATGGCGATGACCTGGCAGCCGACGGCGCCATAGGGGTAGATGACTGATGCAGTTCAGCTACCGGGGTAAAGACAACCGTGGTGTTGTCCAGCAAGGTTCACTGACCGCCGCCAATGTGGATGCGGCGGCCAGTGAGCTGATGCGCCGTGGTATTACCCCGCTGGCCATTCAGGAACAGGTGCAAACGCAATCCGGCATGGACCGGGTAAACAACCTGGCCATCTTCCGCAAAAAAGTAACGTTGGATGAACTGATTGTGTTCTGCCGGCAAATGCACGCGCTCACCAAAGCGGGCATCCCGCTGATCCGCACCATGCGCGGGTTGGCGGAAACCTCCCGTTCACCGGTGCTGGCGGAGGTACTGGAAGATATCACCAATCGCCTCGAAGGCGGTAATACCATGGCCACGGCCATGCAGGCGCACCCGAAAGTGTTCTCCGACCTGTTCATCGCCATGATCCACGTGGGCGAAAATACGGGCATGCTGGATGACGCGTTCAAGCGCCTGTCGGAAATCCTGGAACTGGAACGGGACACCAAACGCCGGGTAAAACAGGCCCTGCGTTACCCCACCTTTGTGGTGGTGGCCCTGCTGGCGGCCCTGATGGTGGTGAACTTTCTCGTCATTCCCCGGTTTGCATCGGTGTTCAGCCGCATGGGGGCCGACTTGCCCTTCCTGACCCAGGTCTTGGTGGGCACGTCTAACTTCCTGCTCAATTACTGGTATGTGATGCTGTTTGGTTTCGCCGCTGCCGGTGTGCTCGTGCGCCAGTGGAAGCAGACAGAACAGGGGCGGGAAATCTGGGACCGCTACAAACTGAAGCTCCCGATTATCGGCCCCCTGCTGGAGCTGATTACCCTCAGCCGGTTTGCCCGGAACTTCGCCACCATGTTGAAAGCCGGTATGCCGGTGACCCATGCCTTGACCGTGGTCGCCGATGCCACAGACAACGCCTGGATAGCGCACCACATTAAGGATATGCGCCTGGGCATCGAGCGCGGCGAAAGCCTGCTGCGCACCGCACGCGCAAGCGAAATGTTCACCCCGCTGATTTTGCAGATGATTGCCGTGGGCGAGGAAACCGGCTCGGTGGATGACATGCTCAACAACGTGGCGGATTTCTACGACGAAGACGTGGACTACGGCCTGAAACGGCTGGCGGAATCCATAGAGCCGATCCTGATTGTGGCCATGGGCATCCTGGTACTGATATTGGCGCTGGGCGTGTTCCTGCCCATATGGGACCTGGGAGCCGCCGCCATGGGGCGCGGCTAGTGCGCCAACCGGTCTGGTCTTCCGCCAGTGGGCTGGCCAACGCCCGGCGCATGCGGCTGTTTGTTGCCCTGCTGGTGCTGTTCACCCTCTGGTGGGTGTTGCTGGGCAAACTGGAAGGCGAGCTGCAGCGGGCGGAACAACAGAGCGTTAACATGGTTTTGAGCCAGTTGCGGGCGGCATTGGTGGTGAAAGGGGCCGAAACCATGCTGAGCCGGCAGGGCAGTCTGGAAGAACTGGAAGGGCGCAACCCCTTCGAGTGGCTGGACCACCAATGGCCCATGTACACAGGCGAATGCAGCGAAGGGGAGCCGAAGCAAGGTGACTGGTGCTTTCGCCCCGGGCAACAAAAAGAAACAGGCGAAGATGGCCAAGGTTGGTTAATTTATAACCCAAAGCAGCCGATAACCATTGAAGGGCAGCTCGCAGAACCCGGCCAACCCCTCGCCTGGACAGTGACAACCGAATTTGCAAACCGCAGCCGGAACAACCTGCGGGTGCAAGCACAGCGGCCAACCGGCCTGAAACTGGTACCGGTGCCGTTGACAGAAACCACAGTGAGCGGGCAGGACGCCAGCCGCTGACGGGATAACACGACAGATCACAGGCAAGAGGCGACGAATGATGCAGTACAACAGCAGGCAAAAACAGAAGGGGTTCACCCTGATCGAGCTGGTGGTGGTGATTGCCATCCTGGCGATACTGGCGGCCTTCGCGCTGCCGAGGTTTGCGCAGCTTTCGGAGCAGGCGCATCAGGCGAGTATCAAGGGTACCGCTGGTGCGTTGAGCGCGGGTGTGGCCTTGGCTAAGGCTCAGTGGGTGGCGAATGGCCAGACTGGAGCCGTGAGTGCGGTTGATGGTTTTGGCGACGGCGATGTAGCAGTTAATGAAGATGGTTGGGCCACCTCAACTGACGGAACGACCACTGCACCAAACCAGGCGCGCTGCGTACAGATCTGGCGAGGTCTGATGCAGTCTAACGCTCCGACCATCGACCAGCGCTCGGCCGCTAACGCCAACGCGGAGTACTGGGCTGCTGTGTCCAACACAACCGCATGTGAGTACGAGTACCAGCTTGATGGCCAGAACAGCACGATCACCTACGACACCGCTGACGGCTCCATAGTGACCGTCATCAACTGATATCGAAAAACGAGTTTGAGTAGACCCCAGAAGAGGTAATGACAATGATGAATGCAATTCAGTCAAGAAAGCAGAAAGGTTTCACCCTGATCGAACTGGTTATGGTGATTGTGATTTTGGGTATTCTGGCGGCGTTTGCTTTGCCGCGGTTTGCGGATTTGGGTGGGGATGCCCGGGCTGCGGTATTCCAGGGTGCCGTAGGTTCAGCAAGATCCTCGATCAGTATTGTTCGGTCAACTGCATTGGCGCGTGGAGTTGCGAACGAGGCAACCTCAAGCGTTGCGATTGATGGTGAGCCAACACTTGCCATCGCATATGGTTTCCCAACTTTGGCGTCCTTACCTGTCGCAGCTCAGTTTGATGGAGACGAAATCGTCTACGATGATACTGCTGGGACCATAACCGTAGGAACATGCGTTGCAACTTACACGGAAGCAACAGCTTCAGCTGCGGCATCACTCACTGTGACGACGGCACCTAGTCCGGGTTGCTAATGGGTTTGCTATAAGCGCAGAGTCGCTACTTCAGTAATAAGGCCCAATTTCTTCCGAAAGAGTAAGCTTTATGTGGGTGGCTAGAGCAACGACAGGGTTTACCTTAGTCGAGTTAATTATGGTGATTCTCCTGGTAGGCGTTCTATCTGTGTTGGGAGTCGGCCTATTCACCAGAAGTTCAGCCTTCTCCCCGTTGCTAGCCACCCAACAACTAGCCTCCGCCACGCTGCTTGCCCAACAAGCAGCGCTGGCGGGCAACCCCTCTACTTCTGTAACCATCCGCCAAACCTCGAATGCTTTTGAGTTCGAGGCGGCGGATTCCCTGTTTTCCATCCGCCGTGAGGGCGCCAGTGTGGCGTATCAGGTAGCCGGTCAATCCGGGCTCACTCCGATTCCTGGCGGCGGGTTTACCATCAACTTTGACCGAATGGGGCGCCTGGCGGCACCGTTCAGCGGTCAAAGTCTCCAATTCCAGATCTCAGGAGACAGTGACTTTACCCTGTGTCTGAGCTCCCTTGGCGCCGTGTATCAGGGGCCTTGTTCATGAGGTCTTGCCGGCGCCCCGGTGTTCGCCAGCAGGGCGCGACCTTGGTGGAGCTGGTGATGACCATTGTCATTATCAGTATTGCCATCGCCGGCGTTGTTGGTGCCTTTGCCTTGATCACCGGCCGAAGCGCTGATCCCTTGAATCAGACCCGTGCGGTGGCATTGTCGCAACTCTACATGGACGAAATCCTCTCCAAATCCTTTGCCCATGATTCCCCTGTGGGCGGCGGAGCGGTGGATGCCGGCGACGCGGATTGCAACAACCTTGGGCCGGATGGCGAAACACGGCGTACCTTCAACGATGTGGACGATTATCACACCCTGAATAACGCGCCGCCCGAGAACAGCGAGGAGGAATCGTTATCGGGCTACAACAATTTTCAGGTGTCTATTTCGGTGGCCTGTGCCGGCACCGAAGTGGGCCTGAGCAATCATGAAGCCAAACGCATCGATATTACCGTTACCGATCCCTCCGGGAACACCTACCTGTTCAGCGCCTACCGGGGGAATTTCTGATGCGCCGGCAACAGGGGTTCACCCTGGTCGAGCTGGTGATGGTCATCGTGCTGTTGGGCATTGTGGCCACCATCTCGGTGCAGTTTGTTGCCCTGTCCACGCGTGGTGCGCTGGACGTAAGCGAACGGCAACAGCGCGCGCTGCAAGGCGTGGTGATCAGTGAGCAAATCACCCGGGAGGTGCGCGAAGCGTTTCCCCTGTCCGTTCGCGAGAACGGCGAATGTCTGGAATGGCTGCCGGTAATCGCCGGCACCGGCTATGAATCCCTGACAACAGGCCCAGGCTTTGATGAAGTGAGCATAGTACCCTTCGGCCGAGCAGTCCCCGCCGGTGCCCGGCTGGTGGTGTACGGCTACGGCTCGGCCCAGTCCGATCTCTACGGCACCTCCAATCCTGGGCCGGTTTCACCGGCCATTATTGCGGTCGCGGATAGTGATACAACCATTGAACTGTCCGCCAGTCATCGTTTTCGCGAGCGCTCACCGGAAAAACGCGTTTACGCCATCACAAGCCCGGTCAGTGTCTGTCAGGTTGGGCAATGGCTTTATCGATTCAGCGGGTACTCTCCAGGCTCTACTCAGCCTTCTGCTGCTGCCCTGAACGGAGCCGGTGGAACTCGGGAGGTTATGAGTGCCAACCTGGTCGGCGGTTCGTTCAACCTAAAAGTAACGCCACCCTCGTTGCAACGGGCGGCGGTTGTGAATTTTGAATTTGAGTTGGCAAACCTGAATGGTGACGAGACCACTCGAATGAGCCAGGAGGTGCAAATTCGCAATGTACCCTGAGCAATCGATTCACAATCAGGCCGGTGCCGGTTTGCCGGTCGCACTGTTTGTTATCACCGTGCTGGCGCTGCTGGTCATCGGGATGGCTCAGTTGCAACAAAGTTCCAGCAACGCTGTAAGTCTGCAAATCCAGTCTCAGCGTGCCTTTTTCTCCGCAGAAAGCGGTGCTCAGCTCGCGGTTGCTGACGTCCTCTATGGAGGGCGGTCGTGTCCGGCTTCCTGGGTGCTGAATTTCACCGAGGCATCCCTTTCAAGCTGCTCGGCGTTGCTGGCTTGTTCCGCAGAGGATCCATCCGGGGGTACGGGGGGCAGCGGCGGGGGCACGCTCTACACAATCACGAGCAGGGGTGTCTGTGGTTCAGGCGCGGATGCCGCGGAACGAGTCCTGGAGGTTAGAGTACGATGAGGTCCCCCCACTTCTCCTGGGCCATGCTGGCAGTACTCTTCGTGTTGTTCATGGCAGCGCCGCCAGCTTGGGCGGCCCAATGTTCTGATGTGTTCGGTGCTCCCAGTGGTGTCAACAGCAACCTGCAGGCTTCCGGAAATACCTTGGACCTTTCGGGGGTGCCCTGGGCCAACAATCCATGGCCAGTATCAGGCACGACACTGGCCGCCGGAGACTATTATTTCGGTAGTGCGAACCTTGGTAATGGGTACCAATTGAATGTCGCAGACGGTGCCCAGGTAAGGATTTTTATCAATGGTTCGCAAGCCTTTGGGAATAACATTGCAATCAATGCGGGCGGTGATCCGGGCCAGTTGTTATTGGTGACCAGAGGTAGCCTGACCTTGGGGAACAACGCCCAGGTCAATGGGCTACTCTACGCCGCCGGGTCGATCAGCGTTGGCAATAATGCTGTGATCACGGGTGGCCTGGCAGCCGGTGGCGGCATCAGCACCGGCAATACCGGCCCGGTGGCAGACTACAGCGGCATTGAGCAGGGCTTGTTGGCCGGACTGTGTGCCAGACGTGTGGAGCTTTCCGCCAATGGTGACAGTGTTGGACCGGTTGCAGTGGAAGTTGGGAACGCTGTGTCCCTGGCTGTCAGGGGGGAGGGGTGTTCAGACGTTGAGTCTACCTTTAACCAGAGGTGGAATGATCGGTGGTTGGTTAACGGTGTATTGGTCCAGTCATCCACTAGTACGCCGACATTATGCGAGCGTTCACCGGTAACTCAAACGGTCACATTTGATCAACCGGGTGATTACATAGTGCGGTTTGAATCTCGCTATCAGAACTGCTTTCTGTTTTTCTGCGGAGGCGAACAGCCGTTTGGCGAGGATGAGATACTGATCAGGGTTACAGACCCAAATGACGGCCTGACCTGTTTTGTCGATGACTTCGACGGCGGAAGCTTGTCTACGGACGATTGGGTTACTTCTGTGGCCAGTGGAAGCTTCACCCCCTCGGTCGTCAACAATCGATTAAGAATGACCCAAGCCGTCAGTAATCAGTCGACAGCAGCGACGCTGCAACGAGAGATTCCAGGCGCAGACAATCTGGTGATTCTCGAGTTCGACTATTTTGCTTACGGTGGCAGTGGTGCAGACGGGCTGGCGATTGTGTTGTCAGATTCTGCAATAACGCCGCAGCCAGGCAGCTTCGGTGGTTCACTGGGGTATGCCCAGCGAGATAATGGCGACCCCGGGTTTGCAGGCGGTTGGCTCGGGATCGGGCTGGATGAGTTTGGGAATTTCTCCAATCCCACCGAGGGGCGGCAGGGAGGCCCTGGTTCCCGGGCAGACGCCGTTGCCATTCGCGGCGCCTATCAGGGCAATTATCGTTACCTGAGAGGCACCAACACGCTTTCGCCGGGCATCGATCAGGCCGGTACTAACCCCACGGCCCAGCGCTATCGAATCACCGTTGATTCCAGGCTGGCGGGCCAGGCCATCGTGTCGGTAGAGCGGGATACTTCCGGAAGTGGTAACAATTTCCAGACGCTTATTGCCCCGTTCAATGCGCTGGCGGAGCCCGGCCAGCCTGCGGTGCCGGAAAATTTTCTGCTCTCCCTGACGGGTTCCACTGGTGGCTCCACCAACATCCATGAGCTGGGAAACATTGAACTGTGCGCCTTAAAGTTGAATCCCGTAGGGCAACAGGTAGACCATTTCGAGATCATTCATGACGGCGTTGCCCTGACGTGTCAACCCGAGACGATACAGGTTCGAGCATGCGGCAACGCCGATTGCTCTGAGCTATTCACCGACCCGGTACAGGCGACACTGGCCCCCGCCAACGGTTGGCAAGGTGGAAACGTGGTGTCGTTGGTAAATGGCTTCGGGGAGGCGACGTTGCAGAACACGTCGCCCGGAACCGTGAGGCTCGATGTTGTTGGATCAAATCCTTCAACACGCCCCCAGGCCGTGACACTTTGCCAGATAGGTGGATCCTTGTCGGCGTCAAATTGCGACCTGCCCTTCTTTGAATCGGGCCTGGCGTTTGACCTTCCCGATCTGATTTCACACCGACCCTCCGGCCCTGTTCAAGTGCGGGCGGTCCGTCAGGACGATGTCACTCAGCAATGTGTGCCGGCGTTTGCAAACCAAACCAAAGCTGTGGAGTTTTGGTCCGAATATGTAGACCCTGGCCCGGGTGGCCGAGACGTCAGTCGAGCGGTGTCTGTGAATGGGGCGCCGGTTGGCATAGACGCTTCCGCACCAGCTGGAATTGATTTGTCATTTGATGGTGATGGCGTTGCGGAGATCGATGTGATCTATCCGGATGCAGGGCAGATGCAGCTCAACGCACTGTATCGGGGCAGCGAGGCAACCGAAGATGCCGGCCTGCTGATGCCCGGCGCGGACAGCTTTGTCAGTGTGCCCGCCGGCTTTTGTGTTTCCGCTGCATCGTCCTGTTCCCAGGGTGATGAGACCTGCCCATTGTTCCGCAGGGCAGGGGAATTCTTTGACCTGACCATCACCGCAGCAGGTTGGCAGAGTGACACAGATGTGGATTTCTGTGCTGGTAATCCGGTCTCGCCAAACTTCGAACTGCCGGGCATTCCTTTACAGGTGGAGTTGGTGGCCCCTGCCGGTGGCGAGACCGGTGTGGTTTCTCCTGGTAGTTACGATCATGCTCGAGCCGTTGATGCGCAAACCACGGTAGCTGTAGATCAGTCCGAAGTGGGGGTATTCCGCTTTCTCACAAGCCCCGCGCCCGGGGCTTATCTTGGGCGGGATCTACCGCAGGGCCGGAGTGCTCCGGTCGGGCGCTTCTATCCTGACCGCTTCCGGGTCACGGTGGACCCAGGCGCCTTTGAAGCGGAGTGCGGGGCAGGGCAGTTCACTTACACGGGACAACCGTTCGGTTGGTTGATGGCGCCCACCGCGCTGCTTGAGCCGTTGTCTGTACAGGGCCGTCGAACCCGAAACTACACGTTCGACGGCTTCAGGCGCCTATCGGTGGCCGGCGTCTCAACACTTGTTCCCATTGAGGACCTTGCTGCAACCGATGCCAATGGCGACCCAATGGCGTTTTCTGTCACTCAGGAGGCGGCCGCACTCAGCGTACAGGAACCCGGACTTATATTGTTCTCGTTCAACCCGAACGATCAGTTCGAGTATCCGAAGAGCCCGGTCACGCGTATAGAGCCATTCTTGCCGCAGTTAGAATTTACCGTCACATCGGTTCAGGATACCGACGGTGTTCAGGCCGAGGCGGCCCCCTATGACTTCGAACCGGAGGCCTCTTTTGAGATCCGCTACGGCCGGCTGATCATGGAGAACGTTTACGGCCCGGAAACGGTGGAGGCCTTGTTTATGCCGTTCAGGGTGGAGTCTTTCGAGGGCGGGCGGTTTGTTACCCATGATGCGGACAGTTGCACCACGTGGACAACGACCGATATTGATTCGGCCGAAACTCACCATGCGCTGCTTGCGGATTCCGGGGTTTTCGACCAGGGCACAGCCGGGCCATTGCGCCTGGAACCTCTTGGTACCCAGGGCACCGATCTGCTGACCTGGGATGTTCCGGAGTGGCTGGAAGACGATTGGAACAACGATGGGGTGTTAGCAGACCCCTCCGCTACCGCCACGTTTGGCGTATACCGGGGCAACGACCGCATCATCTACTGGCGGGAAGTGCCCGCTAACTGATAGCCAACGGGCGGGGAGGGATGTTAATCCTCCTCCCCTTCCGGATGGTCCAGGCCGAGCTCATTGATCTTCCGGGTCAGCGTATTCCTGCCCCAGCCAAGCAGCACGGAGGCATCCCGGCGGCGCCCGCCGGTATGCTTCAGGGCCACCTCAATCATAATCTTCTCGAACTCCGGTACGGCGGTGTCCAGGATCGACTTCTTGCCGCGCTTCAGTTCCTGTTCTGCCCAGTTTTTCAGGCCTTCCTGCCAGGTCTGGCCAGTGGCGCTGTGCTCACTTTCCGCCTGGTGCAGGAGTTCGGGGGGCAGGTCATCTACATGAATCTCGCGCCCGCTGGCCATCACGGTCAGCCAGCGGCAGGTGTTTTCCAGCTGGCGGACGTTACCGGGCCACGGCAGGGTGGTCAGGTACTCTTCGGCATCCGGGCGCAACAACTTGGGCTCTACCGCCAGTTCCTTGGCGGCCCGTTTCAGGAAGTGCTGCATCAGGCGGGGAATGTCTTCCCGCCGCTCCGCCAGCTTGGGCAGATGCACGCGGATAACGTTCAGGCGGTGGAATAAGTCTTCCCGGAAGCTACCTGCCTGGACCAGTTTTTCCAGGTCTTGATGAGTGGCGGCGATGATACGCACATCCACTTTAATCGGGGTGGTGCCGCCTACCCGATAGAATTCGCCATCGGCCAATACTCGCAGCAGACGGGTCTGGGTGTCGGCTGGCATATCACCGATTTCATCCAGAAACAGGGTGCCGCCGTTTGCCTGTTCAAACCGCCCCTGGCGGGCGGCACCGGCACCGGTGAAAGCACCCTTTTCGTGGCCGAACAGCTCAGACTCAATCAGGTCTTTGGGGATCGCCGCCATATTCAGGGCAATGAAAGGGTTACGGGCCCGCGGGCTGTGGTTATGCAGGGCCTGGGCAACCAGCTCCTTACCGGTACCGCTTTCGCCGTTGATCAGCACCGTGATGTTGGAGTGGGACAAGCGGCCGATGGCCCTGAACACTTCCTGCATGGCCGGAGCTTCACCGATGATTTCGGTATTGCGCTGGGCGCTGTCGGCCTGGGGTTCGCTGGCGGCCCGTTTTTCATGACTGTGGGCCACAGCGCGTTTCACCAGGGCCACGGCATCGTCCACATCAAAGGGCTTGGGCAGGTATTCGAAGGCACCGGTCTGATAACTGGTAACCGCACTTTCCAGGTCCGAATGGGCGGTCATGATGATCACCGGCACATCCGGATGCTTGTCGACAATCTGTGAAAGCAGGGTGATGCCGTCTACTCCGGGCATGCGGATATCGCTGACGATGGCATCGGGCTGTTCGTGTTCCAGTCGCATCATGATGCTTTCGCCGCTGTCAAAGACGCGCGGCTGCATACCGGCCTGGTTCAGGGCGCGTTCCAGCACCCAGCGAATGCTCTTGTCGTCGTCGATAATCCAGACGTTTGCCGGTTGGCTCATTGGTTGTCCTCCAGAGGCAGGAAGATGATGAAATCGGTTCTTCCGGGCTCGCTCTCACACTCCACCAGCCCTCGGTGCTGGCCGATGATGCTTTGGGTAATGGAAAGGCCAAGGCCGGTTCCTGAGGCCCGGCCACTGATCATGGGATAAAAGATGTTCTGCAGAAGATCCGCTGGAATACCCGGGCCGTTATCGATGATGTCGGCCCGGCACACCAGCCGATGACGACGGTGGCCGATGGTGAACTGGCGAAGCGCACGGGTACGGAAAGTGATGGTCGGCGGTACATCGGAAGGCGTGGCGCCTTCGTTCTCGAAGGCGGCTTCCATAGCGTTGCGGGCGATGTTCAGGAACGCCTGGATCAGTTGTTCCTTGTCGCCCGGGAACTCGGGGATGCTGGGGTCGTAATCCCGTTTCAGGCGGACCCGGCCTTTGCTCTCAGCCTCAACCAGAGTACGTACCCGCTCCAGCACCTCGTGGATATTGGTGGGTGCAATCTTCAACGCCTTGTTGGGGCCGAGCATACGATCGACCAAGCTGCGCAGGCGGTCTGCTTCGTCAATGATTACCCGGGTGTATTCGCGCTGGTCTTCATCGTTCAGCTCCCGGTCAAGCAGTTGAGCCGCGCCACGAATGCCGCCCAATGGGTTCTTGATTTCATGGGCCATGCCGCGAACCAGGATCCGGGTGGTCTCCTGTTGGGAGATGATGTCTTCCTCGCGGCTGATGCGCATCAGCCGGTCCCGGGGCTGGATCTCGATCAACAGCTCCATGGGCTCAAGGCTGATGGGTGTCACCGAATAGTCCACCGTCAGCCTTGAGCCGCTCAGTAAAGCGAACTCTGCTTCTCGCCGGGTGTAGGATTGGCCATTGCCTGCTGCCGCATACAGGGTTTTCAGGGCGTCCGCAGAATCGAGCAGAACGTCTTTCAGGGGCAGGCCCTGGCTACGGGTCATGCTGGTTTCAAACAGACTTTCGGCGGCGGGGTTCAGGTAACGGATGGTCAGGTCGTTTCCCAGCACCAGAACGGCCGTGGTCAGGCTGTCCAGAATGCTCTTATAACCGCTTCCCAGCGAGATGGATGGTTGGAACGACATGCTTGGTTTCCGTTTTAAACTCATGGTGGTTACCCCGGTTTTGCAAAAAGCGAACCAGTTTTGCCTGCTGAGATAAGATGATGGTCTAAGTACGGGCACAGCGGGGCCCGGAGGGCATCCGGGTGCTGTAGGTTGGTGCAGATGGGGAGCTTGTCGCTACAGGCAGCCGGGGTTTTGCCCCTTCGCTGCCCAAAGTATGGCTTTATCGTGGTGCAGTTGCACTAAAGTGGTGCGCAAATGTCAGTTCAGGCGGGAAGGGCGGTGAATGGTAAAGGTGATTGGCTGGCCGCTTTTTACCTGTATGCCATCGCGATCCACGATGTGAACACCCGCCTGATGGGTGCCCCGGTCAATATTGCGGACGGTGATGGAGCCAGAGGTACTTTGGCCAACCGGTTGGCCGTCCAGAGTAACCTCATAGCGATGACCGCGCCGAAGGCTCGGGGTGCTACGCACTTCAAAGGTGACGTCGCCGTTGCCACTGTGGAAGGCCTGGTCGTTCTCAGGGGAGATCAGGGAAAGGCTCTCATAGGCTGCACCTTCGCGCTCCACTTCCTCAAGCAACTGTTCGGTTTCTCTCACCGCGTCAGGCTTTGGCAGTGTGATGGTGGTTACCGGTTTAACCTCGATTTCTTCCCCACCCTGCATGGGCTCGTCCGAGAAGGTTACATTGCCCTGAGCATCCACATGGCGGTAAACCTCAGCGTGAACCGATGCGGTGGCCAGCAGTAACAAGCCGGTGGCGAGGGTGAGCGGTGCTTTCATGACAATAACCTGCGGTAGTGAACTGTCTCGATTATCGGTGGCGGCTCCGGGCATTTCAACGCCGGAGGGCAATCCCTTGGTTACATATCGTTAAGGGCGCGGGGTGTTTGGTCGGATTTGCGAAAAGCGGCACAAAAAAGCCCCGCACGAGGCGGGGCTTTAAGGCTGGAATGCTTTGCACCATATTGGTGCGCTACATTAGCAGGAGTAGTAAAGCTGGAACTCAACCGGGTGAGTGGTCATGTTCAGTTTCTCAACTTCGCCACGCTTCAGGTCGATGTAGCCTGCGATCATGTCTTCGGTGAACACGCCGCCACGGGTCAGGAACTCGTGGTCTTCTGCCAGGCAGTCCAAGGCTTCAGACAGGGTCTCGGCAACCTTCGGAATGTTCAGCGCTTCTTCCTTCGGCAGGTCGTACAGATCCTTGTCCATGGCATCGCCAGGGTGGATCTTGTTCTGGATGCCGTCCAGGCCGGCCATCATCAGGGCTGCGAACGCCAGGTACGGGTTAGCCGCCGGGTCAGGGAAGCGCACTTCGATACGACGTGCTTTCGGGCTGTTTACATACGGGATACGGATAGAGGCAGAGCGGTTGCGGGCAGAGTAGGCCAGCATTACCGGTGCTTCATAGCCCGGAACCAGACGCTTGTAGCTGTTGGTGGCCGGGTTGGTGAAGGCGTTGATGGCCTTGGCGTGCTTGATCACACCACCGATGTAGTACAGGGCGGCTTCGCTCAGGCCCGCGTAGCTGTCGCCGGCGAACAGGTTCTTGCCGTCTTTGCTTAGGGACATGTGTACGTGCATGCCGGAGCCGTTGTCACCAACCACCGGCTTGGGCATGAAGGTGGCGGTTTTGCCGTAGGCGTGGGCCACGTTGTGTACACAGTACTTCAGAATCTGAACTTCGTCAGCTTTGCGGGTCAGGGTGTTGGCGCCAACGCCGATTTCACACTGGCCAGCGGTGCCCACTTCGTGGTGGTGTACTTCAATTTCCAGGCCCATGGATTCCATGGCGGCACACATGGCGCCACGCAGGTCGTGCAGGCTGTCGACCGGCGGAACCGGGAAATAGCCGCCTTTCACGCCTGGGCGGTGGCCGATGTTGTTGCGATCGAAGTCTTCGCCGGAAACCCAGGCAGCTTCTTCAGAGTGAATGTGGTAAGACGCGCCTTGCATGTCCACATTCCATTTAACGGAATCGAACACGAAGAACTCGGGCTCCGGGCCAAACAGCGCGCCATCGGCGATGCCGGTGGACTTCAGGTATTCTTCGGCACGACGGGCAACAGAGCGGGGATCGCGCTCATAACCCTGCATGGTAGAAGGCTCTACAATGTTGCAGGTGATGTTGACAGTGGTTTCTTCGGTGAACGGATCCAGTACGGCGGTCTCGTCGTCCGGCATCAGGATCATGTCGGATTCGTTGATACCTTTCCAGCCAGCAATAGAGGAGCCGTCAAACATTTTGCCGTCAGCAAAGAAATCTTCATCGGCTTCGGTGGCGGGCAGGGTGACGTGCTGCTCTTTTCCGCGGCTGTCGGTGAAGCGCAGGTCAATCCATTTCACTTCGTGTTCTTTGATCAAATCAATCGTCTTGGACATTGTGCATGCTCCGTAGTGATGTCGTGTTCGTTATGCCGGATCGTTCAGCGGGCTGAAGCCCGATCTTTTTCAGGTCAGGGCAGCTTAACAGAAGCTGTTGGCTCTTACCTTTCAATTACGGCTGCACAAGGATAAGCAAGGGGCTTGCCAGTTTTTCGGTTTTGCGCCAGAACAGCGCAGCGGCAAGGCTTTGGGGCGATTCTGGCGCACCGGAGTGCAGCTTACAGGCATTGGTTGCACTGAATGTGTGCACTTTATTGGTGCATTGATTCTTATCCTGCCTGATAACGGTGCATTAGTCGATTGGTTACATATTAGGCACTATTCTTCATATTATCGACATGGACTTTTCTATATACTGCTCGCCGCTAAATTCTGCAGGATACCCGTTGTGATTGATAAGCTTAGAAACGTTGCCATTATTGCCCACGTTGACCACGGTAAAACCACCCTGGTAGACATGTTGTTGCGCCAGTCTGGCACTCTGGACCGTAAGGAGCTCGAGAACGAGCGCGTTATGGATTCCAATGACCAGGAAAAAGAGCGTGGCATTACCATTCTGGCCAAGAATACTGCCCTTAAATGGAAGGACTACAATATCAACATCGTGGACACCCCGGGGCACGCGGATTTTGGCGGCGAAGTAGAGCGCGTCATGAGCATGGTAGACAGTGTGCTGCTGGTGGTGGATTCCATCGACGGCCCCATGCCGCAAACCCGCTTTGTAACCCAGAAAGCGTTCGCAGCGGGCCTGCGCCCGATTGTGGTCGTAAACAAGATTGACCGCCCCGGCGCCCGCCCGGATTGGGTTGTAGACCAGGTATTCGACCTGTTCGACAACCTGGGTGCCACCGACGAGCAGCTGGATTTCCCGATTGTTTACGCCAGCGCCCTGAACGGCATTGCCGGTCTGGATCACGAAGACCTGCAAGACAACATGGATGCCGTGTTCCAGGCGATTGTTGACCACGTGCCGGCTCCGGCGGTTGACCTTGATGGCCCGTTCCAGATGCAGATCTCCCAGCTGGACTACAACAGCTTTCTGGGGGTTATCGGTATTGGCCGCATCATGCGCGGCAAGGTTAAAACCAACACTCCGGTGGTGGCTGTTGGCGCCGATGGCAAGAAGCGTAATGGTCGTATCCTGAAGATCATGGGCCATTCAGGCCTGCAGCGTGTGGAAGTTGAAGAAGCGCAGGCTGGCGACATTGTGTGCGTGAGTGGTCTGGATCAGCTGTACATCTCTGATACCTTATGCGACCCCGCCAATGTTGAGGCACTGCCGGCACTGACCGTTGACGAGCCCACCGTATCCATGACTTTCCAGGTAAACGATTCACCGTTTGCCGGCAAAGAAGGCAAGTACGTGACCAGCCGTAACATCAAAGAGCGTCTGGAAAAGGAGCTGCTGCACAACGTGGCGCTGCGGGTTGAAGAAGGCGACTCGGCTGACAAGTTCAAGGTGTCTGGCCGTGGTGAACTGCACCTGTCGGTTCTGATCGAGAACATGCGTCGCGAAAACTTCGAGCTGGCCGTAGGCCGTCCGGAAGTGGTGGTCAAGGAAGTAAACGGTCAGAAGGAAGAGCCGTACGAAAACGTGATCATCGACATCGAAGAGCAGCACCAGGGCGCGATCATGGAACAGATGGGTCTGCGTAAGGGTGACATGACCAACATGATCCCGGACGGCAAGGGCCGAATCCGCCTGGAATACACCATTCCGGCCCGCGGCCTGATCGGTTTCCGGAACACCTTCCTGACCATGACTTCCGGTACCGGCATCCTGACTTCCACCTTCAGCCACTACGGCCCGGTGAAAATGGGTGACGTAACCAGCCGCCAGAACGGCGTTATCGTTTCCATGGCGACCGGTACCGCGCTGACCTACTCGCTGGAAACCCTGCAGAGCCGTGGCAAGCTGTTCCTCGACCCGGGTCAGGAGATCTATGAAGGCCAGCTGTGTGGTATCCACAGCCGCGACAACGACCTGGTGGTTAACCCCACCAAGGGCAAGAAGCTGGACAACATGCGTGCTTCCGGTAAAGACGAAGTGATCGGCCTGGTGCCGCCCATCAAGTTCACCCTGGAGCAGGCGCTTGAGTTCATTGATGACGATGAGCTGGTAGAGGTAACGCCCAAGTCGATCCGTCTGCGTAAGAAACTGCTGACCGAGAACGAGCGTAAGCGCGCCGGTAAGAAGTAAAAGACTTTATGCCACAGACAACACGGACGTACACGGACAGCTCAAGGAAAGAGCTACTCCTTCGTCCGTGAACGTCCGTGTTGTCCGTGGCCGATATTCTTTTGTTTTGGCTTTTCATGTTTCCTCAAGCGTTACCGTGATTCCCTTCGCTAATCTCAGCTAGGAGTCTGCGCGGCAGAAGCTCGTTTCTGGCATAATAAACCGAAAATTTTTCGGCAACAGGACGTCTGATGGGAACCACTTTCCGCCCGTACTCGC